>CAMPIX010000007.1 GCA_946886565.1 uncultured Altererythrobacter sp.
ACCCGCGACAGCCGCGTGGTCGAGCGCAAGAAGTACGGCCGCGCCAAGGCCCGCCGCAGCTTCCAGTTCTCGAAGCGCTAAACCGGTCCGGCACACGAACACCGAAAGGGCGGTCCCGCGAGGGGCCGCCCTTTTCGTCTTGGCGCCCCATCAGTGCACAGGCGGGTCGGTACGAGGAATCTGCCGCACCGGGGCGACCGGCTCGCCGGGCTGGCGCGGCGGGCGCGCATCTTCGGGCACGTCGTCGATCTGCATGTCCCGCGTGCGCACATGTTCGAGGTTGCGCACCCGCACGTGCAGCGTCGTCCCGTCCCAGGTCAGCTCGTTGAAGCTCGGCGGGGTCGAGCGCGTGCGTTTCGACAGCGTCCCCGCGCCGATCATCCGCACCGGGCCGTTCTTCGTATCCTCGACGATGTCGAACGCGTCGTGGACATGGCCCGAGAGCACCGCGAGCACCGGGCGCTTGGCAAGCGCGGCGAGCGCCTTCGATCCGCCGCGGGTGAGCGCGGTCCCCGCTGTGCCGACTTCGCGCAACGGATGGTGGCAGGTGACCAGCGCCTGGGTGCCTTCGGGCAGCGCATCGATCGCGGCGAGGCATTTGCGCAGGGCGCGGCTGCTGACCCAACCCTTCGACCAGTTGAAGCGCGGCTGCATCCGCACGGCGGTCTTGAGCGGCACGATCGCCAGGCCGGGCAGGTCGATCTCGCGCTCGATCCGGTCCTCGATCCCGCGGATCCGGCGATAGGGATGGAAGAAACGCTCGGCGAGATTGAAGTAGGGCAGATCGTGATTACCCACTTCGACGGTGACGGGGACGTCGAGCGATTCGATCCAGCGGCACGCCGCCTCGAATTCGTGCGTGCGCGCACGCATCGTCAGGTCGCCGGTGATCGCCACTGCCGCCGGCGCCTGCTCGACGATCTCCTGCCGGACCCAGTCGAGCGCGCGATTGTCCTCAAGCCCGAAGTGGATGTCGCTCAGATGAAACAGAAGCGTGGGTTCAGCAGCCATTCGCGGTCGCTAGCAGATCGACCTCGCACGCGGCCACGGTGAATTCCTCGCGCGGTGCGCCTTCGACGCGTTCGCCGTCGATCAGCAGCCCGATCGGTTCGTGACCGCCGTTGGCAACCCCAAGCCGGTCGAGCAGGCCGAGCCGGTGGTGGGGCCCTTCGCGGAACTGCCGGCGCAGAAGCGCCCAGCTCTGCTGGATGAACTCGCCCGCGTTTTCGGCGTGATAGGCATCGAGCTGCATGCCCCACTCGCCGGGGGTGATCTCGAGCAACGGATAGCCGTCGGCGCGGCCGAGGCGCGGCTGCGCGCAGTGGAGCATCGAACCGCCGGTGGTCTCGGCGAATGCCTCGCCCGCACTTTCCGCCATGCCGGCGATGTCGATGTCGCGCATTGCCTCGCGCACGGCGTACCAGCTGGTGCCGGGACCGGCGAGCAAACCCGCGAGCGCGTCGCCATAGGCCGTGCGCGCCACTTTCGGGCGCACCCGTCGCGCCGCTCCTGCGCTGACCCGCGCGACGATCTCCTCGCTCGGCGCTTCGCCGTGCAGGCGCTTGGCGAGCAGGTTCATCGTTCCGCCCGGAAGCACGAGGATCGCGCCGCGCCAGCCGTATAGCCCCGTGACCGCTGCATTGATCGTGCCGTCGCCGGCATAGACCGCGAGCGTCTCGACCCCGGCGGCGTCGAGCGCGGCGGCGTCCGGGAGCGGCTCGTCGGGGAAGGCCACACGCCGATCGAGCGCAAAGCCGTGATCGCCGCAACAGCTCTCGAGCGCCTCGACGGCAGCGGGCGTGTTGCTGCCGCTTGCCGGGTTGGCCACGAGCCACAGAGGACGTGCATCGGTCATGCGAGCGAGAACGCAGTGGGCGGCATGCGTTTCCCGCGTCAGACCCGGCCGGTCAGGATCAACCAGGCCGAAGCAAGATTGAGGCCGGTGTAGAGCAGGTAGGCCCAAGCGACCGCGGGCCAGCCGTTCGCCACCAGCAGCATCGCTGCGAGCAGCACGAGAAACTCGGTCACCAGCGTGATCCGCCCGCCGAGCATGTGCACGAACCACGGCATACGGCCGAGCAGGGGATGCCCGCTTTCGAGCACCGCCTTGTGCAGCGCGAAGTTGCCGATCCCGAGCAGGAAGATGAGGATCACGGCCATGCCAGGGTCAAAACCCAATCAGGTCGAGGTCGTGACGGAGCGGATTTTGGCGCCAGGCAAGGAGCAAGGAGGGAGCGATGGAACTCCATCGTGACCGACGCGCGGCCGGGCCCCCGCAAAGTAATACTTTGCGGGGAACCCCGATGCCGCATGGCGCCAAAAGCCGCCCGCCGCTGCGCCGCAGGCGCAGCTTGTCCTGAGTGGCTGCTGCAAGCAGCCAGCCGAAGGGCGGTTGCCCATGGAAGCCCGCCGAGCGGCGTCGCTTGCTTGCGCCTGGCGCTGCCAGGCGACTGCGCTGCGCTCCTTGTCGGCGGGCTTCCATGGGCAATCACGATCCTCGACCTGATTGGGTTTTGACCCTCAGCATAATGCACCCGCGCCGGTCGTTTGCCAAACGCGCTTCGTCGGGCGGTTCGGTGCGTCGGTCCGTCGCCCGCTACGCCGGTCGACACCCGACAGTGCGCAGTCGACGCGCGAATGCAGGTGTACCGGATCGCGAGTATCCCTCGACTGCGCGGCGCCCACAGCCCCCCGACGAGGCGCCGGCAAGTGGAGGACCCAGACGATGAAACGCCCCCTTATCGCACTGACCGCCGCTGCGGTTCTCGGCACCGCCGCTCGCGCATTCGCCGAGACGTTTTCGATTCCGTACGGCGACCTCAACCTCGCAAACGAAGCCGGCCAACAGGCGCTCGAACGCCGTATCGACGTCGTGGCCCGCGAATACTGCGGCCTCGAGAAAGTGGCCACCGGCACGCTCGTGCGCAGCGCCTCGGCGCGCAAATGCTACACCGAGATGAAAGAGAGCGCGAAGACGCAATTCGCTGCCGTCGTCGACGCGCAGCGGCTCGGCGGCTGATCACCCCTCGGCCGCCGTTCGGCCCGGACCGGTTCAGTCCCCCGGTCCGGGCCGAACTTTCTGCCGAAGCCGCTTCGGCCTAACGTCCGGCCATCGCCTTGACCTTCGGCAGATAGGTGCGCCCGATCCGCAACGCTTCGCCATTCTCGAGTTCCGCGGACCAAACTCCGAGCCCATCGTGGCGCAGGCCGCGAATGCGATCCTTGCGCAGGATCGTCGAGCGGTGGATACGGATGAAGGCATGCGGATCGAGCCGATCCTCCAGCCCCGCGATCGTTTGCAGCAGGAGATAGCTGCGATCGCCCAGATGGAGCCGCACATAGTCGCGCTCGGCATCGATCCGGTCGATCCGGTCGACCTCGACCCGCAGCAGTTCGGACCGGTGCGGCACCCACAGTTCCTCGAGCCACTTGCTCTCGGCACGCGCGGGCCGCGTCTGGCGCGAGACCGCCCGTTCGATCGCACGCGCGAGCCGATCGTGGGCGACGGGTTTGAGTACATAATCGACCGCGTCGAGATCGAACGCCTCGACCGCGAAATGATCGTGCGCAGTGACGAAGATCACGGCCGGCCGCCGCGCGCGCTCCGCAAGCTTGCGCGCAACCGCGAGCCCGTCGACCTCGGGCATGGTCATGTCGAGCAGGACGAGGTCGGGCGCGAGCGCCTCGACCAGCCGCAGCGCTGCGGCGCCATCGCTGGCGGTGCCGACCACCGCGAGCTGGGGCAGTCTCGCGCAGATCACCTGCATCCGCTCGACCGCAAGCGGTTCGTCGTCGACGATCAGCGTGCGCAGGGGCCTGGTTTCGGGTTCGTCAGCCATGTTTCACCAGCGGAATGCGGATTTCGGTCAGGTAGCCGTCTTCGACCGGTCCGGAAGTGATCACCGCCTCCTTGCCGAAGCGCGCCTCGAGCCGGTCGCGGACATTGGCGAGGCCGATGCCGAAACCGCCGTTGTCGGCGCCCGGCTTGCCCGGTCCGTCGTCCTCGACGGTGATTGCGAGCCGGCCGTAGTCCTCGCGCGCGGCGACGCGGATCGTGACGGGGCGCTTGTGCGGCGCGACCGCGTACTTGACCGAGTTTTCGACCAGCGGTTGCAGAATCATCCCCGGCACGCGCGCCTCGGCGAGTCCTTCGGGAAGGTCGAATACCGCTTCGAGCCGATCGGGGAAACGCACGCCTTCGATCGCGAGATACTGGCGCTGGAGTTCGAACTCGTCGGCCAGGGCCACATCGCCCGTAGGATCGTCGGCGAGGCTGTGACGGTAGAAGCCGGCGATCGACTGGATCATCGTTTCGGCGCGCTCGCTCTTGCCAGTCATCACCAGGGACGACAGCGAATTGAGCGTATTGAACAGAAAATGCGGGTTCACCTGATAGCGCAAGGATCGCAGTTCGGCCGCCTTGGCCGCACTGCGGAAACGCTCTTCGCGCCGCTCTGCCGCTCGTGCCTGCGCGCCTGCGAGCATGGCGAAATAGAGCGAGGCCCAGGCGAGCAGGAGGAAGTAGCGGCCGAGCGCGATGTCGATCACCTGCAACCACTGATCGAGCCTCGTGGGCGCCGGCTTGATGATCACGCTCGCCGGCGCGCCGCCCGCAGCGGCGTCGGTGCTGACCCCGAGCCCGGTAAGATCGCGGTAGGTCTCCGGCGGGATGTCGACCAGCAGGTTGCCTGCCTCGTCGCGCCGGATATTGATTCCCCGCTCCTTGCCGTAGTTCTCCTCTACCTTGCGCTGCATTTCGGCGAAGATCCACTGGTTGGTCTGCGCGATCGGGATCGAGATCGGCATGGCGACGAGCACCGCCGCGAGTATTTTCAGCCATAGTGGCCGGTTGTCGAACAGCCGCAGGATGGCCCACAGCAGCACGGTCATCCCGATGCCGACCAGCGTCACCACGCCGCGGCGCCAAAGCATCTCCATTTGCGGCTCGAAACCGATGATCGCGCCGCGCACGGTGGTAAGCAGGAAATAGCACAGCCACAGCCCCGCCATCGAGGCGAGAACGGTAACAACCGGAACGCGCGCGCGTTCGTGCAAGAGGACGGATTCGGCCATATTCAAACCATCGCTCTAGCCGCACCGCACGGCGCAGCGCCAGCGCCGTCGTCGGAGCGCTTCGGCGCTTGGTCGAGCCGCAAGGCGTCCGGCAGCGCTCGTGCGCCGCTCACGCGCCTTCCAGCAGCCCCTCGCGCGCGATCCGCTCCTTCCACTGCGCGGGCGCGAGCGTGTGGACGTTGTTGCCCGCGGCGTCGACCGCGACGGTCACCGGCATGTCCTCGACGGTGAACTCGTAGATCGCTTCCATGCCGAGATCCTCGAAGCCGACGACCTTCGCCTCCTTGATCGCGCGCGCCACCAGATAGGCCGCGCCGCCGGTCGCCATCAGATAGGCGACCTTGAAGCGGCTGATGACCTCGACCGCGTCGGCTCCGCGCTCGGCCTTGCCGATCATCGCGAGCAGGCCCAGATCGAGCATCATCCCGGTGAACTTGTCCATTCGCGTCGCGGTGGTCGGGCCCGCGGGGCCGACGACCTCGCCCATGACCGGATCGACCGGACCGACATAGTAGATCGCGCGGCCGCGGAAATCGACCGGCAGTTCCTCGCCTTTCGCGAGCATGTCCTGGATGCGCTTGTGCGCCGCGTCGCGCCCGGTGAGCATCTTTCCGGACAGCAGCAGGCGGTCGCCGTGCTGCCAGTTTTCCACTTCGTCCTTCGTGAGCGTGTCGAGGTTGACCCGCTTCGCCGACGCGTCGGGCTGCCAGTGAACGTCGGGCCATTCGTCCAGCTTCGGAGGTTCGAGATAGGCCGGGCCCGAGCCGTCGAGCGTGAAGTGCGCGTGGCGCGTCGCGGCGCAATTGGGGATCATCGCCACCGGCTTGCCCGCGGCGTGGCAGGGCGCATCGTAGATCTTGACGTCGAGCACCGTCGAAAGCCCGCCCAGCCCCTGCGCACCCACCCCTTGCGCGTTGACCGCGTCGTAGATCTCGATCCGCAGCTTCTCGATATCGCTTTGCGGCCCGCGGGCCTTGAGCTGCGCCATGTCGATCGGCTCCATCAGGCTCTGCTTGGCGAGCTTGACGCAGTGTTCGGCGGTGCCGCCGATGCCGATCCCGAGCATGCCCGGCGGGCACCAGCCCGCGCCCATCGAGGGGATCTGCTCGAGCACCCAGGCAACGATATTGTCGCTCGGGTTCATCATCTTGAATTTGGACTTGTTCTCGCTTCCACCGCCCTTGGCCGCGACGTCGATCGACACGGTATTGCCCGGCACCATCTCGACCGAGAGGACGCACGGGGTGTTGTCGCGGGTGTTGCGGCGGGTGAAGGCCGGATCGGCGAGGATCGAGGCGCGCAGCTTGTTGTCGGGATGGTTGTAGGCGCGGCGCACGCCTTCATCGACCACGTCCTGCAGGCTCTTCGCCGAATCGAGGTGGCAGTCCTGCCCCCATTCGACGAACACGTTGACGATGCCGGTGTCCTGGCAGATCGGCCGGTGCCCTTCGGCGCACATGCGGCTGTTGGTCAGGATCTGCGCGATCGCATCTTTCGCCGCGGGGCCCTGCTCGGCCTCGTAGGCAGCGCCGAGCGCGCGGATATAGTCCATCGGATGATAGTACGAGATGTACTGCAGCGCGTCGGCCACGCTCTCGACCAGGTCCGCCTCGCGGATCGTGACGAGGGGCCGTCCATCGAAGTCGCTCATCGAAGCCAAGTTCCTTCCTATCGATTGACTGATCCCATAGTCCCGGGCGGCACCTAGCGTCAAAGCGCTTGGCCGTGGGCGGCGATACGCCTAAAGCCAAGCCCCGTTGACCAACTGTATTAAGCGTGTAATACACACGCCGAGGCCTCCCATGACACTTGCCGAAACCCGCCCCGCTCCGACCGACTACGCTGCGGCGCGCCGCGCGATGATCGACAGCCAGCTGCGCACCAGCGGGGTCAACGACGCTTTCGTGCTCGAGCGGATGCGCGCGGTCCCGCGCGAGAACCACGTGCCCGCAGGCGCGCGCGGGGTCGCCTATATGGATCGTGCGATCGCGCTCGACGAGGGCGGCCATATTGCCGCGCCGGTGTTCTACGGCGCGCTATTGCGCGAGGCGCGGCCGGTCGAGAGCGATAGTGCGCTGGTGATCGACGGCGGCAGCGGATACCTGCCCGCGCTGATCGAACCGCTGGTCGGCTCGATGAAGGTCGTCACGCCCGAAGCGGCGCGCGGATCGCTGCGCGGCGCCTACTCGCTCGTGCTGATCGATGGCGCGGTCGAGACTTTCCCCGACACGCTCGCCAGACGTCTTGGCCACGACGGGCGCGTGGCGGGCGGGCTGGCCGAGAACGGCGTCACCCGCCTCGCCGTGGGGCGCAAGGCCGGCGACGGGATCGGGTGGCTGCGGCTCGCCGAAATGGGCATTCCGCGCCTCCCGGGATTCGATACGCCGAAACGATGGAGTTTCTGACATGAACGGGAGGGTTGCGAAGCTGGCCTTGCTGGCCGGTACGGCGCTGCTCGCGGCCGCGCCGGCGCAGGCCGACACGCTGCGCGAGGCGCTGGTCGACGCCTATCGCGCGAATCCGACGCTGGAAGCGGCGCGCGCGCAACAGCGCGCCAACGACGAGAACGTGCCGATCGAGAAGTCGGCCGGACGGCCCGATGTGTCGGCGACCGGCCAGTACGTCGAGTTCCTCAAGCAGAGCTCGACCAACTTCACGACTCCCGAACGCGCGATCAACGGCAATATCGACCTCGGCGTGCCGATCTATTCGGGAGGCGCGGTCAAGAACGCAGTGCGCGCCGCAGAAGAACGGGTGGAGGCCGGCCAGGCCGAACTGCGCGCGACCGAATCGGCGATCTTCAGCCAGGTCGTCGCGGCCTATATGGATGTCATCCGAAACGAGGCACTGGTGGGACTCGCGACGAACCAGGTCGACGTGCTTTCGACGAACCTCGAGGCGACCAGCGACCGGTTCGAGATCGGCGATCTGACGCGCACCGACGTCGCGCAATCCGAATCGCGCCTTGCGATCGCCCGGAGCGACCTGCGTGCGGCGCAGGCGAACCTGATCGCAGCGCGGGAGAACTATATCGAGCTCGTCGGCGAGGCGCCCGACGCGCTTCAGCCGCCGCCGCCGCTGCCCGGCCTGCCCGACAGCCCCGAGGCCGCGGTCGACGTCGCGCTCGAGAACAATCCCGATCTTATCGCGGCGCGCGAGCGGGCCGATGCCGCGGACTACGATATCGACGTTGCCGGCGCGGGACGGCTGCCGCGCGTTTCGCTCTTCACCGGCTATGGTTACAACAACTTCCTCGGTACGCTCGGCGGCGCGGTCACCGATCCTACGGTGCCGGGCGCGAATCCCTCGCAAACGTCCACCGAGGCGCAGGCTGGGGTTCAGATCAGTATCCCGATCTTCCAGGGCGGG
The DNA here is from genome assembly GCA_946886565.1 of uncultured Altererythrobacter sp. Next base: position 8,443 of record CAMPIX010000007.1, read on the forward strand.
CGCCCGGCCGCACTCCAGCGCCAGGCACAGGCGCGCGCCTCGGCCGCGCTCGAAGAAGTGATCGCCGCCGAGCGCGACGTGATCGCGCAAGTCCGCGCCGCCTATTCGAGCTGGCGCGCCTCGCTCGCGATCATCGAAAGCTCGCAGACGGCGGTCGCGGCCGCCGAACTCAGCCTGGAAGGCGTGCGCGCGGAAAACTCGATCGGCAACCGCACGATCCTCGACGTACTCAACGCCGAGCAGGAACTGCTCAACGCGCGGGTCGAGCTGATTACCGCACGGCGCAATGCCTATGTGGCGGGATTCAGCCTGCTCGCCGCGATGGGCCGTGCCGAAGCGCGCGACCTCGGGCTCGAGAGCGAGGGCCTGCTCTACGATCCGCAGCTCAACTTCGAGCGGGTCGAGGGCAAGTGGTGGGATTGGGACCGCGATCCCGATCCGGTCGCCCAATCGACGAGAACCGTTGACATCCCGGCACAGGACGCGGAAATTCCGGCCGAACAAACGCAGCCCTACGCGCCGGTCGACTGAGACCGCGCGACAGGCTGCAGCGGGGGTGTGGAGCGGTCTATGCGGCAACAGGGCGAGGCTTCGGTCGAGGAAATCCTCGAATCGATCAAGAAGGTGATCGCGCGCGACAACCGCGCGACGGCGATCGAGACACGCCGCCGGCGCGAGGAAGACGGCCTGAACGCGCCCGAACCGGTCTCCGGCCTAGAGAGCGACGAGGACGCCGAGGAAGTTCTCGACCTCGGGGTTGCGGACTTCGTCGAGGAAGCGCCTGCCGAGAACGAGTTCCACGAAGCCGTTTCGGAAGACGAGGAGGATTCGCCGCTGACCACCGATGCGGTGCGCATTTCGCTGCGCGAGAACCTCGCCGCGCTCGCAATGCTCGCGGAGCCCGGCGCACCGCCGCAGATCGTGCGTTCGGGCGAAACCTCGCTCGAGGGGCTGGTGCGCGAGATGCTCCGGCCGATGCTCGCCGAATGGCTGGACCGCAATCTGCCCGGCATGGTCGAGAAGATGGTCAAGGCCGAAATCGCGCGAATTGCCGGCAAGCGCGGCTGAGCAAACGCCTTTTCCCGGCCGGCGCGACGCGCTAGGCCGACGCGCATGATAAAGTCCTCGGGCTTCGCAGCCTCTCTCGCCGCGCTGGCATTCGCCGCGCCTTCGCTCGCCCAGGATGCCCAGGCACCGATGAGCGCGCAGGATCTGGTGACCATGCCGCGGCTCGGCGGGCCGGCGGCTTCGCCGGACGGGCGCTGGGTCGTCTATACCGTCACCGAAACCGACTCCGCGAGCTACGAGCGCACCGGCAAGCTCTATCTGCGGGACCTTTCCGATCCCGCCGGCAAGCCGATCGAGCTCGACCTCGGCGGCAGCGCCAGCGGGGCGGCGTTCGGCGCCGATAGCGGGCTCTACTTCCTGTCAGACCGCGACGGCGACACCGCGCAGGTCTGGCGCGTCGCCTTGTCGGATGATGGCAAGGCTGGCCGGCCCACGCAAGTGACCGACGTTGCTGCCGACGTCGCGGGCTTCGCGCTCTCGCCCGCGGGCGGCAAGATCGCGCTCTACGGCGATATCGGGCGCGAGTGCACGACCTTTGGTTGCGAAGGCGAACCACGGCACCTACCCGGCCCGGGCGACGGGCGGCTCTACGACGCGAACGACGGCTTCGTCCGCCATTGGGATACCTGGGAGACGCCGGGCACCTACGGCCGCGTCTTCGCGTTCGACCTCGTCGACGGCAAGGCTGCGGGCGCGGGCATTCCGCTCGACGGGCCGATGGGCGAGGGCGCGCTGGTCGGCGATACCCCGACCAAGCCGTTCGGCGGCGGCGAGGAGATCGCCTGGGCGCCCGACGGCTCGGGCGTCTACTTCGCCGCGCGCCTCTCCAACCGCGCCGAGCCGACCTCGACCAACGTCGACATCTGGTGGAACGGGCTGGAGGGCGGCGAGCCGATCAACCTGACCTACGGCAACGAGGCGGTCGACACGCTGCCCGCACCTTCGCCCGACGGCAAGTGGCTCGCCTACGCCGCGATGGCGCGGCCGGGCTACGAATCGGACCGGCTGGTGATCCACCTGCGCAATCTCGCAACCGGAGAGACGCGTGCGCTGACGCAAGGCTTCGACCGCTCGTTCGGCTCGCTCGCCTGGACCCCCGATTCGCGCTGGATCGTCGCCACCGCACAGGACGTGCTCGATACGCCCGCGTTCCGCATCGATCCCACGACGGGCGAAGTCACCGAGCTCGACCTCATGGCGGGCAACGAGGCGCACATCGGCAACGTCACCCCGCTGCCGGGCGAGCGGCTGCTGTTCACCCGTGATTCGATCGGTGCACCGCCCGAACTGTTCGTCTCCCGAGACTGGGGGCAGGCGATGCCGCTGACCGAGGTCGCGGGCCGCCATCTCTGGCGTCTCGCGCCGATCGTCACCCGCCGCTTCAGCTTCGCCGGCGCGAACGGCGACACCGTGTGGGGTCAGATCACCAAGCTCGAAGGATTCGAGGGCGAGATGCCCGCGATCCTCTACGTCCACGGCGGACCGCAGGGCTCGTTCAACGATGGCTGGTCCACCCGCTGGAACCCGCGCGTGGTCGCGAGCCAAGGCTACGCGGTGATCTCGGTCGATTTCCACGGCAGCACCGGATACGGCCAGGCCTTCACCGACAGCATCAACCGCGATTGGGGCGGCAAGCCGCTGATCGACCTGCAGAAGGGCCTCGCCGCCGCGCTCGCGCTCGACCCGCAGATCGACGGCAACCGCGCCTGCGCGATGGGGGCGAGCTACGGCGGGTACATGATGAACTGGATCGCCGGGAAATGGCCCGATCGGTTCGACTGCCTGGTGCAGCACGACGGCCTGTTCGACATGCGCAGCTTCTACTACGCGACCGAGGAACTGTGGTTTCCCCGCTGGGACTTCGGAGGCTCCTACGCCGAGAACCCCGAACTCTACGAAAAATGGAACCCGGTCCATCACGTCGACCAATGGAAGACTCCGATGCTGGTGGTGACCGGGCAGAAGGACTTCCGCGTGCCCTATACCCAGGCGCTCGGCGCGTTCACGGCGTTGCAGGAGCAGGGCGTGCCCGCACAGCTGCTCGTGTTCCCCGAAGAGAACCACTGGGTGCTCGATCCGAAGAACTCGCTCCAGTGGCACCAGACGGTGTTCGCCTGGCTCGACCGCTGGCTGGGCGAGGAGTGAGCAGGACGGGCAATCTCGCCAAGGCGCGCAAGGCGCTGAGGCAGATCGGCGGCGAGCGGATCGAGCGTCACATCTTCCTCTGCGCGATGTCGGACAAGCAGAAATGCTGCCGCCGCGAGGATGGCGAGCGCGCGTGGAAATATCTCAAGCGGCGGCTCAAGGAGTTGGGGCTGGCGGGGTCGAGCGTGCAGCGGACCAAGGCCGATTGCTTGCAGATCTGCGAGGCGGGGCCGGTCGCCGTCGTCTGGCCCGACGGGGTCTGGTATCATTCGTGCAGCGAACCGGTGCTCGAGCGGATCATCCAGCAGCACCTGATCGGCGGCGAGCCGGTCGAGGAGTTTCGGCTTCGACCGGCCGGGGATTAGGCTCTCAACTTTTCCACTCGTCGTTATCCATCAGGTCGGTCACGCTCTCGTCGTGCCCCGTGCCGCTCGAGAGGAACACCAGCCCCATCAACGCAGCGGTGAGCATCATCGCCGCGCCAACGCCGAGCCCGGTGGCAATGTAGAAGTGGATCGAGAGCGCACTGCCGGTAAAGTAGAGATAGACGAGAACCAGCGCGACCACCGCGAGCGTCACCAGCGCCATGAACCGCATCAGCCGCTTGTAGCGCGCCCAGGCGAACGCAGCATTGTCGGGTTCTTCGAGGGGCGACTTGGGGACCATGCGGCCCACTTGGGCCTTGTCGCCGCGATTGGCAATGGCGGGCGATTCATGGCATTCTCCCCGTGAAGAAGGAGATCGACACGATGGACATTGCAAGGCTCATCGTCGCGCGCCCGAGCGCCGATATCGTGCGTTGCGAGGCCGAAACCAGCGTTCGCGAGGCGGTCGCTCTGCTCGCCGAACGAAAGATCGGCGCGCTTCCGGTGATGAACGGCGGCAAGGTCGCGGGCATCTTTTCCGAACGCGACGTTCTTTACTGCATGGCGCACGAAGGCGCGCAGGCGCTCGACCGAACGGTCGGCGAGGTGATGACCGCGCCCGCGATAACGATCGAACCTGCGACCAGGGTGGACGAGGCGCTGGCGCTGATGACGCAGCGGCGCATCCGCCACCTGCCGGTGGTCGAAGGCGAGATCATGTGCGGCTTCATCTCCATCGGCGATCTCGTCAAGTCGCGTCTCGACGAGGTCGAGCGCGACGCCGCGGCGATGCGCAGTTACATCACCACGGGTTGAGCAGGCGGCACGCCGCCCCCATATCGCCGCCATGGCTCAAACGCTGACCCTCACCTCCGCTGCGGCCAAGCGCGTCGCCTCGATCGCCCAGCGCCAAGCGAAACCCGCGATCCTGCGGCTCTCGGTCGAAGGCGGCGGCTGCTCCGGCTTTCAGTACAAGTTCGACCTCGCCGGCGAACCCGAGGCCGGCGACAGCGTCAGCGAGACCGATGGGGTACGGCTGGTGGTCGATCCGGTCAGCCTCGACCTCGTCACCGGCAGCACGGTCGATTTCGTCGAATCGCTGGGCGGCGCCGCGTTTCGGGTCGAGAACCCCAACGCCGCCGCCGGTTGCGGCTGCGGCTCCAGCTTCGGGATTTGAGTTAGACCGCGCGTCCCGCTTGCGGCAAAGGTGCGCGCATGAAAATCGCCAGCTTCAACATCAACGGGGTCAAGGCACGCCTGCCGCGCCTGCTCGAATGGCTCGAGGAAACGCGGCCCACGGTGGCCTGTCTGCAAGAGGTCAAGAGCCAGGACGAAGGCTTTCCCGCCGCAGAGTTCGAGAAGATCGGCTATCACGCGATCTGGCACGGCCAGAAGGGCTTCAACGGGGTCGCGATCCTCGCCGACGGGGTCGCGCCGGTCGAGGCGCAGCGCACGCTGCCCGGCGATCCCGATGATCTGCACGCCCGCTATATCGAGGCCGATGTCAACGGCGTCCGGATCGCCTGCATCTACCTGCCCAACGGCAATCCGCAGCCCGGGCCCAAGTTCGACTACAAGCTGGCATGGATGGAGCGCCTGCGCGCGCGCATGGCCGAGCTCTGGGCGCTCGAGATTCCTTGCGCCGTGGTCGGCGACTTCAACGTCATTCCCGAGGACAAGGACGTGTGGTCGCCGCGCGCGATGGCGAACGATGCGCTGATGCAGCCCGAATCGCGCGCCGCCTACCGGCGCCTGCTCGCCGGCGGATGGACCGACGCGATCGACACGCTGAACCCGCGCGGCGGAGTGTGGACGTTCTGGGACTATCAGGCGGGCGCGTGGCAGCGCGACCACGGCTTTCGCATCGATCACCTGCTGTTGAGCCCCGAGCTCGCCGACCGCGTGGTCGCAGCCGGCGTCGACAAGGCCTATCGCGGACGCGAGAAGGCGAGCGACCACGCCCCGGTATGGGTCGAGGTAAGCGACTGACGCGGCGCCAGCCGCAGGTCCTCAGCGATAGAAGATATGGCTGTCGATGGTCGCGAGCGCCTGCTTGGAATGGCGCCAGCGCGGGCTGACGTGCGTGGCGTGAAAATAGAGCGCGTCGCCCGCTTTGCTCTCCCACAGTCCTTCATGGGCGATGCGGGCGACCGCTTTGGCCCGCGCCCAGGCTGCGGAGCCTCGGCGGATATGCGGCATCGATCCGCCGCGCACGAACGAGAACTGCGCGCGCTGATAAACCACGCCGCAATAATCGGCAGGAAAGACGCCCGACGCGGCGCGATTGATCACGACCTGCGCCACCGCAAGCTGCCCTGCAAGCGGTTCGCCTCGCGATTCGAAATAAACCGCGCCTGCAAGACATTCCATCTCGCGCGACAGCGTCTCTCGCTCGGGCATCGAGGCGACCAGCTCCGCTAGCGAAGCCGCGTCGACCGGGGGCTGTTCGGATTCTTCAGGAAGCGGCTGAACCACTTCCGTCTCGACGAAGACCGGTACGACCTCTTCGGTCAGCGCCGGCTCGGAAATCTGGGGGTTCTCGCCCGGCTGGGCGTTCACGCCGGAACCTTCGGCATTGGCGATCGTAAAGCTCGTGATCGAAGCGAGCGCCGCAAACGCGGCGAGGCGGGTCTTTCGGTTCATCGTTGGACATTCTTGAGCGGTGAACGAGCTCAGTCGCAGGCTGGGACCTGTTCGCGTTGTCTTGCGTTGGTAGTGGGTCCAGTTGTCAGGCCTGCCGGCCGTTCCCCGTCTGCGTGCTAGTGACGCGGCCGAATGCCGCGCGCACCGCCTGCGCACCGGAAGTTGCCGCGCCAGATAGATTGCGGCGTTTTTGAGTCAACCTATCGCGGTAGGGATGCGACGAACCGTTCCGCATCCGCGATATCCGCCTCGATAATCCAGATATCGCCGTCCTGCCGCTTGCGCCGGGCAAGATACGCCATAAATTCCCTTTTATTTTCAATATCTTGTTTTCTGGAAAGCACGAAAGAGCGCGATCCGTCGAGTTGCGGCATTCTTTCGAATAGTTGAGCGCCAGCACCACGAAACATCGTTACGACGAGGATGGTCCCGGCGTCGCGTTCACCTTTCTCGATAACCGTAGCGAAGCCCCCCAGCGATTCGGCGAGCCGCAGAATCGCCCCGACCTCGAGGTGCGCCGGCAGGCGATCGTCGGCCACACTCAGCCGCCGTGCGAGCGATAACCGGACAGGCTCGAGAGCGCGATCCGCGAGCGCATGAAAGTGCCTGTGCCACGGCCGATCTCGTCACCTTCCACGTCGACCAAGCGCGATTCCGCGACCAGTACGCGCCGTCGGCCGCTGACCCAGCGCCCCTCCGCGACCACTTTCCCTGCGCGCACCGGCTTGGTGAAATGGAGATTGAACGAAGTTGTTAGCAGGAAGCGGTCGGTGACGAGCGTGTTCGCTGCATAGAACGCCGCATCGTCGAGCATCTTGAAGTAGATCGTGCCGTGCGCCGCGCCGGCCGCGTGATAGGCGGCCTCGGTAACGACGAATTCGATCCGCGAGCGCCCTTCGCCGACGATCTCGAGCCGAGAGTCGAACAGCGCATTGACGGGCGCCGAGCCGTATAACGATTCGAGCGCGCGGTAGTGAAGGCCCGCACCCGACGAGGGCTCAGGCGACGTCACGGTCGCCCGCATTGGTGAGCGAGGCAATCAACGCCTCGGGGCCGGTAGCCTCGACCAGCATGCGGTGCGTCGCCTCGTCGCGGACCAGGCGCGAGATCGCCGCCAGCGCGTGAAGATGCGCCGCACCGGCGCTTTCGGGGGAGATGAGCCCGAAGACGAGTTCCACCGGCATGCCGTCGGCCGCGTCGAACGCGACGGGCGCGGCGAGCTTGAGCAGCGCCGCGACCGGGCGCTTGGTTTCGGCGAGCCGCGCGTGGGGAATCGCGACGCCGCGGCCGAATCCTGTGCTGCCGAGCTTCTCGCGCTCGTCGAGCGCCTCGAGCACGTCGGCCGCGGGAAAGCCGTAGGCCCGCTCGAACTGCTGCGCGAGCTCTTCGAGTACAGCCGCCTTGCTACCCGCGTCGCTGAGCGCGATAGCTTCGGGTATCAGTCTGAAATGTGCGTTCATCGTCCAGTCTTGATTGTATCCGGCACGCCGCCGCTCGGCGACGGGTGCGCGCGCGGCGCAGCCGAATGGGACAAGCCCCTGCTAATCCGGCGGAGTTTTCGGCGCGGGCGCGCCGGGGCGTCAACGGGGCTCGACCCAGCCGATCGAGCCATCGCGGCGGCGATAGACCATATTATGCCGTCCGGTGCCAGCGTTTTTGAAGAACATGGCGTTGGTATCGCGCAAGTCGAGCATCATCACCGCGTCGGCGACGCTTGTTTCGGGAATGTCGGCGGTGGTCTCGGCGACGATCATCGGCGTGTCGTCGTGGCCGGACTCTTCGGCTTCGTCGTCGGGCGCGGCGAAGATCGTGTAGGCGGCCTCTTCCTCATGCTGCGCATGCGCGGCCTGGGTGTGGCGATCCTGCAGACGGCGCTTGTAGCGGCGAAGCTGCTTGTCGATCTTCTCCGACGCGCGGTCGAGCGCCTGATGCGCATCCTGCGCCTCGGCGTGGCCCTTCACGATCATGCCCTGCATCACATGGGTGACGATGTCGCAGGTGAACGCGCCCGCGGGCGCCTTGCCGAACGTCACCTGCGATGTGAGCGCTCGGTTGAAATACTTGTCGACGATTCCGTTGAGCCGCTCGGCGGCGTGATCCTGCAGCGCGGCGCCGGTTTCGACCTGGTGGCCAGAGACGCGAATATCCATCGTCGATCTTTCTCCATTGCTTGTGCGAGACCCCCGATCCCGTTCAGCTGCCCCATAGGGGCGCACTCATCACGCCGATAAACGCCTGATGGCGTGCAAGTTCCTCCGCGCTCGGCGCGTGCGGTCGCGGCGCCCGATGCCTGCGCTCGGCCGACACGCGGCGTGGCATGGCGACGATCTCGACGCTCGGCGCTTCGGCTGCGAGCTCGAGCCCGATCTGCCGACCGCCAGTGAGCTCGACATAGACCTGTGCGAGCAGCTCGGCATCGAGCAGAGCGCCGTGCTTGACGCGGTGGCTGCGATCGACGCCATAGCGCGTGCACAGTGCGTCGAGCGAGAGCTTCGCGCCCGGGTGGCGCTTGCGTGCGAGCGCGACGGTGTCGATCATTCGCGTCATGCATACCGCCTCGCGCTCGCAGATCGCGAGCTCGGCATTGAGAAAGCCGAAATCGAACGCGGCATTGTGCGCGACGAGGGGCGAATCGCCGATAAAGGCGAGCAGCGCCTCGGCCATCTCGCGAAAGCGCGGCTTGTCCGACAGGAACGCGGCCGAGAGCCCGTGGACTGCCTCCGCCCCGGCGGGCATGTCCCGTTCCGGATTGAAATAGGCGTGAAAGGTCTCGCCCGTGGGCACGCGGTTGACCATCTCGACGCATCCGATTTCGACCATCCGGTCCCCGCTGGATGGGTCTAGGCCGGTGGTCTCGGTGTCGAACACGATTTCACGCATCCCCTTATCTATCGGCCTCCGGGGCGCGGGTGACAAGAGGCCGCGGCGGCTTTTTTGGTGCGCGTTACGCGGCCAGCCGCGCGGCGAGGGCGCGCACCGCGGCTTCGGTCTGGGCGAGCGAGGCCCCGGTGTCGATCACATGATCGGCGAGGGCGCGCTTGTCCGCATCGGGCACCTGGAGCGTCAGAATCCGCGCGAACTTCTCGGGCGTCATGCCGGAGCGCGAGAGTACCCGCGCACGCTGCACATCCGGCGGGGCGGACACGACCACCACGGCATCGACTTGCGCGTGCCCGCCTTTCTCGAACAGCAGCGGTATATCGAATACCACGAGCGGCGCGCCGGCATGTTCGATCAGGAACTCCTGACGCTTCGCCGCGACCGCCGGATGAACGATCTTCTCGAGCCGCGCGAGCGCCTGCGGATCGCCGAAGACCCGTCGACCGAGCTCGTTGCGCAAGACCCCTCCGGGGCCCGTCGAGCGCGGAAACGCCGCTTCGATAGCCGATACCAGTACGCCGCCCGGTCCCTGCATTCGCCGGACTTCGGCGTCGGCGTCGAACACCGGCACCCCGGCGCGCTCGAACATCGCCGCGACGGTCGACTTTCCCATGCCGATCGAACCGGTCAGGCCCACGATGCGCGGCCGGGTCACCGCGTCAGTCTTTCGCGCAGCTGGGCATCGTCGTCGCGCGGTGGAGCGACGCCGAAGAAGCGCTCGAACGCCGCAGCGGCCTGCCCGACGAGCATTGCGAGCCCGTCGATCGTGACGAAGCCTGCCGCGCGGGCGTTGTGGAGGAATTCGGTCTCCACCGGATCGGTCACGATATCGTAGGCCACGCTGCCCGGCGGCGCGTGGCTCCAGTCGAACGCGAGCGGCGGTTGGCCGCGCATACCGAGCGGGCTCGCATTGACGATCAGGTCGCAACAGCCTTTGCGATCGTCGAACGCGAAGTCGGTCGGCTCGGCGAAATGCGCGAGGTCGGCCGCGTGGTGCTCGCCGCCAGGGTCGAGTTCGTCGAGCATGGCGCGCGCCTTGGCCGGATCGCGCCCGGCGAGCACGATGGTGAAGCCGTGCGCGGCCAGAGCCGAAACGATGGCGCGCGCTGCCCCGCCGGTGCCGAGCACGCGCGCCATGCGGAACAGGTGCCGCTGATCCAGCGTGACCCCCAGCGGTTCCAGAAAGCCGGCAACGTCGGTGTTGTAGCCTGCCAGCGTCCCGTTTTCGCACGCCACGGTGTTGACCGCGCCGATCATCTCCGCGCGCGGATCGAGCCGGTCGAGCAGCGGCATGATTGCCTGCTTGTGCGGCATCGTGACGTTGCATCCGCGCCACGACGGGTCGGCGCGGCGCGCTTCGAGATAGTCGGCGAGCCTGCCGGGGGCCACCCGATGTGCGCGATAGTCGGCATCAAGGCCGAGTTTGCCGATCCAGAACCCGTGGATCGCGGGCGATTTCGACTGCGCGATCGGATCGCCGATCACTTCGGCAAAGTCGGTCATCGCTGCAGCTCGCCCATGTCTCGCAGCGCACCGAGCACCGCGAGCAGCGGCATGCCGAGCACGGTGAACTGGTCGCCCTCGATCCGTTCGAACAGCTGAACGCCGAGCGCTTCGATCCGGAATACTCCGACGCAATGGCTGACATCGGGCCATTCGGCATCGAGGTAGCTGGCGATGAAGCCCTCCGACAGTGCGCGCACATGGAGGGTAGCAAGCGCCGCGTGGCGCCAGACGATCGCCCCGTCGCGCGCGATCGCGGCAGCCGAATGGAGTTGCATTACCCGACCGGAGAACGCGCGCAGGTGCTCGGCCGCTTCCTCGCGGCTGGCGGGTTTGTCGAACCGCCGGTCGCCGACCACGACCAGCGAATCGCTCCCGAGCACGGGGCAGGCATTCTCATCGACTGCGAGCGCCTTGGCCTCGGCGAGCGCGAGCGCGATCTGGTCGGGCCGGGCCCCGTCCATCGCCGCCTCGAGCGCGCGCTCGTCGATCGCCGCGGGTCGCGCCTCGAAAGGAACGCCCGCCGCCTCGAGCATCGCGGCGCGCGAGGTGCTCTTCGAGGCAAGGACGATCATATCGGTTTCGATCCGAGCAAGGTCTCGCTCGCGCCGTCGCGTTCGCCGAGCAGGCGGATGATCGCCGCGGCGGTTTCTTCGATCGAGCGGCGGGTGACGTCGATCACCGGCCAGCCGTTGTCGGCGAACATGCGCCGGGCGAACTGCACCTCCTCGCGCACGCGCTCGTTGTCGACGTAGGAGGTTTCGGCTTGCTCGTTCAGGCTGAGCAGGCGGTTACGGCGGATCTGCACCAGCCTCTCGGGCGCGGTGGTCAGCCCGACCACCAGGGGGTGCCGGAGGCCGAACAGCGAGGGCGGGGGAGGGCTTTCGATCACCAGCGGGATATTGGCGACCTTGTAGCCGCGGTTGGCAAGGTAGATGCTGGTCGGCGTCTTCGAACTGCGCGATACGCCGGCGAGGACGATATCGGCCTCCTCCCAGTTCTCCCACCCGATGCCGTCGTCGTGCGCGATGGTGAAGTGGATTGCATCGACCCGGCGAAAGTATGCCTCGTCCATCGCGTGCTGGCGCCCGGGCCGCCCGTGCGCCTCCTGCCCGAGTTGTGTTTCGAGCGCCTCGGTCACCGCGTCGAGCGCGGGCACCGCGGGCAGGCCGAGCTGGCGGCAGTGTTCCTCGAGCGTCGTGCGGGTCTCCGGATTGACCAGCGTGAACAGGACGAGCCCGGGGTTGTCGGCCAGATCGGGGAGAATGCGCGAGAGATGCTGGCGCGAACGCACCATCGGCCAGAAATGGCGCACGATCTCGGCCCCGTCGAACTGCGCCAGCGCCGCCTTGGCCACCATTTCGAGCGTTTCTCCGGTGGAATCGGAGACGAGATGGAGGTGGAGGCGGTTCATCCAGATGTAGGCGATCGGCTGTGGAGAATGCCCGGCATAAACCACGGGACAATCCTGCCGACAAGTTCGAGCGCCGGATTCGTGCCCGCTACCTGCCTTCCGGCACCGCGCTTATGGACATGCGCGCAGAGTTCTCGACAGGCTGGGGACAGCGTGGAAAACGAGCTGTTGACGCGCCAGCGTGCCGAGTCCCGATGCCACCGAGCCTGTTCATGACGGGAGAAATCGGGCAGGGCGCCCCTGTCCCCGCTATCCACAGGGCCAACAGACTCCAGCATCCTTCTTAAATATCTTTATTATTTGGATTGGACCTATCCGAATGCCCGGTCTCCTACTCGATACCCTGCAGGGAAAGCACGGCGAACGCGTACCCCTGTGGCTCATGCGCCAGGCGGGCCGCTATCTTCCCGAATATCGCGCGTTGCGGGCCGAGAAGGGCGGTTTCCTCGAACTGGTTTACGACAGCGAGGCCGCGGCCGAGATCACGCTTCAGCCGATCGAGCGCTTCGGGTTCGACGGCGCGATCCTGTTCTCCGACATTCTCATCGTCCCCTACGCCATGGGGCAGGATCTCGCGTTTCTCGTGGGCGAGGGACCGCAACTCTCGCCGCCGCTGGTCGATTCTGCGCTCGCCAACCTCGAAGCGGTGCCCGCGCGGCTGATCCCCATCTACGAAACCGTGCGCCAGGTGCGCGAGCGGCTCGATGGTGACACGACGTTGCTCGGTTTCGCGGGCAGCCCGTGGACCGTGGCGACCTACATGATCGCGGGCGAGGGCAGCCGCGACCAGCACGCCGCGCGCGCGATGGCGTATCGCGACGAGGGTGCTTTCCAAGCCATCGTCGACGCGATCACCAACGTGACGATCGAATACCTCGCCGGTCAGGTCGAGGCCGGGGCCGAAGCGGTACAGCTGTTCGATTCGTGGGCCGGCAGCCTCGCGCCCGACGAATTCGAGCGCTGGGTCATAGCTCCTAATGCGCGCATCGTGTCGGCGATGCGCGAGCGTTTTCCCGGACTGCCGGTGATCGGCTTTCCTAAAGGTGCGGGCGAAAAGCTGCCCGCCTATGCGCGCGAGACCGGAGTGACCGCGGTGGGCGTCGACGAAACGCTCGATCCCGCTTGGGTCGCGACCAATCTACCCGAAGGTATGCCCGTGCAAGGCAACCTGGACCCGCTGCTGCTGCTCGCAGGCGGCGAACGGCTGGTTGCGCGAATCCGCGTGATTCTCGAAGCCTTTGCCGGGCGGCCGCACGTGTTCAATCTCGGGCACGGGATCGGACAGCACACCCCGATCGCGCATGTCGAGACGCTGATCGATACCGTTCGCGGGTGGAGGGGGTGACGAATCCCGCGTCGCAGACTACATCGCGCCGATGCAGGAATTTCTCGGCATGACCTATTACTGGCTCAAGGCCGGCCATATCATCTTCGTGATCTTCTGGCTGGCCGGCCTGTTCATGCTCCCGCGGTTCTTCGTCTATCATCAGGAAAGCCCGCCGGGATCCCCTGAGGAGGGTGCCTGGGTCGAGCGCGAACGGCGGCTCCTCAGGATTATCCTCACCCCGTCGATCGTCATTGTGTGGCTGTTGGGTCTGCTGCTCGCGGCCGCCATCGATGCCTGGAGTCAGGGCTGGTTCCACGCCAAGCTCGCCTTGGTGATCGCGCTGTCGGGCTATCACGGATGGATGGCGGGTTATGCCAGGAAGCTGGCGCGCGGGGAACGCCCGCTCGAAGGGCGCAAGCTGCGGTTGCTGAACGAAGTGCCCGGCATCGCCGCGGCGCTCATCGTGGTGCTGGTGATCGTCAGGCCGTTCTGAAACGCCGATTGACGCAGCGCCGCGGCGCGCAATCCGAATTGACGCTCGACCGTACCGAGCCTATTTCACGGGCCTCTCCTACCGGTCGAGGCAACGCCGCCGAGCGTCTGCCGGGTCTGCTTTCTCCAAGCCCAGACGACCTGCCGGCCATTTCCCATCACGGAACCGAACCAGATGCATCTCAAGGAACTCAAGAAGAAAGCCCCGGCCGAACTGGTCGAAATGGCCGAGGAACTCGGCGTCGAGGGCTCTTCCACCATGCGCCGGCAGGACCTCATGTTCTGCATCCTGCGCGAGCTCGCGGAAGACGAGGAATACGACGAGAAGATCATGGGCGTGGGCACGATCGAGGTGCTTCAGGACGGCTTCGGCTTCCTCCGCAGCCCCGAGGCGAACTACCTCGCCGGGCCCGACGACATCTACGTCTCGCCCAACCAGATCCGCAAATGGGGCCTCAGGACCGGCGACACGGTCGAAGGCGAAATCCGGGCCCCGCGCGACGGCGAGCGCTATTTCGCGCTCACAAGCCTCTCACAGGTCAATTTCGACGATCCGGACCAGGTCCGCCACCGGACCAACTTCGACAACCTCACCCCGCTCTATCCCGAATCCAAGCTGACGCTCGATTCGGACGATCCGACGGTAAAGGACAAGAGCGCGCGGGTGATCGATATCATCTCGCCGCAGGGCAAGGGCCAGCGCGCGCTGATCGTCGCCCCGCCGCGCACCGGCAAGACCGTGCTGCTGCAGAACATCGCCAAGGCGATCACCGACAACCACCCAGAGGTGTTCCTGCTGGTGCTGCTGGTCGACGAGCGGCCCGAGGAAGTCACCGACATGCAGCGCAGCGTGAAGGGCGAGGTCATCTCTTCCACCTTCGACGAGCCCGCGACGCGCCACGTGCAAGTGGCCGAAATGGTGATCGAGAAGGCCAAGCGGCTGGTCGAGCACAAGAAGGATGTGGTGATCCTGCTCGATTCGATCACTCGCTTGGGCCGCGCCTACAACACCGTAGTGCCGAGCTCGGGCAAAGTCCTGACCGGCGGCGTCGATGCCAATGCGCTGCAGCGTCCCAAGCGCTTCTTCGGCGCGGCACGCAACATCGAGGAAGGCGGTTCGCTCTCGATCATCGCCACCGCGCTGATCGACACTGGCAGCCGCATGGACGAGGTCATCTTCGAGGAGTTCAAGGGCACCGGCAACTCCGAGATTGTGCTCGACCGCAAGGTTGCCGACAAGCGCATCTTCCCCGCGCTCGACGTGGGCAAGAGCGGCACCCGCAAGGAAGAGCTGCTGGTCGAGAAGGACAAGCTCTCCAAGATGTGGGTCCTGCGCCGCATCCTCATGCAGATGGGCACGATCGACGCGATGGAATTCCTCCTCGACAAGATGAAGGATTCCAAGACCAACGAAGACTTCTTCGCGACGATGAACCAGTAGGCGGCTCTTCCCGGCGCGGTCGCATTTCGGAACGGCCGCGCCTATTTGCGACCTCAGTGGCGGCGTCGCTTGCTCGGGAGCGCCGCTCTCGCGTATGCTGCCGGGGCATGACCGGAACATACAGGTCCACCGTCGACGAAGGCTTGTCCGCGCTTGCCGTGCGCGACATGGAACGTGCGGCGACGCTGCTTCGCGAGGCAGCCGGCCATACTTCGGCTGCGGCGGATTTCCCCTGGATCGCGCTTGCCAACGCAGAGCTCGCGCTCGGTCGGCGCGATGCGGCAGAAGCTGCGGTCGACAGGCAGCTCGAGTTCAGCGCCCGAGAACTGGGGGCGTTGCTGCTCAAGGGTATGTTACGCGAGCAGGCGAGCGACGCGCGCGCGGCATCGACGTTCTATCGCACGGCATCGAACCAGGCGGCGGCCGAGGGCGACGTTCCGCGATCGCTGCGCGCGCTGTACGAACATGCCCAGCGTTTTATCGTCAGCGCGAGTGCGGAGTTCGAGGCGCATCTGCGCCAGGCCCTGGAGGGCGAGCTGTCGCCTGCCATGGAGGAAGCGGTCCAACTTCTTACGGGCAAGTGCCGTCTTTACCTCCAGGAACCGTCTGTGTTCTATTTCCCCGGGCTGCCGCAGAGACGCTTCTTCGACCCCGCCGAATTTCCGTGGTTGGAAGAAATTCTTGGCCTGCTGCCCGCCATGCGGGATGAACTGGCCGCGATAATCGAGCAAGGTGGCGAGGGCTTCACCCCCTATGTCGAACGCCGTGCGCATCGGCCGGCGCCCAACAATCCGCTGCTCGACAGCAGCGACTGGAGTGCGTTTCATTTCTGGCGCGACGGCGCACCTGTCGAAGATAATGCCGCGCGGTGCCCGGCCACGATGGCGGCGCTCGATCGGGCACCCATGCCCGAGATCGCCGGCCGATCGCCCAACGCGCACTGGTCCCGGCTTCTTCCCGGCACGCACATCACACCGCATACCGGGATGCTCAACACAAGGCTGATCTGCCATATCCCGATCATGACCGCACCCGCCTGCTGGCTGCGCGTGGGCAGCGAGACCCGCAGCTGGGAAGAGCGCGTGCCGCTGATCTTCGACGATTCGATCGAACACGAGGCGCGCAACGAAGGGCCGCAACAGCGGGTTGTGCTGCTGTTCGAGATCTGGCGGCCCGAAGTCAGCGAAACCGACCGCGCCGCAATCGGCCGAATCTTCGAAGCGATCGGAGAATACGGGACTTAGGCTTGGGCCTCGGGGCCTAGATCGCCCGCGCGAAACTGTCGGCGCGTGCCTGGTGCCAGTCACGCGCGTATTGGGTCGCGCCGGGATCGGCGAGCAGTTCGCCCTTGTCGAGAAAGTTGTAGATCCGGTCGATGCTGTCCGAATGGGCCGCGTTCTGTCGCTCGGAGATGTTGCACGGCTCGATCTCCCATGGCGTCTCGAGTCCCATCGCAACGATCATCTCGCGCAGGCCGTGGAGCGTGTGGCGCTGGAAGCGCGTGACACGCTCTGCCTTGTCCATCACCACCAGCCCACGCTGGCGGGTGGCGTCCTGCGTGGCGACGCCGGTGGGGCAGGTGTCCTCGTGGCAGCGCATCGACTGGACGCAGCCCAGGGCGAACATGAATGCCCGAGCGGCGTTGCACCAGTCGGCACCGAGACCGAAATTGATCGCCATACCGGCGCCCGAATGGACCTTGCCCGCGGCGACGAGCCTGGTCTCGTGTTTGAGATCGCAGCCTATCAGGGCGTTCCGGAGCACGATCAGTCCCTCTCGCAGCGGCATGCCGACCCGGTTCGAAAGCTCGACCGGCGCGGCGCCTGTCCCGCCTTCGGCCCCGTCCACGACGATATAATCCAGCCGGATGCCGGTTTCGCGCATCGCCTTCATCAGGGCGAACACTTCGTGGATCTTGCCGACGCAAAGCTTCGCGCCGACTGGCTTGCCACCCGAGAGATCGCGCAGCTGTGCCGCCCATTCGAGCAGTTCGATCGGGGTCGAGAAGGTCGAATGTGCGGGCGGAGAAATGCAGTCCTTGCCTTGCGGCACGCCGCGCGCTGCGGCGATCTCGGCGGTCACCTTGGCGCCTGGAAGCACCCCGCCGTGGCCGGGCTTGGCGCCCTGGCTGAGCTTGATCTCGATCATTTTGACCTGGTCGATCTGCGCGGTTTCGGCGAAGCGTGCGGGATCGAACCGGCCGTCGCCGTCGCGGCAGCCGAAATAGCCGCTGCCGATTTCCCACACCAGATCGCCTCCGTGCTCGCGGTGATAGCGCGAGATGCCGCCTTCGCCGGTGTCGTGGTAGAAACTGCCCGCCGCTGCGCCCTTGTTGAGCGCGAGGATCGCGTTCGCCGAGAGCGAGCCGAAGCTCATCGCCGAGATGTTGAGCAGCGCCGCTGAGTAGGGGCGCGAACACTGCGAGCTGCCCACGTCGACACGCCATTCGGTCGGCGCCTCCGCGTTCGGAACGATCGAGTGCGAAAGCCACTCGTACTCGTCCGAATAGACGTCGAGCTCGGTCCCGAACGGGTGCGAATCGAGCTCGCCCTTGGAGCGGGCGTAGACCAGCGCGCGTTCGTCGTGGTTGAACGGCCTCCCGTCAAGGTCGCCTTCGACCACGTAGGCGCGCGCGTAGGGCCGCAAGTCCTCCATAATCCAGCGCACGCGTGCGAGCAGCGGGTAATTGCGCCGCAGTGTATGATCCTGCTGGAAGAAGTCCCAGACGGCGATCGCGAGCAGGGGCAGGGTGACCACGAGCGCCCAGCGCGCCGGCGACCACAGGAAGAAGAGCGCGCTCAGCGCGAGCAGCACCGCAGGCAGGACGAAGCGCGTCGCGAGGTTGCTCGAGAAGCGCCAGGTTGCGCGGTTGATCATCTCAGCCCAGGTGCTCGGCGAAGAATTCGGCGGTGCGCTCGTCGGCCAGATTGGCGCCTTCCTCGTCGCGGCGCTTGCCGAATTCGGTTGCGAAGCCGTGATCCAGCCCCGGATAATCGTGGAGGGTGATCTTGGGGTGGTCGTCGAGCCCCTCGTGCATCGCCTTCTGCGTAGCCTTATCGACGAAGCCGTCCTCGCCCGCGATGTGCAGCATGAGCGGATGGGCGATCGCGTGTTTTTCGCGCAGCAGCCCGTCGATACCGACCGCGTAGTAGCCGACCGAGGCGTCCACATCGGTGCGCGCCGCGGTCATGTAGGCGAGTCGGCCGCCGAGGCAGTAGCCGACTGCGCCGACCTTGCGCACGCTCTCGTGCCGGCGGATCCAGTGAATCGCCGCCTCGATGTCGCGGATTCCCTGATCCTGGTTGAACTTGCCCATCAGGTCGAGCGCGCGCTTGAACTCCGGCTCGATGTCGGGATCGAGCTCGACGCCGGGCTCGAGCCGCCAGAACAGATCGGGCGCGACCGCGAGATAGCCATCCTCGGCGAGCCGGTCGCACTTGCGGCGGATGCCAGCGTTCACGCCGAAAATCTCCTGGATCACTACGATCGCGGCGCGCGGATTGCCCTCCGGTCGTGCGACGTAGGCAGTGAAGCTGTCGTTGCCCGAGAGGGTCCCGATAGTGGCGGTCTCGCTCATGCAGTTCTTCCCTTTCCCTGTACGTCGCCGGTGCGTAACGCTTGCGCGGGGGCCTTGGCAAACCCAGCTTGTCTCCTCCACCCAACGGAGAAAATGCGATGAAGGTCCATATCGAGATCGATTGCACGCCCGAGGAAGCGCGGACCTTCATGGGCCTGCCCGACGTGGGCAAGGCCAACGATGTCTACGTCGATATGATGAGCAAGGCGATGAAGGGCGTCAGCAACCCCGACCAGTTGCAGGATTACGCACGCCAACTCGCACCGATGGGGCAGATGGGCCTCAAGATGTTCCAGAGCTTCGTCGAAGGTGCATCGCGGGCGAACGAGAAGAAGCCCAAAGGCGACGATCCCCAGGGCTGAGCACTCCTTTGTCTGCCCAAACGATCTTCGCCCTGTCGAGCGGCGCGCCTCCCGCAGGAATCGCGGTGGTGCGGGTGAGCGGCCCGGCCGCGGGCGACGCCTTGCGGACCCTTACGGGAGGTCTGACTGAACCCCGCAAGGCAGCGGCGCGGGTTCTGCGCGGGGGGGATGGGGTGGAGCTCGACCGTGCGCTCGTGCTCTGGCTCCCTGGTCCCGGGACTGCGACCGGGGAGGACGTTGCCGAACTGCACCTCCACGGCGGACGAGCGGTTGTGGCGGCGGTCGAGCGGACGCTGGCGGCCTTGCAGGGGCTTCGCGCGGCAACCCCCGGAGAGTTCACCCGCCGCGCTTTCGCCAACCGGCGGATCGACTTGGCACAGGCCGAGGGATTGGCCGAGCTGCTCGAAGCCGAGACCGAGCTTCAGCGCCGCTCGGCGATGGCGATGGCGGGCGGAGCGCTCTCGCGCAAGGCCGAAGATTGGCGCGACGCGGTGTTGGCGCTGTCGGCTGAGGTCGAGGGGGTGCTCGACTTCGCCGACGAGGAAGATGCCGCCGATCTTCCTCCGTCTTTCGCCGGCCGGGCGGGAAAGCTCGTCGCCGAGCTTCAGGAATGGCTGCATCGTCCTCGAGCAAGTATCTTACGCGAAGGTTATCGAATCGTTCTCGCGGGTCCTCCCAATGCCGGAAAGTCCACTCTTTTCAATGCCCTGCTGGAGAACGAAGCGGCCATCACCTCGCCCACCGCGGGCACTACGCGCGATGTGCTCGAACGCTCCGTAGCGATGGCGGGCATTCCGTTCACGTTGGTAGATACGGCCGGGTTGCGAGATGGCGAGCGCGACGAGATCGAGACGATCGGTATCGCCCGCGCACGTGAGCAGCTCGCCCGCGCCGATCTCGTGCTCTGGCTGGGCGAGGAAGGGGCAGGCCCCCCGGACGCGTGGGAGATCGACGCAAAATCGGACGATCCCGCGCGGCAGGCAAAAAGCCACGACGCGCTGGCGCTTTCGGCGAAGACGGGGTTTCACGTGGGACTCTTGCGCGAGCGGTTGATCGAACACGCGCGTAAAGCGATGCCTGTGCCGGGTGAGGTGGCGTTGACCGAGCACCAGTCTCGTCTGCTGAAAGAGGCGCACGACGCTCTGCTAGGTATTCACGCGCACATCGACCCGCTGCTCGCCGCCGAGCACCTGCGGCTGGCGCGCAGCGCCTTCGACCGGCTGGTGGGCCGCGCTTCGACCGAGGATATGCTCGACGCTCTGTTCGGGCGATTCTGCATCGGAAAGTGACGTTCCACGTGAAACATCGCTGGGACGGCGCAAATCGAAGTTTCACGTGAAACGAGCGCTTTGACGGGGCATCCGGCTTCGCCTATTCGCGCAACCATGCACGTCTACGACATCCTGGTGATCGGTGGTGGCCATGCCGGCGTCGAGGCGGCGACGGTCGCCGCGCGAATGGGTGCACGTGTCGGGCTCGTCACTTTCGATCCGGACGCGATCGGCGCGATGAGCTGCAATCCGGCGATCGGCGGGCTGGGCAAGGGCCACCTCGTGCGTGAGGTCGATGCGTTCGATGGCGTGATCGCCCGCGCCGCCGATGCGGCGGCGATTCACTACCGTATGCTCAACCTGTCGAAGGGAAGCGCAGTGTGGGGGCCGCGCGTTCAGGCCGACCGCAGGCTGTTCAAGGCGGCGGTGCAGCAGGCTGTGCGCGCGCACGAGGGACTCGAGGTTATTCCCGGCGAGGCGGCTGCGCTGATTCTGGAGGGCGAAAGGGTCGCCGGGATCGAGCTTGCGGATGGTGTCCGTCTCGTGGCGAGTGCGGTGATTCTGTGCACCGGGACGTTTCTCGGGGGGAAGCTGTTCCGCGGCGAGGAACGGCTCGAAGGCGGGCGGATCGGCGAGAACGCCGCGCGGCGGCTCGCGGCGCAGTTGCGCGAGGCGGCGCTGCCGATGGCGCGGCTGAAGACCGGCACTCCTCCGCGGCTCGACGGACGTACGATCGACTGGGCGCGGCTGGCCGAACAGCCCTCGGACGCCGCCACCTGGACGATGTCGCCGCTCACAGGGCACCGCGCGAACCCGCAAGTGTTCTGCGCGATCACTCGCACTAACGCGCACAGCCACGAGATCGTCCGCGGGGGGCTCGACCGCTCGCCGCTGTTCAGTGGGGCGATCGACGCGCAAGGACCGCGTTACTGCCCGTCGATCGAGGACAAGATCCATCGCTTCGGCGACCGCGAGGGGCATCAGGTGTTCCTCGAACCCGAAGGTCTCGATACGCACCTGGTCTACCCCAATGGCATCAGCACGTCGCTTCCGGTCGATGTGCAGCTTGCGATGCTGCGGACTATGGACGGCCTGGAAGCGGTCGATATGACCGTGCCGGGCTACGCGGTCGAATACGATCACATCGATCCGCGCGCGCTGACTCCGGCACTCGAGCTGCGCGCGATCGGCGGTCTCTACTGTGCAGGCCAGATCAACGGTACCACCGGATACGAGGAGGCCGCGGCGCAAGGGCTGATCGCCGGTATGCATGCCGCGAGTGCGGTGCTGGGGCGGGCTCCGGCACCGCTCGACCGGGGGAACTCCTACATGGCGGTTATGGTCGACGACCTGACACTGCAGGGCGTCAGCGAGCCCTATCGGATGCTCACTGCCCGTGCCGAGTACCGCCTTCGCCTGCGGGCCAGCAATGCCGCTACCCGATTGACGCCGCTGGCAGTCGATGCCGGCTGTGTCGGCGAGCAGCGCCGGCGCTGGCTTACCGAGCGGGAAATGCGCCGTGGCGAGTGGCAGACCGCGCTCTCCCGCGAGGTTCCGGCCGCCGAACTCGCGAACGGCGGACTGCCGATCCGGCGCGACGCGGGTTCGCTGCGGATCGCCGACTGGCTGCGCTACAACGGCGTCGATCTCGCCGCTCTTGCGCCCTGGCTGAACGAGGGTTTGGACCCACGCGAGGATGTTGCGGTGGAGATGGCCGAAGATGCGGTCTACGCTCCCTACCTCGAGCGGCAGGAAGCCGAATTGCGCGATCTCCGCGCCAGCGAGGCGGTGGCCCTGGGGCCCGAATTCGCTTATCGCGACGTCCCGGGCCTATCGAACGAGATGGTCGAAAGGCTCGCGGCTGCGCGGCCCGAAACGCTCGCGGCCGCCGGACGCGTTCCAGGTGTGACCCCCGCTGCTCTGTCTGCGCTTCTCGTGCATGCCCGGCGCAACGAGCGGCAGGCTGCGTGATTGCTACCGAGCAAGAGGCACGCGCTTTCGTTGCCGCACGTTGCGATCGAGCAGGGCTTGAGCGACTCACGCATTTCGTTGCGGCGCTGGTGGAGGAAAACGAACGGCAGAATCTCGTCGCGCGCCCGACACTCGACTCGGTCTGGCAGCGGCATATCGCCGATTCGGCACAGTTGCTGGATCGTGTTCCACGTGAAACGCCGCTGTGGCTCGATCTCGGCAGCGGGGCGGGGATGCCCGGCCTGATTGTCGCGGCAATGCGACCCGAGTGGCATGTAGTGCTGGTCGAATCGCGGCGAAAACGAATCGACTGGCTCGCCAGAATGGTCCGCGAGCTCGCTCTCGACCGGTGCCAAGTGGAAGGCATGCGGCTGGAGCAGGTCGAAAGCGTGCCTGCAGGGGTAATCTCGGCACGCGCTTTCGCGCCACTTGCACGTATTTTCGAACTCTCCGCGCGATTTTCCACAAGCGACACGCTGTGGCTGTTGCCGAAGGGGCGTTCGGCAGCGCAAGAATTGCGTGAGCTGCCCACACGGCAGAAATCGCTGTTCCACGTGGAACAGTCGCAAACCGACGCCGAAGCGGGAATCATCGTCGGCCATCTGGCCGGGAAAGCGCGACCATGATCGTCATCGCCATCGCGAACCAGAAGGGCGGCGTGGGCAAGACCACCACCGCAATCAACATCGCGACCGCGATGGCGGCAACCGGGTGGAATACGCTGCTGATCGACCTCGATCCGCAGGGGAATGCGTCGACGGGGATGGGTCTTGCTGCCGCGGATCGCGAGGGTTCGAGCTACGACGTCGTGGTCGGAGATGCTCCTCTCGCCGAATGCATCCACGAAACCAACATTCCCGGGCTCGATATCGTGCCGGCGACGGTCGACCTGAGTGGAGCGGAGGTCGAGCTGGTGTCGGTCGAGGATCGCACCGGGCGACTGCGTGAAGCCCTTGCGGGCCATCGCGGCCATGAGATCTGCTTCATCGACTGCCCGCCGTCGCTCGGCCTGCTGACGCTGAACGCGCTCGGCGCAGCGGATACGCTGCTGGTGCCGCTCCAGTGCGAATTCTTCGCGCTCGAGGGCCTGAGCCAGTTGCTGCAGACGGTCGAGCGCGTCCAGCAGCGCTTCAACCCGAATCTCGGGATTATCGGAGTGGTGCTGACGATGTTCGACCGCCGGAACCGGCTGACCGATCAAGTCGCAGACGACGTGCGCGACTGTCTCGGCAAACTGGTGTTCGAGGCCGTGATCCCGCGCAATGTGCGGCTGTCGGAGGCGCCGAGCCATGGGTTGCCAGCGCTTGTGTACGACCATTCCTGCGCGGGCAGCCGTGCTTATATCGCGCTCGCCCGCGAGTTGATCGGCCGTCTGCCCGAGAAGAGGAAAGCCGCATGAGCAACCCGACCGACCCAATCCGTTTCTCGGTCCCGGCGCGTATTGCCGCCGACCGCAAGAGAAAGCTCGGCAAGGGGCTCGGCGCGCTGCTCGGCGAGACTCAGCGTGAGGAACCGCTGGTTCGCCAGAACGGGGGCGGCAAGGAAGAAATCGGCGATAAAACAAACGCATCGCCACGATCGGGCCTCGCCTCGGTCGCCACCTCGGCGATCGAGCCGCTTCCTGGCCAGCCGCGCCGCCGGTTCGACGAGGCGGCGCTCGACGAGCTCGCGGCGTCTATTGCGCAGCGCGGTGTGATACAGCCGGTGATCGTCCGGCCGCTCGCAGGAGGGCGCTATCAGCTCGTTGCGGGCGAGCGCCGCTGGCGCGCGGCGCAGAAGGCGCGTTTGCACGAGATTCCTGCCCTGGTACGCGAGCTCGACGAGACCGAAGTCATGGCGCTCGCCTTGATCGAGAACATTCAGCGCGAAGATCTGAATCCGGTCGAGGAAGCGCGCGCCTACCAGGGGCTGACCGACCGGGAGGGCATGACGCAGGCCGAGATCGCGCAACTGGTCGACAAATCGCGCAGCCACGTCGCCAACCTGCAGCGCTTGCTCAACTTGCCCGAAGACGTGCTCGATATGGTCGAGGAAGGCGCGCTGTCGATGGGGCACGCGCGCGCGCTCATCGGCAATGACGCGGCGGTCGAGTTGGCGAAGCGCGCCGTGTCGCAGAAGCTTTCGGTGCGGCAGGTCGAGAAGCTGGTCGCGACCCCCGCCACGGCGGAACCCCGGCGCCAGATGCGCAGCTCGCGCGATCCGGCGAAGGACGCAGACATCGCCGCGGTCCAGAGTCACCTCGAGGAGTTTCTCGGGCTCAACGTGCGGATCAAGACCGACGCCGACCCGCGATCGGGCGCGGTCACGATCCGCTATCGCACGCTCGACCAACTGGACCTGATCTGCCAGCGGCTGACCGGGGGCGATATCTAGTAAGATATTGCTTTAACAGGCGAATATTCTTCGGCTTGGCAGCCGTGCGATGGCCCGAAGTTGCGCGCCGCGACTTTTCCGATCACCGTTCCTTGGTATACTTGACGCGCTTGTCGGCCTTGTGGGCGCGCTTGCGTATCTTGCGGTGCGTGGGCGCGGGCCGTTCGATATCGACCCATTCCTCGGTCACGTATTCGCGCACGACCGCGCGTTGCGGTACCTGAACCACGACCGGAACGTAAGTCATCGCATAGCCGCATCCGCAGCCTGGATATCCGTAACCGTAGGGCGCTGCCGGATAGCCATGCGCATAAGCAGGAGCATATGCCGGCGGATAGGGATGTTCGGCCGCTGCCGAGTAGCGCTCCAGCCAGGCATAGCAATATTCGTCGGCTCGTTCGCGGGCATTGGCCGAGTCGACTGCCGATCCCACCGCGAGCCCCGCAAGACCGCCGACGCCGGCGCCGATGAGCGTCCCGGCGAGCCGGTCGCCGTCCGCAATGCGGTTGCCGATCACCCCGCCCGCGACCGCGCCGATCACTCCGCCGGTCGCAGCACCGTCGCCGCTGTGCGCACCGCGATAGCGCGCGCGGCAATCGTCGAGCCAGGCCTCGCGATCGAACCGCGCCGCGTGGGGCGGGGCGTCGTAATAGTCCGTCGGTGGCTGAATCGGTACGTCGTCGTACTCGGGTGGAACCCGATGCGCGTACTCATCAACGTAGGGCTCGTCGTACTCGTGCTCGTAATGGTACTCTATCGCATCGTGTTCCGCGGGTTGCTGGTCGTACTCGACAGGCGCCTCGGCCGGCAGCGGCGGTTGCCGGACTTCGGATGGCGGCAGCGGCTGAACCACCGGGTCCTGCCGATAGATCACCTCGCCGGGTTGGGGAAGCTGGGCGTATTCGTAGGGTATCTCGGGTTCGGCGGCGGCGGGCGCAGCGGCTGCGATGGCTCCCGCGGCGGCTCCCAGGAACGCGAACGGGCGAGCGGTCATGGTCGATTCCTCTTGGCGTTAGGCCGAGTCGTTTACCGGCGTTAACGCAAAATCTACCATCGTCGCCCGCGACCGCCCACGTGGACGCGTGCAATGTCCCGATTCGGGGCGGGCAGCGTTAGACGCGGTCAGCCAGCAGCGCGGCGAGCCGTTCGATCCCGGCCGCATCCCCGGCGTCGAACCGGGAGAGCTCGGGGCTGTCGAGGTCGATCACCGCGACCACCGCGCCGTCCCGCATCAGGGGGACGACCAGCTCGGCGCGGCTCGCCGAATCGCAGGCGATATGGCCGGGAAAGGCATGAACATCGTCGACAAGCTGCGTCTCGCCCGTCCGCGCCGCAGCGCCGCACACTCCGCGGCCCAGTGGGATTCGGATACACGCTGGCCGGCCGGCAAACGGACCGAGCACCAGCTCGCCTTCGATTACGCGATAGAAGCCCGCCCAGTTGAGCACCGGCAGGAACTCCCACATCAGTGCGGCGACGTTCGCCATGTTGGCAATTCCATCGGGCTCGCCCGCGGTCAGTGCATCGGCCGCTTCGCACAACTGGCGATAGAGTTCGTGCTTGGGCAGGTTCGGATCGGCGGTGAAATCGTACATCGAAAGGCATCTAGGAGGCTGCGCCATTGCCGCAAGGCCTGTCAGCGCCTAATCGTCTCGACATGAGCATCAAGCGCAAGATCCTGATCTGGGTCCTCGTCCTCGTCCTCCTGCTGATTTTCGCCGCGACCTGGATCGTGCAGGGCAATGTGGCCGATCTCTCGGTCGAGGACGTTGCGGGCACCGATCCCACCCTGTCCGAACCCGAATCCGAGCTGGTGCCTACCGTGAAGATCGCCGAACCGGTCGGCTGGAGCGAAAGCGAGACGCCGCGGGCGGCGGAGGGGTTGACGGTGACCCGCTTCGCCACCGGGCTCGAGCACCCGCGCGTGCTCCACACGCTGCCCAACGGCGACGTGCTGGTCACGCTGACCCGCGCACCGGCGAAGCAGGGCGGCGGAGGCGGCATCACCGACTGGATCGCGGGTTTGCTGATGTCGCGCGCCGGTGCCACCGGCGAATCGCCCGATGAGCTCGTATTGCTGCGCGACAGCGATGGCGACGGCGCGGCCGATCAGCGCACGGTGCTGACCGACGAGCTCGAATCTCCCTCGGGCATCGCCTGGGCCGACGGCACGCTCTACGTCGCGAACCATAACGCGCTGCTGGCCTTTCCCTACGAGCTCGGGGCGACCTCGATCACCGCCGAGCCGCGCAAGCTGATGGATCTGCCGGCCGCGGGCAACCACTGGATGCGCAACATTGCGCTCGATCCCGAAGGCGAGCACGTCTACGTCGCGGTCGGTTCGGCCTCGAACATCGGCGAGAAGGGCATGGAGGCCGAGGAAGGCCGCGCCGCGATCTGGGAATACGATCTCGAAACCAACCGCCAGCGGATATTCGCCACCGGCATGCGCAATCCCAACGGGCTCGATTTCAGCCCCTGGACCGGCGAGCTCTGGACCACGGTGAACGAGCGCGACATGCTCGGCTCGGACCTCGTGCCCGACTACCTCACCAACGTGCCGATCGGCGCACAATACGGCTGGCCCTGGCTCTACTGGAAGGACAATTTCGACCGGCGCGTGAAGCCGCCGATGCCGAACTTCCTCGTCGAATACGCGCGCCGCCCCGAATACGCTCTCGGGCCGCACGTCGCCGCGCTCGGCCTTGTGTTCAGCGAGGAAGGCGCGCGGATGGGGCCGCGCTTCGACCAGGGCGCGTTCATCGCGCGGCACGGCTCGTGGAACCGCAAGCCGCCTTCGGGCTATGATGTAATCTACGTGCCCTTCGACGACCTTGGCAATCCGACCGGCAAGCCGATCCCCGTCCTCACAGGCTTCCTCACGGGGGAGGGTACGACCCGCGGGCGGCCGACCTGGGTCGAATGGGCGAGCGACGGCGCGCTGCTGGTGAGCGACGACACCGCCGGCATCATCTGGCGCGTGATCGCGCCCGGGGCGGAGCCGCAGACCGCAATCGAGTCGCTCAGCGGCGCCTCGCTGCCGCCGCAGCGCGAGCTGTCGGGCGATCCCAGCGCAAGCTTTGCCGAGGATTACGCGCGCACGAGCGGCCAGTAATTGCTAGAACGCGCGGCCCGCGCGGCCGGCGAGTTCGTTGACGTATTGCCAGGCGGTGCGGCCCGAGCGTGCGCCGCGCCGCCGCGCCCATTCGAGCGCGTCGCTCTCGTCCCAGCTCAGCCCGTGTTCGGCGGCATAGCCGGCGACGATCGCGAGATAGTCGTCCTGCGAGGCGTTGTGGAAGCCGATCGCGAGCCCGAAGCGGTCGGCGAGCGCCAACTTGTCGTCGACCGCGTCGCGCGGGTTGAGCGGCCCATGCGAGACGGTATCCTGCTCGTTCGCCTGGCGCGGCACGATCGCGCGGCGGTTCGAGGTGACGGCGAGGCGCACGTTGGAGGGGCGTGCCTCCACCCCGCCTTCGAGCCACGAGCGCAAATGGCGGGGGCCGACGGAATCGTCGTCCGAAAAGCCGAGATCGTCGACAAAGACGAGGAAGTTGCGCTCGACCCGCCCCAGTTCGGCGAACAGGCGCGGCAGCATCTCGAGAGCGCCGGTGCTCGCCTGCACCAGCGCGAGCGCGCGGGGCTCATTTTCCTGTGCGCTGACGACCGCCGCGCGCACCAGCGCCGACTTGCCCATGCCACGCGCCCCCCACAGCAGCATGTCGTGCGCCGCGTGACCTCGCGCGAGCCGCGCGACGTTCTGCGCGACCGCATCGCGCTGAGAGTCGATACCCTTGAGCAATTGCAGGGGCGGGGCGTCGATGGCGGCGATCCGGCGTCCGTCCGACCCATCCCATACATAGGCGGGTGCGGCGCGCCAGTCGGTCGCGGCACACCTGCCACCCGCCAGTCGTTCGAGCGCGTCCGCGATCCGCGCGAGAGGGTCGCCCTGATCGGCCATCACTCGGCGAACTGCTCGGCCCCGAGCGGGTAGAGCGCCTCGGCCCCGGCAGTCGCAGAAGCCTTGAGCCCGTTCGCCTCGGGCACGATCCGGTCGAGGAAGAAGCGCACGCTGGCGCGTTTCGCCACCGCGCGGCCCGGCGCTTCGCCATCCTCGACCGCGCGCAACTGGCGCAGCAGTTGCCAACCAGCGACCGCCACTGCGCTCATCGTGCAGAACGGCACGCTGCCCGCGAGCCGGTCGTCGAGGCTCGCACTGTCACGCATCCATTCGGCAACCGCCGCGCAATCCTGCGCCAACGCGCCGAGCATCGCTTCATCGCCGGCATCGCGCGCGATATCGTGCATCAGCGCGGCATAGGCCGCGCCGTCCTCGATCCCGAGCTTGCGGGTGACGAGATCGGCGGCCTGGATGCCGTTGGTGCCTTCGTAGATCGGCGCGATGCGCACGTCTCGCAGGTGCTGCGCGGCGCCGGCCTCCTCGATGAAGCCCATGCCGCCGTGGACCTGCACCCCGAGGCTCGCGACCTCGACCCCTGCGTCGGTGCCCCAGGCCTTGATCAGCGGAACCAGCACTTCGCCGCGCCGCGCCGCGGCTTCGTCGCCCAGCGTGCCGCGGTCGACCTGCCCGGCGGTGTAGTAAAGCAGCGCGCGCGCACCCTCGGTCAGCGCCTTCATCCGCAGCAGCATGCGCCGCACGTCGGGGTGCTCGACGATCGCCACCGGGGTCTTGTCGGGCGAACCCGCGCGCGCCGACTGCACGCGGTCGCGGGCATAGGCGAGCGCGGCCTGCGTTGCCCGCTCGCCGATCTGCACGCCCTGGTTGCCGACGTTGATCCGCGCGTTGTTCATCATCGTGAACATGGCCATGAGCCCGCGGTTCTCCGCGCCGACCAGTTCGCCAATGCACTCCCCGTTGTCGCCGTAGCTCATCACGCAGGTTGGCGAGGCGTGGATGCCGAGCTTGTGCTCGAGGCTGGCGCAGCGAAGATCGTTCTTCGCGCCGAGCGAGCCGTCGGCGTTCACATGATACTTGGGCACGAGGAACAGCGAGATTCCGCGGCTGCCCTCGGGCGCGTCGGGGAGGCGCGCGAGGACGAGGTGGACGATGTTCTCCGCCAGCTCGTGCTCGCCCCAGGTGATGAAGATCTTCTGCCCGGCGATGCGATACTTGCCCGCGTGCTCGCCGTCCGCGATCGGCGTGGCGCTGGCGCGCAGTGCGCCAAGGTCGCTGCCCGCCTGCGGTTCGGTGAGGTTCATCGTCCCCGACCATTCGCCGCTCACCAGCTTGGGCAGGTAGAGGGCCTTTTGCGCGGCGCTGCCGTGATGCTCGAGCGCCTCGGTCGCGCCGACCGAGAGCATCGGCAGCAGACTGAAAGCCATGTTCGCGGTGCCGAGGTTCTCGAGCACGTTGCACGTGAGCGTGAAGGGCAGACCCTGGCCGCCGTGCTCGGCCGGCCCGGCGATCGCGTTCCAGCCTTGTTCGACATAGTGGCGATAGGCCTCTGCGAACCCGTCCGGCGCGCGCACGACACCGTTCTCGAGCTTCGATCCCGTCAGGTCCCCCGCACGATTGAGCGGGGCCCATTCGCCCGCCGCGAATTGCCCGATTCCCTCGACGATCGCTTCGACCATGTCCGGTTCGGCGGCGGCGAAGCGCTCGGACGCTGCGAGTTCGGCGATTCCGGCGTTGACGCGGATCGCGAGCAACTGGTCCTGCGTGGCGGGCGAATAGGTCACTGGGCGGCGCTTCCTCTTGGCTTTTCGCACCTGCGAATATAGCGCGCACGAATGGGCGGCAAGAACGCTACGGAAACGCTACCTGCCGACGAGGTGGGAATCGCGCGCGCAGCAGCGATCCTGCGCGAGGGCGGGCTCGTCGCGGTGCCGACCGAGACGGTCTACGGCCTCGCCGCGCGCGCCGACAGCGCCGCAGCGGTCGCGCGGATCTACGCCGCCAAGGGCCGGCCGGACTTCAATCCGCTGATCGTCCACGTGCGCGACGCGGAGCAGGCGGCGCGCTATGCGGACCTTGACCGCGACGCGGCGTTGCTCGCCGAACGTGCCTGGCCCGGGCCGTTGACGCTCGTGTTGCCGCGCCGGGCGCGGTCCGGGCTGGCGCCGACGGTCACTGCAGGCTTGCCGACAGTGGCGCTGCGTGCGCCCGCGCATCCGGCGATGCGCGCACTGCTTGCGGCATGCGACTTTCCGCTCGCCGCACCCTCGGCCAACCGCAGCGGTTTCATCAGCCCGACCAGCGCCGAACATGTTCGCGCCTCGCTCGACGGGCGGATCGACTTGATCCTCGATGCGGGAGCGTGCGAGGCGGGGCTCGAATCGACGATTCTTGCGATCCGCGCGGACGGGAGCTGGGACGAACTACGCCCTGGTCCGGTCGATCTCGCGGCATTGCGCGCGAAGCACTTCGCGCAGCCGGAGGTGCGGGGAAGGCGAGGGTCGGCGATCGAGGCGCCGGGGCAGCTTGCGCGCCACTATGCGCCCGGAAAGCCCGTGCGGCTCGAGGCCGAAACGAGCGCAGCGGACGAATTCCATATCGGTTTCGGCGAGGTCGCAGGCGATTGCTCGCTGTCGCCCGCTCGCAATCTCTCCGAAGCTGCTGCGCGCCTCTACGCCTGCCTGCACGAGGCGGCGCGTTCGGACAAACCGCGCGTGGCCATCGCGCCGGTGCCCGACGAAGGGTTGGGCAAGGCGATCAACGACCGTCTGCGCCGCGCCGCCGCCTGAGATGCGTCAGCGCGGTTCGGTCGGCGGCTGGGGTACGCTCGGCAGCAGCACCTGAATTTCGGCGTAAGTCTTGCGTGCAGCGTCGCATGCGCGCCGGTCGCCGTCGGTGCAGTCGCGCATTTCTTCGCCGTAGCGTCTCTCGAGCCGGCCGAGCTCCGCCTCGCGCTCGCGCAAGGCGCGTCCGCGCTTCTCGTCCGCTTCCGACTGGCTGGTCGTCGCCATGTCGACGCCCTTGCTCGCCACTTTGACCGGCAGGGTCGCCACGTCGAGCGCCGTCTTGGCCAGACAGCCGCTCAAAGCGAACGCCAGAGGCAGAACGGCCGAAACCAGGGCTATGCCGCGCATGGAACTCTCCTTCCTGCACGGCATAGCCCAAAGTTGGCGTCCGCGCGATGAACGCGGACGAATTTTTATTGCGGTTCGGGCGCTTGCGGCGGTTCGGGTGCCTCCGGGGGTGTGGGCGCCGCCGGAGGCGCGCTGCCCGCGGCCGTGGTGCCGGCCTGGCAGGTGAGTGTGCCCGAGCCCATCGAATTGATCGTGCAACGCGCCGAGCCGGTGACGGTCACGTCGCCCGAACCCATGATCGTCGCCTCGACCATACCGTCGGAGACGAACGCGGCGTCGCCCGATCCGGCGATGGTGATCTCGGCGCGATCGACCTTGAGCCCCGCCATCTCGGCGCTGCCGGATCCCGCGACGTTGAGTTCGAGCGAGCCCACGCGGCCTGCAGCGCTGTAGGTGCCCGATCCGGCGATCGTGACCTCGAGCGTAGCCGCATCGACACTCGCGGTGTGCGCGGTGCCGCTGCCCGCGATGGTCACTTCGGCGTCGCCGTCGAGCACGTCGGCTTCGGCCCGGCCCGAGCCCGCGAGGACGAGCTTCTCCAGTTTCGGGAGCGTCACCCGTACGGTGGCCTTGCCGTCGACGTCTTTCCAGTCGTTGTCGCGCATGATTCCGAGCGTCTCGTCGTCGAGCGTGAAGCGCAGCGCGTCGACCGCTTCCTGGTCTCCGCTGACATCGATATCGAGCGTCGCGCCGCGGG
The DNA here is from genome assembly GCA_946886565.1 of uncultured Altererythrobacter sp. Next base: position 41,019 of record CAMPIX010000007.1, read on the forward strand.
TGATGATGACGTTGTCGGGCCCGGCGGCGACGACTTCGGTGGGGCTCTTGCCCGCCAGGTCGAGCTCGGCGAGCGGAACGCCATCGGACCCGTTGATGTTGATATTGCCGTTGCAGCCGCTCGCCATCATCATCGCGACGACCGGGGCGACACCCTTGAGAATCTTGTGCAACATGTGATTCGTCCTCTTCGAAAACCGACCACTCCGTGTTGCCGACATAATACAGTGGCGCGGGCCGTTCAACCTCGATACGAAAAGGGCCGCCCGATCGGGCGGCCCTTCGTCGGCTGGCGATTGCACTTGGTCGAATCGGCCCGAGGCTTATGCCTCCTCGGCGTTCTCGTAGTACTGCGGCGCATGCTCGCGCAGGACGTCGAGAATCTTCTCGAGCGCGGTCGGCTCGTCGGTCTTCTCCATGGCCGCAAGCTCGCGCGCCAGACGGCTGGAGGCCGCTTCGAAGATCTGCCGTTCGGAATAGGACTGCTCGGGCTGGTCCTCGGGGCGGAACAGGTCGCGTGTCACTTCGGCGATCGAGACGAGATCGCCCGAATTGATCTTCGCTTCGTATTCCTGCGCGCGGCGGCTCCACATCGTGCGCTTGACCTTGGGCTTGCCCTTCAGGGTCTCCATCGCTTCCTTGAGCGTCTTGTCGCTCGACAGCTTGCGCATGCCGATCGCCTCGACCTTGTTGGTCGGAACGCGGAGTGTCATGCGCTCTTTCTCGAAGCGGAGCACGTAGAGCTCCAGCTGCATCCCCGCGATTTCCTCGTTCTGCAGCTCGATCACACGGCCCACGCCGTGCTTGGGGTAAACGACGTAATCGCCGACATCGAAGGCGGGTGCCTTGCTGGCCATGCACAAGTCCTTTCTGCAGCCGGACCCGAGATAACCGACAGTCGAATCGTCGTCGCGCCGCGCCGCACGAAGCGCGGTCGATTGCCGATTATGCTGTCGCGGGTGGGCCCGACCTTTCTGCTGTCACGCCTGCGGCCGGCGCGCGGCCGGAGCAGTTGTTGCATTATATAGCACAACAGCAAGAAAATTGCGAGTCCGGTGTGCGGTTCCCGGACCGGGTGCCGGTTGGCGCGGCCCGAGCGGCCCTCAGTCGCCCTCGCCGGGTTCGGGCGTGAAGTACTTGTCGAACTTGTCTTCCTCGCCCTTGTGCTCGTCGGCGTCTGCCGGCGGGTCCTTCTGGCTCGTGATGTTGGGCCATTCGGCGGAGTACTTGGTGTTCAGTTCCAGCCACTTCTCCAGCCCGTCCTCGGTGTCGGGCAGGATCGCTTCGGCCGGGCACTCGGGCTCGCACACGCCGCAGTCGATGCACTCGCTGGGGTTGATCACCAGCATCGTTTCGCCTTCGTAGAAACAGTCGACCGGGCAGACCTCGACGCAGTCGGTGTACTTGCACTTGATGCAGGCGTCGGTGACGACATAGGTCATTGCGGATCGCTTTCCTTCCTGGCTGGGCCCGAACTTGCGGCCTGCCCCGCTGCTATGGCGCTTTGCCCGTCCGGGTCAAGCGCGCGATAGCAGGCCTGCGCTTCGGTCGCCGGGCCGCGGCGCGCGGGCAGGGCGAGAAGTTCGATCACCTGTATGCTGCGTCCAGCCGGAAAGGTCAGCACGTCGCCCGGGGCGACCGGTTGGCTGGTGCGCATGACGCGCTGCCCGTTGCGCCGGACGTGTCCGGCCTCGATCAGCGTCTGTGCCAGGCCGCGCGTCTTTGCGAAGCGCAACTGCCACAGCAGCCTGTCGATCCGCACCTACCGGACCTTGAGCTCGGCGAGCGCGGCGAAGGCGCCGTTGTGGGACGGCTTGCGCTCGGGCCGGTGTGGCGCCTGCGTGCGGCGCGCCGGGCGCCATTCCCACAGGTCGGGTGCGGGCGGGCCGAATGCGCCCTCGCGCAGCTTGCGCGCGGGGAGATAACGGAACCCCGCTGCGCCGAGCAGCCGACGCCAGCTTTCGGGCGCAAGGCCGGTCGAGACCGCAAGCGCGGGATCGAGCACGAAACGCCGCGCCTTGCCTTCGGCGCGCGCCTGATGTGCGGCCCGCAGGATTTTCTCGGCGACATCGACCCGCACCGCCTGCTTGCCCGCGGGGCGATATCCGGCGGGCAGCCGCTGCGCGCCCTCGATCACCGACTGCATGTTTGCCTGCAGCGGCCGCTGGTCGCGGCCGAGCGTGTGAAGCAGCGCGCGCGGCGCGGGTTTGAGCAGCGCGGGCGCGAACACGTCGAGCGCTCCGAAGGTGACGCCAAGCCGTCGCAGGAAAGGGCGCATTTCCTTGGGCAGATGCTCGATTCCCGCCTTCTCGCGCGCGATGTAGCCGTGCCCGGCAATCACGTTGAGCAGCAGCGCGCGCGCCTGCGATCCGGCCTCGGGGCTTTTCGCGGCCGCTTCGAGCTTGGCGAGTTGTTCGAGCGGGGCGAGCGCGCCTGCCAGCCATTGCGACAGGGCGGCGATCAACGTCTCGCGCGCGGCATCCGGCAGAAAACTCAGCTCTCGGGCCGGCACGAGACGGGGGTGGAGCGGATCGCTGCCCGGCTCGATCCGGGCAAGCTCATGTCCTTGCCAGCGCAACGCGCCACCTTCGAGCGACACGCCGTCCATGCCCGACGCGATCAGCGCTTCGGCGCGTTCGCTCAGAATCCGCGGCAGCGCCTTCTCGCCGGCGGCAAGCAGCATCTTGCGGTCGCCGTGGCTCGCGGTGTGGTCGACCGCGAAGCGAAAGCCTTCGATCCGGCCGATCGGTTCGTCCTCGACGAGCAGCGCGCCATCGGCCGTCAGACTGACGGGCAACAGCGCCGGATCGGTGCCCAGGCTCTTCATCAGAATCGCGGTCCTCCGGTTGACGAAACGTTCGGTCAAACGCGCGTGTAGCGCATCGGACAGCCTGGCTTCCACCGCTCTTGCGCGCGCCGCCATCTCGTCTCGCGCAAGCACCCAGTCGGGGCGCTGGCAAATATAGGCCCAACTGCGGATCGCCGCTATGCGGCCCTGGAGCGTGTCGATATCGCCCTGCACCCGGTCGAGCTCGGCGATGCGCGCGGCGACGTAGTCCGCGCCGAGGTGTCCTTGCGCCAAGTCCTGCCACAGCCGCGCGACGAAGCGCGCGTGGACATCGGGGCCGAGCTGGCGGAAGTCGGGCAACGAGCAGGCTTCCCAGAACCGGCGCACCAGCCCCGGCCCCTTGACGCCATCGGCCACCGGTTCGCCCGCGAGCCGCTTGAGCACCGCGAGATCGATCGCCTCCGGCGCGGGGGCGAGTTCGGGCTCTTGCGGCGGGGCTTCGAGGTCGGCGATCAGCGTCGCGAGGCTGTCGAAGCGCGGTTCGGCCTCGCGCCAGAACAGCTTCGTCAGCGGTGCGAAGCGATGCTCCTCGATCGCGTAGATCTCTTCCTCGGTGAACTCGGGCGCGGGGCCTTTCGCGCCTGCCAGCGTGCCGAAAGTGCCGTCCTTCTGATGGCGGCCCGCGCGCCCGGCGATCTGCGCCATCTCGGCCGGCGTCAGCCGGCGCTGGCGCACCCCGTCGAACTTGGTCAGCGAGGCGAAGGCGACGTGGTTGACGTCAAGGTTCAGTCCCATGCCGATCGCGTCGGTCGCGACGATATAGTCGACCTCGCCCGCCTGGAACATCGCAACCTGCTTGTTGCGCGTCTCGGGGCTCAGCGCGCCCATCACCACCGCCGCCCCGCCGCGAAAGCGGCGCAGCATTTCGGCGACGGCGTAAACCTGCTCGGCCGAGAAGGCGACGATCGCGCTCCTCGGTGGCAGGCGCGAGAGCTTGCGCGGCCCGATGTGCTTGAGGGTCGAGAAGCGCGGGCGCGAAACGATCTCCGCCTGCGGCACCAGCGCACGCACAAGCGGCTCGAGCGTCGCCGCGCCGAGCAGCGTCGTCTCCTCGCGCCCGCGCGCGTGGAGCAGCCGGTCGGTGAACACGTGCCCGCGCTCGCGGTCGGCCGAAAGCTGGGCCTCGTCGAGCGCGACGAATGCGTGGTCTCCGCCGTCGCGCGGCATCGCTTCGGCGGTGCACAGAAAATAGCGCGCGCCCTCGGGTTCGATCCGCTCCTCGCCGGTGATCAGCGCGACCTGACGCTCGCCCTTGATCGCGACCACCCGGTCGTAGACCTCGCGCGCGAGCAGCCGCAGCGGGAAGCCGATCGCGCCGCTCGAATGCGCGCACATCCGTTCGATCGCCAGATGGGTCTTGCCGGTGTTGGTGGGCCCCAGGACCGCCTTGATAGCGCTTTCGCTCACGCGGCCCCATGTGGCATCGCCGTGCGCCCCCGACAACCGGGTCGAGCAGGGTTCCGCGTCTCGTCGCGCGTTCGACTCGACCTGCCGCAGCTTAAGCCCGTCTTTACTTTAATCGGGCAGCGAATGCGGCATAGAGCACGCCAGGGTCGGGTCGCGGCGCACTGCAACGCGGCCTTCCGGAGGAGGCGCAGTGTACAAGCAGAGCGATGGCGACGGTCACGTTACCGCCGATCTGGGCGGCGATGTCTGGCGTCCGGCCGCGCTCTCGCATTCGCAGATTCTGACCGCCGATCCGCCGCGCGTCATCCCGCGCGCGCAGACGTTCGGCGAGCGCTTCGATACCTGGCGGTCCGGGCTCTCCGAGCGGCTCGAGAGCGCCGATCTCGCGCCGGACCTCGCCGAGCGCATCGGCAGCCGCCGCTGGTTCCGCGGGCTCGGCACGCTGATCGGCCTCTCGGCTGCCGCGCTCGCGCTGTGGCCCGATTTCGCGCCGGTTGCCGCAGCTCCCGCGATGCGGCTCGACGACGCGGCGCGCGACGAGTTCCGCAGCCAGATGATCATGCCGCTGGCATTGGGTTCCGATAGCGGCCGCCACATGGGGGCGACAGCGCTGGTTTCGCCGTTGCAGTCCGCGCCCGAGCGTCCGCAAGTCGAGTTGCTCGCCACGCTCGCGCAGGGCGACAGTTTCGCGCGCATGCTCCAGCGCGCCGGGGTCGGGTCGAGCGACGCCGCGCGCGTCGCCGAACTCGTCGGCCGCTCGATCGCGCTTTCCGAGATCGAGCCGGGCACGCAAGTCGACATCACCCTCGGCCGCCGACCGGAGCCCGGCGCGGCGCGGCCGCTCGCCGCGCTCGCCTTCCGCGCGCGGTTCGACCTCGAGCTGGAGATCGCGCGCGACGCCGCGGGCCATCTCGCGCTCACTCGCAACCCGATCCGGGTCGACGACACCCCGCTGCGCATCCGCGGCATGGTCGGCGCGAGCCTCTACCGCTCGATGCGCGCGGCGGGCGCCCCGGCGAGCGCGGTGCAGCAATATCTGAAAGTGCTGAGCGAGCAGGTCGATATGGACCGCGCCGTGCGCGCAACCGACACGTTCGACCTGATCGTGCAGTATCGCCGCGCCGCCACCGGCGAGCGCCAGGCGGGGGAATTGCTCTACGCCGGGATCGAACGCGGCGGCGAGCTCACCACCCAGCTCATGCGGTGGGGGAGCGAGGGGCGGTTCTACGAGGCCTCGGGCGTGGGTGAGCAGCGCAGCGGTCTCGTCGCGCCGGTGCCGGGGCGCGTCTCGTCCAACTACGGCATGCGCCGCCATCCGATCCTCGGCTACAAGCGCATGCACTCGGGAATGGACTTCCGCGCGAGCTACGGCACGCCGATCGTCGCGGTCACCGATGCGCGGGTCAGCAGCGCGGGCCGCGCGGGCGGCTGCGGCAACGCGGTGCGGCTCGACCACGGGGGCGGGATCTCGACCCGCTATTGCCATATGAGCCGCATCGCGGTGAGCCGCGGACAGAGCGTCCAGCGCGGGCAGGTGATCGGCTACGTCGGCTCGACCGGGCTATCGACCGGCCCGCACCTGCATTACGAGATGTATCGCGGCGGCCGCTCGGTGAACCCGGCCTCGGTCCAGTTCGTCACCCGTGCGCAGCTTTCGGGCGAGGAGCTGCGCCGTTTCCGCGCCAAGCTCGCCGATTTGAAGACGATCGAGTCGGGCGTGGCGCTCGAGGATCTTTCCCCGACCGCCGCCGAGGCCGCGGCGGTCGATCCCGTGCGCGAGATCGACCGGCTCGAAGCGCCCAAGCGGGCCGGCTGACGCCTCGATTGCACCCCGCCGGCAAATCCGGCAGGAGGCGCGCATGACCGCTTCCTATCCCAACCTCAGGATGCGCCGCACGCGTGCTAGCGCGTGGAGCCGTGCGCTCCACCGCGAGACGGTGCTCACGCCGGCAGACCTGATCTGGCCGCTGTTCGTCACCGAAGGGCAAGGCGTCGAGGACCCGGTCGCAAGCCTGCCCGGCGTGTCGCGCTGGTCGGTCGACAGGATAGCCACGCGCGCGAAAGAGGCGGTCGCGCTCGGCATCCCCTGCGTGGCGCTCTTCCCCCACACCCAAGCCGACCGTCGCACCGACGACGGGGCCGAGGCGTCTAATCCCGACAACCTGATGTGCCGCGCGATCAAGGCGATCAAGGACGCCTGCGGCGACGATCTCGGCGTCCTTACCGATGTCGCGCTCGATCCCTACACCAGCCACGGCCAGGACGGGCTGCTCGACGATGCAGGCTACGTCACCAACGACGATACGGTCGCCGCGTTGGTCGACCAGGCGCTCAATCAGGCCCAGGCGGGCGCAGACGTGATCGCGCCGTCGGACATGATGGACGGGCGTGTGCGCGCGATCCGCATGGCGCTCGAGATGGGCGGGCACCACAACGTCCAGATCATGGCCTACGCCGCCAAGTACGCGAGTGCGTTCTATGGTCCGTTTCGCGATGCGGTCGGCTCGGGCGGGCTGCTCAAGGGCGACAAGAAGAGCTACCAGATGGACCCGGCGAACGGCGACGAGGCGCTGCGCGAGGTCGCGCTCGATATCGCCGAGGGGGCGGACAGCGTGATGGTCAAGCCCGGGCTGCCCTATCTCGACATCGTGCGCCGGGTGAAGGAACGGTTCGAGGTGCCCGTCTTCGCCTACCAGGTGAGCGGCGAGTACGCGATGATCGAGGCCGCCGCCGCGGCGGGCGCGGGTGAGCGCGACGCACTCGTGCTCGAGACGCTGACCGCGTTCAAGCGCGCCGGGTGCAGCGGCGTGCTGACCTACCATGCCGCGCACGCCGCGAAGCTGCTGAATGGCTGACTTCCGGCTCGAAACCGAACGGCTCGTGCTGCGCGACTGGCGTGCGGGAGATGTCGACGACTTCCACCGCGTCTGCGGCGATCCGGCGGTCATGGAAACGCTCGGCCCGGTCATGTCGCGCGAGCAGACGGCAAAGCTGATCGCCGATCTGCAGGACCGCGCGGCGCGCTTCGGCCATACTTTCTGGGCGCTCGAACGCAAGGATGACGGGCGTGTGCTCGGGTTCACCGGGCTGATTCGTGGAAATATCCCCGAAACCGAGGGCGAGCTCGAGATCGGCTGGCGGCTGGCCGCGGATTGCTGGGGGCAGGGCTACGCGCGAGAGGCGGCCGAAGCATCGCTGGAATGGGCTCGCGCGAATCGGCCCGGCGAGCCGGTCATCGCGATCACCGCGCATACCAACACCCGCAGCCGCGCTCTGATGGAGCGGCTGGGAATGACCTGCCGGCCCGAGCGCGACTTCGATCATCCCAAAGTGCCCGAAGGCGATCCGCTGCGCCCGCACGTGCTCTATGCGATCGACTCCGGAGCTCATCGATGACCGGTCCCATCCTGCTCGAGACCGAGCGGCTGATCCTGCGCGTGCCCGGCGAGGGCGACGTCGAACGGCAGATGCGTTACCTCAACACGCCCGGCGTGATGCGGCACCTGGGCGGCCCCAAGACCGCCGAGACGATCGCCGAGAAGCATGCGCGGACCCGCGCGCTCTACGATGCCGAGGGCTTCTGTTTCTGCATGCTCGAGGAACGTGCGACCGGCGAACTGGTCGGCCATGCCGGTCTCAAGCGGGTCGACAATCCGCTAGCGCGCAATCCCGGCGATATGGAAATCGGCTGGCTGATTCGCGAGGATCGCTGGCGGCGCGGCTATGCGTGGGAGGCAATCGTCGCGGTACTCGATTTCGCGTTCGCACGGTTCGATCCGCCGGTCATCGTCGCGCTCACGAGCGAGGCGAACGAGGGCAGCTGGCGGCTGATGGAAAAGCTCGGCATGCGCCGACGCCGCGATCTCGACTTCTCCGATCCTGCCTTCCCGGCGGAAGACAATCCGACGATCCTCTATTCGCTGACCGGCGCCGAGTGGGCCGCGCGCGGATGAGCGCGCTCCGCCGCTGGCTCTTCGTCGCAACGATCCTTACCGGCAGCTTCCTGCTGTTTCTGGTTCAGCCGCTCGTCGCGCGTATGGCGCTACCGCGGCTCGGCGGCGCGCCCGCGGTGTGGAACAGCGCGATGCTCGTCTATCAGGCGCTGCTGCTCGGCGGATACGCCTATGCGCACGCGATCGCGCGATTGAGCGTTGCCCGGCAGGCCACGGTCCATCTGGCGCTGCTGGTGTTCGCCGGGCTCACGCTGCCGATCGCGCTCGCCCCGCTTCCTCCGCCTGCTTCGGGCTACGAGGCGCTCTGGGCACCTCTCGTCTTCGCGCTCACTATCGGGCCGGTGTTCTTCGTCGTCGCAGCGCAAGCGCCGCTGATGCAGCGCTGGTATGCGGCGGAGCCCGGCGCGGGCGACCCTTACTGGCTCTATGCAGCCTCGAACCTCGGCAGCTTCGCCGGACTGATCGCCTATCCGCTCCTCCTCGAACCCAATCTCTCGCTTGCTGGCCAGAGCCTCGCGTGGAGCGCAGGCTACGCGTTGCTGACCGTGCTCGTCGCGCTGGCCGCGATCTCGCGGCCCAGGTCCGTGGGCGAGGCGTCCGTGGGCGAAACGGCCTCCCTGCAGGAGCGATCGGAAGAAGCGCCCGAGTCGATCGGCCGGCGCCGCGTCGCGTTATGGCTCGCGCTGGCGGCGGTCCCGTCGGGGCTGATGCTTTCGACGACAACCCATCTCACCACCGACATCGTCGCGGTGCCGCTGCTGTGGGTCATACCGCTCGGGCTCTATCTGCTGAGCTTCGTGCTCGCGTTCAACCCGCGCAGCGCCATGGGCTATGCGCTGGCACGCTCGGCCCCGACCATCCTCCTGCTCGCGGGCGGTATGGCCATGGTCAGCCACAGTGCGGGCAGCCTGACGACGGCCCTGGCGAGCGTGGTGATGCTGTTCGTGGTTTCGGTGGCGCTTCATCGGCGGCTCTATGCCGAGCGGCCCGGCCCTGCGCGGCTGACGTTCTTTTATCTGGTGATGAGTGCGGGCGGGGTGCTCGGCGGGCTGTTCGCCGCGCTGATCGCGCCGGTCGTGTTCGATTGGGTGTGGGAACATCCGCTGCTCGTGCTCGCCGCGGCAGCGCTGCTGCCCAATCGTCCGTTCCTGCCATGGATGGAGCGGCTCGGCCTCGGCCATCGCCAGCAACGAACCGCAGTGCTGGTGGTTCTCCTGATTGCGGCTGTTTTGTCGATGGTGCTCGGGGACGCGGTCGCGCAGGGCAGCGACGCCCTGGTTCTCGTGCTGATGATCGCGATCGCGATCTGCGGTCTGCTGGTCATGGATCGCCGGCCCGCCTTCGTCCTCGTGCTGTTGATGCTGATGCTGGCGCGCGGCGGTTACGAGACGCTGCAATCATCGTTCACCGGTGCGCGGGAGCGGAGCTATTTCGGCATCTATCACGTGCGCGATATCGATGGCGGAAGCGCGCGCCAGCTTACCCACGGCACCACGATGCACGGGCTGCAGTTCACCGATCCGGAACGGGAGCTATGGCCGACGACCTACTACGGCCCCGATTCGGGTGTCGGCATCGCGCTGCGCCACGCTCCCGAACTCGCGGGAGCGCGCGCGCGGATCGGAGTGGTCGGGCTCGGCGTCGGCACGGTCGCCTGCTATGCACGGCCGGGGCAGGAATGGGCGTTCTTCGAGATCGACCCCACCGTGCTGGAATACTCGCGTGACGGGACGTTCACGTTCCTGGGCCGCTGCACGCCGGAGGCGCAAGTGCACATCGGCGATGCGCGGCTGGTGCTTGCCGATATGCCGGCCGATCGTTTCGACATTCTCGTTCTCGACGCATTCAGTTCGGATGCGATCCCGCTTCACCTCGTCACCGACGAGGCGTTCGCCATCTACGACCGCGTCGTGGCGCGCGACGGCCTCATCCTGCTTCACATTTCGAACCGCTTCGTCGACCTGCAGCCCATGGTCCACGCGCTCGCCGAGCGACACGGCATGTTCGCGGTCGCGCGCCATAGCAAGGCCGATCCGAAGGCCGGGATTTCGGGTTCGCTCTGGGTGGCGATATCGCGCGATCCGGCCACACTCGCCGCGTTGCTCTCGGCCGAGAAGGACATGGCCTGGCATCGACTGCCGCCGCCCGCCGAGCGGGTGTGGACCGACGACTTCGCCTCGATCCTCCCTTTCCTCGTCTGGAGCAATGTGCTGGGAAGCGGGTCATGACCCAGACCCGACCCGGCGTCCGCATCGTTCCGATCCACGGCAAGAGCCCGAAAGTCCACGACAGTGCTTTCGTCGCCCCCGGCTGCGTGCTGATCGGCGATGTCGAGATCGGGGCGGATTCGTCGATCTGGTACAACTGCGTGCTGCGCGCCGATGTCAGCCGGATCGTGATCGGCGCACGCACCAACGTGCAGGACGGCAGCGTGCTTCACTGCGACCCGGCGCGCCCGGACGATCCCGACGGATCGCCGCTGCTGATCGGCGACGACGTGCTGATCGGCCACATGGCGATGGTTCACGGTTGCACGATCGAGGATCGCGGCTTTGTCGGCCTCGGCGCGATCGCGATGAACAAGGCAGTGATCGGCTCGGACGCGATGCTCGCCGCCGGCGCAATGCTGACCGAGGGCAAGGTCATGGGCCCGCGCGAGCTTTGGGGCGGCCGCCCGGCGCGGCTGATGCGCGAACTCGACGATGCGGCGATCGCCGGCAGGCGCATGGGCGTCGCTCACTACGTCGAGAACGCTAAGGCGCATGCGGCGGCGGTGAAGGACTAATCTCAGATCCGTTCGTCCTGAGCTTGTCGAAGGACCCGTTCGAGCGAAGCCGAGACGTCACATGCGTATGGGCCTCGGCTTCGCTCGGCCGAGCCCCGACTTGGGCCAATCGGCCCAAGTTTATCCTGAGCGGCTGCTGCAAGCTGCCAGTTGAAGGGCTCGGGGCGAACGGAGTAGGGTGGCGCAAGTCGCGCGGCGCGACTTAGTCCCGCACCAGCGCCCGCAATGCCTCGATCCGGTCGGCCTCGTGGACCGGCTTGTCCCAGCGCACGCGGTGGATGCGCGGAAAGCGCATCGCGAGGCCCGACTTGTGGCGCTTGCTTGCATGCACCGAATCGAACGCCACCTCGAACACGAGCGATTTGTCGGTCTCGCGTACCGGACCGAAGCGGTTGACGGTGTGCGTGCGGACATGGCGGTCGATCTTCCTCAGCTCCTCGTCGCTGAAACCCGAATAGGCCTTGCCCACCGGCAAAAGCTCGGCTCCCGTGTCCGGGTCGCCGTTCCAGCAGCCGAAGGTATAGTCGGAATAGAAACTGCTGCGCTTGCCGCTTCCGCGCTGCGCGTACATCAGCACGCAGTCGATCAGCAGCGGATCGCGCTTCCACTTGTACCATAGCCCGGTCCTGCGGCCGGCGACGTAAGGCGAATCGCGGCGCTTGAGCATCAGGCCCTCGATCGCTTCGTCGCGTGCGCCCTCGCGAATTTTCCCGAGATGGTCGAAGTCGATCGCCTCGACCACTTCGCTCAGGTCGAAGCGATCGTCGGGCAGGCGCGGCATCAGCGCTTCGAGCCGCGCCCGCCGCTCGGCCCACGGGTGCTCGCGCAAGTCCTCGCCCTCGACGATCAGCGTGTCGTAGAGCCGCACGAAAGCCGGGCTCTCCTCGAGCATCTTCTTCGATACGGTTTTGCGCCCGAGCCGCTGCTGGAGCGCGTTGAAACTCGCTGCACCGCCTCTCTCGCCACCTTGGTGCGCGCCCCGCACGAGCAGCTCGCCGTCGAGCACCGCGTCGAACGGCAGCGCGTCGAGCAGCTCGGGAAAGGCGCCCGAGATATCGTCGCCGCCGCGTGAATAGAGCCGCGTTTCGCCGCCAATCCGCACGAGCTGGATGCGGATCCCATCCCACTTCCACTCCGCGACGTAGTCTGCCAGGTCGACCACCGTGTCTTCGAGCGGATGCGCGAGCATGAAAGGACGGAAGGTCGGCAGGCTGGCGGTGTCGGGCGGCGCCTCGCCATGCGCGGCCCAGGCGAACAGCTCGGGATAGGGCGGGGCGAGCCCGTGCCAGTGCTCCTCGACCTCCTCCACCGGAACCTCGAACGCTTGCGCGAAGGCGACTTTCGCGAGCCGTGCCGACACCCCGATCCGCATCGCGCCCGTCGCGAGCTTGAGCAGCGCGTAACGCCCCGAAGCGTCGAGCCGGTCGAGCAGTTTCGCAAGCTCGGTCGGCGCGGTCTTGCGGTTCATGTCCGAAAGCGCTTCGACGGCTTGTGAGACGCTCGGCGGGTTCGGCGGCTCCTCGCCCGCGGGCCACAGCAGGCTCGCGGTCTCGGCCGTATCGCCAACGAAATCGCGGCTCAACGCCCACAGCACCGGGTCGATCCGATCCTGCATCAGGTTGCGGATCGTGCTCGACTTGACCGCGGGAAAGTCGAGCCCGTCGGTCAGCGCCGCGAGCGCCCAGCCGCGGTCCGGATCGGGCGTCTCGCGCAGGTATTCGGCGATCAGCCGCAGCTTCTCGTTGCGGCTGCGGGTATAGACCAGCGCATCGATCAGGGCGGCGAAGCGCTCCATCAGATTATGGACTCACGCGGAAACGCGGAGACGTGGAGTTTTTGGCGCTCACAGAGGCGCAGAGGCACAGAGAGAAATGGCCCGCAGCGAAGCCGCTTTCGAATATCCGCTTCTGCGCTCGAACGGTGCGCTTCGCATCCGACAAGGCGGCTTCGTCGCAGCTCCCCTCTGCGCCTCTGCGCCTCTGTGAGCGCCCCGGCAGGCAAGCCACTCCGCGTCTTTGCGTCTCCGCGTGACACTCTAGTCATCCTCGTCCTCGTACCCGACCAGTGCCAATGCCCGCGCGCGGCGCTGGTGGAGCTGGTGCCAGCGCAGCAACGCTTCCTCGCGGCCGTGGGTGATCCAGGTCTCGTGCGGATCGACCTCTTCCACCGTGCGCGTGAGCTCGCCCCAGTCGGCGTGGTCGGAGATCACCAGCGGCAGCTCGACGTTGCGCTGGCGGGCGCGCTGGCGCACGCGCATCCAGCCCGACGCCATGGCGGTGATCGGATCGGGCAGGCGGCGGCTCCAGCGGTCGTTGAGCGCCGAGGGCGGGCAGATCACGGCGTGCCCGCGCATCTCGTCCTTGCCCGCGTCGCTCACCAGCCGTAGCTCGCCCAGATCGACGCCGAAGTCTTCGTAAAGACGGCACATCTTCTCCATCGCACCGTGAAGATAGATCGGTTGCGTGTGTCCGGCGCGGCGAAGCTCGGCGATCACTCGCTGCGCCTTGCCGAGCGCATAAGCGCCGACGAGTACGCACCGGTCGGAGTGCGCGGCGAGGCGGTCGAGCAACTTGCCGATCTCATGCTCGATCGGCGGATGGCGGAACAGCGGCAGGCCGAACGTCGCCTCGGTGATAAAGATGTCGCAGGGTATCACCTCGAACGGCGGGCAGGTAGGATCGGGCCGTCGCTTGTAGTCGCCGGTGATCACCACGCGCTCGCCCGCGTGTTCGAGCAGGATCTGGGCGCTGCCGAGCACGTGGCCTGCCGGCAGGTAGGTCGCATCCACCTCGCCGGGCAGGCGCAGGGTCTCGCCGTAGGCGACCGGCACCGCCCCGTCCGAAGTCGCGTAGCGCAACTTCATGATCGCCAGCGTCTCGGGCGTTGCCACCGTGCGACCGTGCCCACCGCGCGCGTGATCGGCGTGGCCGTGGGTCACCAGCGCGTGGCCGACCGGACGAGAGGGATCGATCCAGCAATCGGCGGGCACCACGTGGATGCCGTGCGGCTCGGGCCGGATCCATGATGTCGCGGTGATCATCGTCTCGGAACACGATCCTCTTGGCAGGAGCGCGGATCATGGCGGGTCCGCGCCAATGGCGTCCATTAATTCCTTGTTGCGCAAAAAGGTCCGTCTTACGGAGCAACGATGGGTATCGAATACTCCGTTCGCCCCTTCGACGGCGAGATCGCGCGCGCCTATCTCGATCTGTTTCCCGAGGATCGCGACCGGAAGCAGGAAGCGCTTCTGCATTGGCGGTTCGGCGACACTCCGCAAGGACGCGGACAGTTCGGCCTTGCCGTCGATGACGGGCGGATCGTGGGGATGATCGGCCTGATCCCGGTCGCGTTGCAAGCCGGACGCGACACCCGCCCGGCCTTTCAGGCGGTCGATACGATCGTCGATCCGGCTTACCGGGGGCGCGGTCTATTCGGCGGAATGGGCACGGAAATCCAGAATCACCCCGAAGTCCACGGCGCCGAGGTTCTGTGGGGATTTCCCAATGCGAGCGCCGCGCGCGGGTGGTTCGGCCGAATGGCCTGGGACAATTTCGGCGAGGTCCCTTTTCTCTTCCGTCCCTTGCAGGCGGGGTACTTCCTCAAGCGAGCGATATCGGCCCTCGGGCGCGTGAAGCTCCCGCTGTATTTCGGGCGCGGCGAGCCCAATCGGCAAATCGATCGGCTCGATCAGCGGGCCCAAAGCCTCGTCGATGCATTCGCCGCGCGTTTCGCGGTGGGGCAACGCCGGAGCGTCGAGTGGCTCAACTGGCGGCTCTTCGACAAGCCGGCGGGGGACTATCGCGTCTATACCCATGGCGATCGGGATATCGACGCCCTGCTCGCGGTCGCATATCGAGAGAAGCATGGCGGCCGGGTGCTCTACGTCATGGAAGCGATGAGCAAGCCGTCGGCCGACGACGCGCTGAAGGCGATGATCGAGGCCGAGCTCGGCCAGGCGACGCGCTCGGGGTGCGATGTCGCGCTTGCCTGGGCTCCGCCCGGGGCGCCCAACCGCGCAATCCTGCGTTCCGCCGGTCTCGTGACATTGCCCCGCAAGCTCAGGCCGATCGAACTGAACTTCGGCGCGCGCTTGATGACGGACAACGCACCTGCTGCGGCGAGAGAAGGCGAAAACTGGTACCTGAGCTATCTCGATTCCGACACGGTGTGATCGTCAATCCTCTGTGTCGGACAGGCTCCCTTCGTCCGATCCCGCGCCCGTCTCCGATTCTCGCTCCGATTTGCGCGCAGTCGCCTTCTTCGCCTTGCGCTTCGGCTTGGCCTTGGGCGGCGCCGGCGTCAGCTCGAAAGCGGGCTTACCGTCCTTGACGCTCACATGGACCTCGCCGCCGTCGGCGAGCTTGCCGAACAGCAGCTCCTCGGCGAGCGGCTGCTTGATCTTCTCCTGAATCAGCCGGCCCATCGGGCGCGCCCCGTAGAGGCGGTCGTAACCCTTGTCCGCCAGCCACTCGCGCGCATCCTTGTCGAACTGGACGTGCACGTTGTGCTCGGCGAGCTGGAGCTCGAGCTGGAGGATGAACTTGTCGACCACTCGCGCCACCGTGCTCTTGCCGAGGTAGCCGAATGGCACGATCGCATCGAGGCGGTTGCGGAATTCCGGCGTGAACATCTTCTTCACCGCTTCTTCGCCCGCGTCCTCCTTGCTCACGTCGCCGAAGCCGATGCCCTGGCGCGCCATGTCGGCCGCGCCGGCATTGGTGGTCATGATCAGCACGACGTTGCGGAAATCGACCGTCTTGCCGTGATGGTCGGTCAGCCGCCCGTTATCCATCACCTGCAGCAGGATATTGAACAGATCGGGGTGCGCCTTCTCGATCTCGTCGAGCAGCAGCACGCAGTGCGGGTTTTGGTCGACCGCGTCTGTGAGCAGGCCGCCCTGATCGTAGCCGACGTAGCCCGGGGGCGCACCGATCAGGCGCGAGACGCTGTGACGTTCCATGTATTCGGACATGTCGAAGCGCTTGAGCTCGATGCCCATGACCGAGGCGAGCTGGCGCGCGACCTCGGTCTTGCCGACGCCGGTGGGGCCGGTGAAGAGGAAGCTGCCGATCGGCTTGTCGGGATCGCGCAGGCCCGCGCGGCTCAATTTCATCGCGGTGGAGAGCCGCTGGATCGCCTGATCCTGCCCGAACACGACGTGCTTCAGGTCGCGTTCGAGGTTCTCGAGCGCCTTCTTGTCGTCGCTCGACACGGTCTTGGGCGGGATACGCGCCATGGTCGCGATCACCGCCTCGATCTCGCGCGCGGTGATCTTCTTCTTGCGCCGGCTGGGCGGCACGAGCATCTGCATCGCGCCGACCTCGTCGATCACGTCGATCGCCTTGTCGGGCAGCTTGCGGTCGTTGATGTAGCGCGCGGAGAGCTCGACCGCGGTCTTGAGCGCGTCGGGCGTGTACTTGACTTTGTGGTGATCCTCGAACGCGGTCCTGAGGCCCTTGAGGATTTTGATCGTGTCCTCGATCGTCGGTTCGTTCACGTCGATTTTCTGGAACCGGCGCAGCAGCGCGCGGTCCTTCTCGAAGTGGTTGCGGAATTCCTTGTAGGTGGTCGAGCCGACGCAGCGGATCGCCCCGCTCGACAGCGCGGGCTTGAGCAGGTTGCTCGCGTCCATCGCCCCGCCGCTCGTCGCGCCGGCGCCGATCACGGTGTGGATCTCGTCAATGAACAGGATCGCGTCGGGCATGCCCTCAAGCTCGTTGACGACCTGCTTCAGCCGTTCCTCGAAGTCGCCACGATAGCGCGTGCCCGCGAGCAGCGCGCCCATGTCGAGCGAATAGATCACCGCGTCGATCAGCACCCCGGGTACGTCGCCCTCGACGATCTTGCGCGCGAGGCCCTCGGCGATTGCAGTCTTGCCGACTCCCGGATCGCCCACGTAGAGCGGGTTGTTCTTGCTCCGGCGACAAAGGATCTGGATCGTGCGGTCGACTTCCGGCCCGCGGCCGATCAGCGGATCGACCTTACCGGCTTCGGCCTTGGCGTTGAGATTGACCGTGAACTGGTCGAGCGCGGTTTCCTTCTTGTTGTCGGCCTTGTCCTCGGACTTGGTGCTTTCGTCCGATCCTTGCGCGCTGCGGGCCTCGAGCTGCTTGCCGCCCTTGCCGATGCCGTGGCTGATGAAGCTCACCGCATCCAGGCGGCTCATATCCTGCTGCTGGAGGAAATAGACCGCGTAGCTGTCGCGCTCGGAGAACAGCGCGACGAGCACGTTCGCGCCGGTCACGGTGTCCCTGCCGCTCGACTGGACGTGCAGGATCGCGCGCTGGATCACCCGCTGGAAGCCCGCGGTGGGCTGTGGGTCGCCGTCGTCCTCGGTTTTGAGCGACTGGTATTCCTGATCGAGATACTGGCGCACCGCCTCGCCCAGTTCGTCGATATCGACCCCGCAGGCGGCCATGACCTGCGCCGCGTCCTCGTCGTCCACCAGCGCCAGCAACAAGTGCTCGAGCGTGGCGTATTCGTGTCGCCGTTCGCTCGCGCCGGCGAGCGCGGCGTGGAGGGTCTTCTCAAGGTTTTGGGCGAAACTTGGCATTCTATCGGTCTTTCGTGGCGAAAAGCGGATTCCCCCGGTTGAGGGAATATGAAGCAATGCGGTTAACGGAACCTATATGGGCGCGGCCGTCCGGAATGCGAACGGCCCGCTTCACGAGGTCGGCTTTCGGAACAGCGCGTCGGCCGCGTCGCGGTGCGCGGCCGAGGTGAGGCGATGTTTCTCGGTGCGCGCGATCTCGCGCTCGAGCAGCGAGATGCGCTCGGCCAGCTCGTCTTGCGAATAGGGCGAGAGGTCCTCGGCGGCGAGCTTGCTCGCGGCGTCGCCCCGGGGGCGCGGACGGTCGTCCTCTTCCATCGCACTGCAATGTCGCAAGCCGCCGTGCTTGCTGTCAATGGTCCAGCGCGTTAGGTGCGCGAGCGTGACGGCGCGGCCACAGGGGGAAGCGAATGAGCGATCGGGATTCCGGGCCTGTTCCCGAACAGATGACCGCGATCGGATTCGATGCGCCGGGCGGGCCCGAGGTGCTTCGGGCCGAAACGGTTCCCGTCCCGCGGCCTGGCGAAGGGCAAGTGCTGCTGCGCGTCGCCTATGCCGGGGTCAACCGGCCCGACGTAGCCCAGCGCCAGGGCCTCTACCCGCCGCCTCCCGGCGCCTCGCCCTTGCCGGGGCTCGAGGTTTCCGGGACGATTGTCGCAGTCGGCGACGGCTTGCCCGAGGAATACGTCGGTGAACGCTACTGCGCGCTCGTCTCTGGCGGTGGTTATGCCGAATATTGCCTTGCGCACATCGGCCATTGCCTGCCCGTGTCGGAGGGGATGCCGATGGCCGAAGCCGCCGCGATCCCCGAGACTCTGTTCACCGTGTGGCACAATGTGTTCGAACGTGGCTGGGCAACCGAAGGCGAAACGCTTCTGGTCCACGGTGGTACCAGCGGGATCGGCACGATGGCGACGATGCTCGCCAAGGCTTTCGGGCTTGCGGTGATCACGACTTGCGGTGACGAAGCCAAATGCGCGGCTTCGCGCAAGTTCGGGGCCGACCTCGCGATCAACTACCGCGAGCGGGATTTCGTCGAGGCGGTGCAGGAGTTCACCGGCGGCAAAGGGGTCGAGATCGTGCTCGACATGGTCTCGGGCGAGTACGTCGCGCGCAACATGAAGTGCATGGCGATCGACGGGCGCCACGTCACCATCGCGGTGCTCGGCGGAATGAAGGCGGAGATCAACATGGCAGTGGTGATGAGCCGCCGCTACACGATGACCGGATCGACGCTGCGCCCGCGCTCCGACGCGTTCAAGACGCTCCTCGCGGGCGAGATCGAGAGCAACGTCTGGCCGCTGTTCGAGGCCGGCACTTTGCGCCCGGTGATGGACCGCAGCTTCCCGCTGGCCGAAGCCGCCGCGGCGCACGCGCACATGGAAGCAGGCGACCACGTGGGCAAGATCGTGCTAGAAGTCGCGGGCGACTGACGTTTCATCGCACGGAGGCGGTATGGAAACGCTCACCCTCCACGAAGACCCGCGCAGCGGGAACTGCTACAAGATCAGGCTCACCGCCGCGCTGCTCGGTGTAGCGCTCGACTTGCGCCGCTACGACATCATGGCGGGCGAGACGCGGAGTCCCGAATTCCTCGCACACGTCAACGGCAACGGGCGCATCCCGGTACTCGAGATCGGCACTGGCGAGGGCGCGCGCTTCCTGCCCGAGAGCAATGCTGCGTGCTGGTATCTCTCCGAAGGCAGTGCGCTGATACCCGGTGACCGCTTCGGCCGGGCCGATATGCTGCGCTGGATGTTCTTCGAACAGTATAACCACGAGCCGAACGTCGCGACGCTGCGCTTCTGGCTGCGGTTCGTGGGCGAGGATAACCTGAGCGAATACCAATGGGCGCAGATCATGCCGAAGCGGATCGCGGGGCAGGATGCGCTGCGGCTGATGGATCGACACCTTGCCGATCGCGACTGGTTCGTCGGCGACGCGATTACGCTCGCCGACATCGCGCTCTACGCCTACACCCACGTTGCCGGCGAAGGCGGCTTCGCGCTTGGTGATTTCCCGCACATCGGCGCCTGGCTGGAGCGCATAGCCGCGCTCGATCGCTACGTTCCGATGGAATGACGCCGAATGGTGGCGCGTGTCGCCGAAGTGTCGCCGCGCCCTGAGGCGACAATAATCAATGCCTTGCCACCGTTCGCGCCAATACGTTCGTGCGGTGACGATGCCGTTCGCGACAGCGGCGACCTGCCGGTTAGTTGCGGGCTTTGCCTCCCATACGGAGAAGCCGATCACCGCCAGAACGCTTGCGCTCGTTCCGTGCATGGCCTAGATCGACCGCACGCTATGGCCGCTCCGCGAGGGGCGGCCCTTATATTTTCAGGACACTCGACATGGCCCAACCAACCCCGCTGATGCCGCACGCGACCGCCACCTGGCTGGTGGACAACACCTCGCTGAGCTTCACCCAGATCGCTGAATTCTGCGGTCTGCACATTCTCGAGGTCCAGGCCATGGCCGACGATCTTGCGGGCAGCAAGTACACCGGCCGCGATCCGGTGCATTCAGGCGAGCTGACGCAGGAGGAGATCGAGCGCGGCCAGGCCGATGCCGACTATGCGCTCAAGATGCACAAGGCGCCGGTCGAAGTTACCCGCACCAAGGGGCCTCGCTATACCCCGGTGTCCAAGCGGCAGGACAAGCCGGATGGAATCGCCTGGATCCTGCGCAGTCATCCGGAAATCTCCGACGCGCAGATATCCAAGCTGATCGGCACCACGCGCAACACGATTACTGCGATACGCGAGCGCAGCCACTGGAACATCCAGAACATTCAGCCAAAAGACCCGGTGACGCTCGGCCTGTGTTCGCAGCGCGAGCTCGACGCGGTCGTGGCCAAGGCCGCGAAGAAGGCCGGGGCCGGGACCGAGGGCGAACCCGTTCCAACGGTCGATTCGGGCAGCGATCGCGAAAAGCTGATCGCCGAACTGCGCGCCGAGCGCGAAGCGAACGAAAAGGCTGCCGCCGAAGCGGCGCAGGAAGCCGAAGCCGCCGCCTGGCTCGAAGCCAAGCGCGCCGCTGAGGGCGAGGGCGAAGAATCACTCTAATTCGTTGAGGGCGGCGCGATCGAAAAGGTCCCGGATCCTCGGGCAGGAAAATCCTTGCTCTCGAACGCACCTTGACGCATCCATGCTTACATGGATGTCAATAAGGACGCTTACCAGCACGCCGTACCGTGGGAGACGCGGTTCGAGCCGGTAACCCTGCCTGAATTGTTCTCGCGCTCCGCGGAGCGCGTGCCCGATGCGCCACTGGTCGATTTCCTCGGCCGGATCTATTCCTATCGCGAACTTTATTCCGAAGCGCGTCGGTTCGCGGCGGGCCTTCAGGCGCTCGGTATCGCGCGCGGCGACCGGATCGGCCTGTTCCTGCCCAACGTGCCAATCTATATCCCGGCCTATTATGGCGCGATGTTGGCGGGCGCGGTGGTGGTCAACTTCTCACCGCTCTATACGGTCGATGAGCTGACCCAGCAGGTCGAGGACTCGGGCGCGCGGCTGCTCGTCACGATCAACGCCGCGAGCCTGTTACCCACTGCGCTGAGGGTGCTCGACGCGTCTCCCCTTGAAACACTGGTTGTCGGCCGGCTGGAGGAAATGCTCTCGTGGCCCAAGCGGATCGCGCTCAAGCTTCTCGGACGCAAGAGCATCGCTTCGATCCCCGACCGTCCGAACATTCGCGAATGGCGGCACGCGCTGGTGGCGAGCAAGGTCGCACCGGTCGTGCTTTCGCCGGTCGATCTCGCTTTGCTCCAGTACACAGGCGGCACCACCGGCGTGCCCAAAGGCGCAATGCTTACCCACGCCAATCTCGCGGTAAACGCGCTGCAGGTCGATGCGATCGATCCGTTCGACGACGAAGAGCCCGATGTGATCATGGGCGCGCTGCCGCTATTTCACGTATTCGCCAACACTTGCGTGCTCAACCGCACCGTGGCCAAGGGCGGATGCATAGCGATGGTGCCGCGGTTCGAGCCCAAACAGGTGTTGCAGACGCTCGAGCGCGCGCGCGTCACGGGATTTCCGGGCGTGCCGACGATGTTCCAGGCGCTACTCGACCATCCCGATATGCCGAGGACCAATTTCTCGTCGCTCAAGATCGCCATCTCGGGCGGCGCGGCGCTGCCCGCGCCGGTGCGCGAGAAGTTCGAGGCGATGAGCGGCGCGCGGCTGGTCGAGGGCTACGGCCTGACCGAGAGCGCCGGGGTAGTCTCCACCAATCCCTATACCGGACTGCGCAAGCCGGGCACTATCGGGCAGGTGATTCCGCAGACGCGGGTCATGTTGCTCGACAAGGAAGATCCCACTCGGCCCGCGCCCGAGGGACAGCCCGGCGAGCTGGTCATCGCCGGGCCGCAAGTCATGCAGGGCTACTGGAACCGACCAGACGCCGCCGCGCACGCCTTTGCCAAGATTGGCGATACCCATTGGCTACGCACCGGCGATGTGGCCCAGATCGACGAGGACGGCTTCATCACCATCGTCGACCGGATCAAGGACATGATCGCGGTCGGCGGGTTCAAGGTGTTCCCTTCGCAAGTTGAGAACGTCCTCCTCGGGCATCCTTCCGTCAAGGAAGCGCTCGTGATCGGGGTGCCAGACGACTACCTCGGCGAGACGCCGCGTGCCTACGTCACCTTGCAGGAGAATTCGAAGGTTGAAGCCGACGACCTGCGCGGCTGGCTCAACGCGCGCGTCGGCAAGCATGAGCGCGTGTCGGGGATCCTCATCCGCGAGGAGTTGCCCAAGACGATGATCGGCAAGCTCGACCGCAAGGCATTGCGGCTGGAAGTACTGGCGACCGACTGAGCGGTCGCCGCGGAGCCGTCAGTTCGCCAAGGTGAGCTTGGGCTCGCCGTCGTCCTTCGCGGCGGAGCCGGCGGCTGGCGCCGCAGCAGCCGGCTTGTCGCCTGTGCGCTGATGGGGAACGCGGTGCGCGAAGCGGCCTTCGACTTGCGCGCCCTGCTCGATCGTGAGCGCATCGTAGTGGACGTCTCCATCGATCCGCGCGGACTTGAGCACGACGAGCTGGCGCGCGCTGATCGAGCCGCTGATCTTGCCCGAAAGTCGCGCGGTTTCAGCGCCCACCGCGCCTTCGATCACGCTCGTCTCGCCCTGGACGAGCGAATCGCAGGTGATGTCGCCTTCGATCCGGCCATCGACGTGGAGCTCGGTCGAGGCCGAAATATCGCCTTTGATCGTGACGTCGGCGCCAATGACCGAGAAGGTCGAACCGGACGGTGCGGAAGGTCTAGCCATTGGAATCACTCCCTCCGGCTCGTGCTCTGGCTTCTTTGAGAACATCGGGGGCATTCTCCAGGAAGGGCCGCGGATTGACTGCGCGGCCGTGGATGCGGACTTCGAAGTGAAGGTGCGGGCCGGTCGAGCGGCCGGTGCTGCCGATCGCGCCGATGACGTGACCGGCGTCGACCCGCTGGCCGATCTGGGCGGCGAACTTCGACATGTGAGCATAGCGAGTGACGAGACCGTTTCCGTGAGTGATCTCGACTACGTTGCCATAGCCCGACTTGCGTCCGACGAAGCTGACGCGGCCTTCGGCGGCGGAGTAGATCGGTGCCCCCATCGGACCAGCGAAGTCGAGGCCCTTGTGCAGCGCGCCGCCGCCGGTGAACGGGTCGCGGCGGACGCCGAAGCCCGACGAGATGTACTTGATGCTGGCAGGCTGGAACTGCGGGATGCGGTCGAGCCCTTCCTCGAGCGCGGCCATCCGCGCGAGGCTGAGGCCGAGCCGCTCGAAGCGCGGATCGGCCTCGTCGCCGGGGCCGGTCGCGAGCAGTTCGAGCGGACCACCCATCGCCTGGTTGCTGGCCGAACGCAGCAGCGCCGAGGGATCGAGCCCCAGCTTGCGCATCGCCGCGGCGGCGCGTCCGGCGCGGCGATCAGCAAAACGCGTCATCTTCTCGACGAGGGCGAGCTGACGCGCTTCGATCTCGGCGAGTGGACGCGCCTCGGGGAACACCGCGCTGACTTTGGCAACTGTTTCGGCCGCCGCGCCACTCGAATCGCTGACCGAGTCGGTGCCGCTGATGTCCTCGGGAAGCATCTCGGCCATTTCCTCGAGCACCGTTTGCCGTTGCGCCAGTTCTTTCGCGACCGCGGTCAGATCGTCGCCATAAGCTTCGAAGCGCTCTTCCGAGGTGGCGACCTTTGCTTCACGTTCGAGCAGCGAAAGGCGCTCAGCCTGCGCCTGGAACTGGGTCCAGCCCATGATCGCCATGCTGAGCAACCATGCGAACAGCGCCGCTGCCGCAATGGCCGCCGCCGTCATCTGCACACGCGATGAAACCTTGATGAAGCGAACCTGGCCCTGCGATCGCATGAAGAATTCGCGATCGGGAAACCAGGTCCGCAGGCGTCCCATCCAATCGCCAACGGTAGAGTTGATCACTCGAAACGACCCCGCTTTTGCCGTCATATGTTATGTGCCGGGGCGGCTATCATGCGAATCCCGAGGGGTCGAATCTCCAGCGTCTCAAAGGGGGCGAATCGAACGACTCGCGGGTTGAATCGTTTTCCATCTGCGGAATAATCCGGATTTACCTGGAACAAATCGTTCATCAGCGTGTTCGTCGCTGACCCGATTCCCTCGCTGACAGCCCTGCGCGCGACTGCTAGGCGCGCAAACGATGGCGATCTTCGTACGAGCTTACAGCTGACTTTCGCGCACCGCATCGGCCTGCTCGGTGGCAGCTTCAATCCCGCGCACGGCGGACACCGTCGAATCTCGCTATTCGCGCGTGAAGCCCTGGGGCTCGGCGAGGTCTGGTGGCTGGTTTCGCCAGGCAATCCGCTCAAGTCCGAGGCGGGCATGGCACCGCTGACGGCGCGGATGAAGTCCGCGATCGCGCAGGCGCGCGGTGTGCCGATCCGCGTCACCGCTATCGAGCGCGAGCTCGGCACGCGCTATACCGTCGACACGTTGCGGGCACTCCAGCGGCGCTACCCGCGGCGCGAATTCGTCTGGCTTATGGGATCGGACAACCTTGCGCAATTCCACCGGTGGAAGGATTGGCGCGACATAGCGCGCGCCATGCCGATTGCGGTGATCGCGCGGCCCGGCTATGATGCGGCAGCCGTCGCCGGTCCCGCGATGGCATGGCTGCGCGACCATCGTGCCGATGCCGCCACATTCCGGAACCGGGACCAGTGGAGTGCGCCGAGCCTGGTTATCCTGCATTTCGATCCGGATTCCCGATCGGCGACCGCCATCCGCCGTGCCGACCCCAAATGGGCCAGGCGCTATTCGCAGGTTCCACCGCGAGACCAGCTTACATTCCGGCCAGTCGTACCCATATCTGACGTCGGCTCGTCGGCCGAGGGGCCTTTGCAGGCGCCATGACGCGCACGCCCGCCCCCTCGCATTTCCTTCCGCAACGATCAGGAGCGCAGTAAACGCCTATGACAAGGGCGCATCATCCATCAACGTCCGAGCAAAGCTCGCCCCCCCCGCCCGCCATCGAAGCCGAGCCGGGCTCACTGCACGCGCTCGTCCTGCATCAGCTCGACGAGGATCAGGCGCAGGATGTCGTCTCGATCCCGCTCGCGGGTAAGTCGAGTATCGCCGACCACATGGTGATCGCCTCCGGGCGCTCGACCCGCCAGGTCGCCGCGATCGCGCAGAAGCTGTCCGAGCGGATCAAGCACGAAGGCCACGGCCCGGTGCGGCTCGAAGGGCTGCCGCAGGCCGACTGGGTGCTGATCGACGCGGGCGACGTGGTCGTCCACCTGTTCCGCCCCGAAGTCCGCAGCTTCTACAACCTCGAGCGGATGTGGGCCTTCGGCGACGCGCCTCCGGTCGCCGCCGGAACCGCATAGTCTTTTCGTGACGGTGCGAGCGGAGTCCTCGGCCCGCAGGGCCGCAAGGCTGACCGGCCGGACCCCTCGGCTGGCTGCCTGCGACAGCCGCTCAGGACAAGCTATGCGCCCGCAGGGTGCGAGGATGGCCAAAGCGGCGGATGCCGCCGCCGGCGTCTGAGGCGCAAAGAAAGTGCTTTTACACGTGGTCGCGCGCGGCAAGATCGGGCGCTCGCCTGAAGGTGAGCTGGTCAGGCGTTACGAAAAACGCCTGACCTGGCCATACAAGTCAACCGAGCTACCCGAGAGCGGCGGCAAGATTCCCGAACCGCAAACTCCGCTGCGCACCGTGCTGCTCGACGAGCGCGGCAGGGACCTTTCGTCCGATGAGTTCGCGATTCTGCTCGGCCGCTGGCGCGACGACGGCGTACGCGAGGCGCGCTTTGTGCTCGGCGCGGCGGATGGCCATGCGGAGGAGGAGCGCACCGAAGCAGACCTGCTGCTCGCCTTCGGCCATGCCACATGGCCGCACCTTCTCGCGCGCGCGATGCTGCTCGAACAGCTCTACCGCGCGACCGCTATTCTTGCTGGGCACCCCTACCATAGGGCAGGATAGTGCTATGGAGGGCCGTGCATCGATCTTGGGACTTGCTGCGGTTGCTGCGCTGGCGACAATCGCGGGGTCCGGGATCGCGCAGCGGGCTGCCGATTATTCGGGGCCGAACGACGCGCGCGAGGCGCTCGAGCGCGCACAGCGCAACGCGCGTGCCGCCGAGGCGCGTGGTGAACGGCTCGAGGCGGCAGCACGCGAGGCGACCGCAGCGGCGGAGAGGACCGCGCGCGAAGGCGCCGCTCTCGCCGCGCGCATCCAACAGGCCGAGGCTGACATCGCCGCCGCCGAGGCGCGGATCGCGCTGATCAACGGCCAGCGAAGGCGGCTCGATCGGCGGTTGGCCGAGCGGCGCGAGCCGCTGATGCGTCTGACGGCCGCGTTGCAAAAGCTTGCCCGGCGCCCCCTTGCACTTTCGGCGTTGCGACCGGGATCGCTGCGCGAGACGGTTTATCTTCGCGCAATGCTCGAAACGACGATTCCCGAAGTGCGACGCCGCACCGCTGCGCTGCGCGCCGAAATTGCGCGGGGGCAGCGGCTCGCAGCCGAGGCACAACAGGCACTTGCCGCACTCAACAAGAGCGAACAGGAGCTCGGCTCCAGGCGTCAGCGGCTGCTCGCGCTCGAAAGCCGCCAGCGGCTCGAATCGCGCCGCGCGAGCGGGGTAGCGGATCGCGAGGCCGAACGTGCATTGGCGCTGGCAGAGGAAGCGCGCGACCTCGACGGGCTGGTGGCGCGACTCGAAGATGCGAGTTCGCTGCGGCGCCAACTCGCGGCGCTGCCTGGCCCGATCATCCGCCCGCCCCGACCGCAGGATTCGCAAGTGATCGGTGCGGAGCTCTCGACGCCTGCGCCGCGTGCGACCGCGCCGCCGGGGGATTTTCAGCTTCCGGTGATAGGAGAGACGGTCGCCGGGTTCGGCGCCGTGTCGGACGCGGGGCTAGTGAGCAACGGCCTCTCGCTCGCGCCCCGACCGGGCGCCCTGGTGGTCGCCCCGGCGCGCGGGCGAGTTGCCTTTGCTGGCCCTTACCGGGGCTACGAGCGGATCGTGATCATCGAGCACGACGGTGAGTGGGCCAGCCTCGTCACCGGCCTCGCGCGGACCGACGTGGCGGTCGGCGACGAACTGGTGGCCGGCGCGCCGCTCGGCGTGGCTGCAGTGGATTCGCCGCTCATCACGCTCGAACTCCGGCGCGACGGCGAACCGGTGAACCCGCTCGATTTCGTGGGTTAGGCTCCGCAGGTTGCGCAGTCTCGGGCCAATCCTCATCTGGCATTAAGCCCGGCTGCGCGATAAAAGCCGTTCTCAAGGAGGCATTCGCCGATGAAATTCGCCGCTCTCGTTCGTTCGGCTGCGCTCGTGACTGCGGTCGCGCTGATTCCGGCCACCACGGCCGGCGTCGCCCAGGTCGAAGGTCGCGCCGGACCCGAGTTCGCGCGCCTGTTCGCTACCTACGAGCGGATCAAGGCGAGCTACGTCGAGCCGGTCGATGACGAGCAACTGATCCGCGGTGCGATCGACGGGATGCTGGCAAGCCTCGACCCGCATTCGGCCTATCTCGATGGTGCCGACCTCCAGCGGCTCGAAACGATGATCGACGGCAACTACACCGGTCTCGGCCTCTCGGTGCAGATGGAAGACGGCGCGGTGAAGGTCATCTCGCCGTTCCGTGGCAGTCCGGCGATGGAAGCGGGTATCAAGGCGGGCGACTACATCACCCATCTCGATGGCGACCTGATCTATGGCGGCGATCTCGACGAGGCGGTCAGTCGCATGCGCGGGCCCGCGGGCACGTCTATCCGGCTGACGATTTTCCGAACTGGGCGTGAGGAGCCGTTCGATGTGACCGTCACCCGTGGTCTCATCGAGCTCGAGCCGGTGACCCACGAAATGAAGCCCGGCGGCATCGGCGTGATTATGGTCAATGAATTCTCGCGCGATGTTGGTGCGGACGTGTTCGCTTCTTGGGAAGCGCTGCGCAAGCAGGCCGGCGGACAGCTCAACGGCCTCGTGCTCGACCTGCGCGCCAATCCCGGCGGCTCGCTCGACGAAGCGGTGGCGCTGTCGGACCTGTTCCTCGAGGACGGCCAGATCGTTTCGCAGCGCGGCCGCGCGCAGGGAGAGACCTACGTCTACGAGGCCGAGACGGTATATCGCGGAGAGATTGCCGAGGATGTGCCGATGATCGTGCTGATCGATGCGGGCTCTGCGTCGGCGAGCGAGATCGTCGCGGGCGCTCTGCAGGATCATCGCCGCGCGCTGATCATGGGCCAGCGCAGCTTCGGCAAGGGCAGCGTGCAGACGCTGCTCCCGCTCGGCCGCGACGCCGCGCTCAAGCTCACTACGGCGCGCTACTACACGCCCTCGGGCCATTCGGTGCAGGAAGGCGGGATCGAGCCCGATATCGCGGTGCCGCAGCTTTCCGATCCCGATCTTGCCAAGCGCGCCAAGTTCACCTTGCGCGAATCGGATCTGCGCGGCCATCTGATCAACGAGGCGGCGCTCAAGGACGAGGAGATGGAGCGCGATCGGCGCGAGGATCCGCGCTTCACGCTCACCGCCGCGCAGCTCGAGGAGCAGGGGATCGAGGATTACCAGCTCCACTACGCTCTCGAGACACTTCGCCGCACAACCCCGGCCACCGTCGCGCGCCGCAAGTAAGCGCTCGCCGATGCTCGACACGCCCCCCGCCCGACTGGCACAGCGGCTCGCGCTCGGCGTGCCCGCACTGCTGCTCGCGGGCGCCTACGTTTCCGAATACGGCTTCGGGCTCTACCCGTGCGAGATGTGCTGGTGGCAGCGCTGGCCGCACTTCGCCGCGCTCGCGCTTGCGCTGCTCTCGACCGTGGCGGCGCCCAAACGCGTGTGGATTGCGCTCGCCGCGCTCGCGATCCTCGTGTCGGGCGCGATCGGGGCATTCCATGCGGGCGTCGAATACGGCTGGTGGGAAGGGATCACCGGCTGCGCGATGACCGCGCGCGCGGAGGGCGGTGACCTGCTCGAATCGATCATGAGCGCGCCGATCATCCGCTGCGACCAGCCGCAGTGGACGCTGATGGGCGTCTCGCTCGCGGGGTTCAACTTCCTCTTCTCGACCGCCGGCGGGCTTGCGATCCTGTGGCTGCTCGGCAAAGGCAGACGCGCGGCATGACCAGGGACGAGATCGCGCGGATGATCCGGGTCGACCAAGCGGGCGAGTTCGGCGCGACGCGCATTTATCAGGGCCAGCTCGACGTGATGGGCGACCGCGGCCCGCACGCCGCCGAGATCGCCGAGATGGCCGAACAGGAGAAGGGCCACCGCGCGAAGTTCGACGCGCTGATGGCGCGCCGCGGGGTGCGCCCGACCGCGCTCCAGCCGTTCTGGTCGGCCGCGGGCTATGCGCTCGGCGCAGGCACCGCGCTGCTCGGGCCCGAAGCGGCGATGGCCTGCACCGCCGCGGTCGAGGAAGAGATCGACCGCCACTATTCCCAGCAGCTCGACCGGCTCGCCGAAAACGATACGGACCCCGAACTGTCGGCGATGATCGAGGAATTTCGGGAGGACGAGCGGGCGCATCGCGACGCCGCGCTCGCCGCAGGCGCGGAAAAGGCGCCGGCCTATCCGCTGCTCTCGGGCGCGATCCGGCTCGGTTGCCGGGTCGCGATCAGGCTCGCCGAACGGGTCTGAGGGAACCGCTTCCGGCGGTCGTACGCTTCATATAGAGTTCACGCCGCAACGCGGAAAATCGGGCGAATTTCCGCCCAATCACGATGGGAAACGCCATGAAATCGCTCCTCGCCGCCACTGCTCTCGCCGGGATCGTGCTGTCCGCGGTGCCTGCCGCCGCGCAGGAGACGACGGATGAGGCCACCGCAGCCGCCGCCGTTCCCACGACCGACGATGTTCGCATGGTGATCGTCTATGGCGACGATCCGGCGCCCGAGCCGGTCGGCGACGAGATCGTTGTCGTTGCGCGCCTGCCCGAATCTGAACGCTACCGCATTCCCGAATCGCTACGCTTCAGCGATGATCCTGAAAATGTCTCGTGGACGCAGCGGGTGGAGTCGCTGGAAATGGTCGGCGCTTTCGGCACGCTCTCGTGCTCGCCGACGGGTGCGGGCGGCTTCACGGGCTGCACTCAGCAGCTCATCGACCAAGCTTACGGCGCGCGCGAGGGCAGCGCGAACGTGCGCTTCAGTGAGTTGATCGCGGCAGCGCGCGAAGAACGCCTGTCGAAGATAGACGAGCAGGCCGCCGCCGAACAAGAGCGCGTAGAAGCGATCGAGCGCGAATACATGGAACGGCTGGAGGCCGAGCGCGACGCGGCACTTCCCGATGAGGAGAATCCCTCGATTCCGCCGAGCGAGGATGCCGAGCCGATCATGGCCGAGCCAAAAGAGCCGCAAGGCTGAGGCTGTTAACCGAGTTGCGCTAAGCGGGCGGCATGACCGCGCGGCGCAAGATCCTCACCGTCTTCGTCGCGGGCGCTGAGCGCGACTTGCGAGCTGATCAGACGGCGTAGTAGTCGCGGTACCATTCGACGAACCGGCGCACGCCGTCACGGAACTCGGTCTGCGGGCGGTAGCCGGTGAGCTCCTGTAGCAGCGTCGCGTCGGCCCAGGTCGCGGGCACGTCGCCTTTTTGCATCGGCATGAAGTTCTTGATCGCTTCCTGCCCGCACTCTGCCTCGATCGCCTCGACGAAGTCCATCAGCCGTACTTTGTCGCTGTTGCCGATGTTGACCACACGGAACGGTGCCACGGGTGACAAGCTGTCGTAGTCGGCGATCGCGTCCTTGTTCTCGGGCCGCTCGGGCACCGCGTCGATCAGCAGCCGGATGCCGCGCACCAGGTCGGTGACGAAGGTGAAGTCGCGGTACATGTCGCCGTCGTTGTAGATGTCGATCGGCGTGCCCTCGAGGATTCCCTTGGTGAACTTGAACAACGCCATGTCGGGCCGGCCCCAAGGCCCGTAGACGGTGAAGAAGCGGAACATCGTGGTCGGCAGGTTCCACAGGTGGGCATAGCTGTGGGCCATCGCTTCGGTGGCCTTCTTGGTCGCGGCGTAGAAGGTCAGCGGGGTGTCGCACTTCTCGCGCTCGTCGAACGGCATGTCCTCGTTCGCGCCGTAGACCGAGCTGGTCGAGGCCATGAGCAGGTGCTCGACCTCGAGCTCGCGCGCGCATTCCATCACGTTGAACGTGCCCGTGATATTGGCGTCGAGATAGGCGCGCGGGTTCTCGAGGCTGTAACGCACTCCCGCCTGCGCGGCGAGGTGGACGATCACGTCGGGCTGCTCTTCCAGCATCAGCGCATGGAGCGCGTCGAAGTCCTCGAGCATGCCGACGTGGGCGGAAAAGTGCTGGTTCTGCAGCAGCATCTGGTGCCGCCGCTCCTTGATGCGCACATCGTAATAGTCGGTCATTCCGTCGAAGCCGACGACCGCGAAGCCTTCCTGCAGCAGAAGTTGCGAGAGGTGGAAGCCGATGAAGCCGGCCGAGCCGGTGACGAGAACCTTGCGCATATCGGGTTTCCTAAAGCGTCCAGTCGGCGCGTTCGAGCGCGCCCTTGAGATCGGCGAGCGTTCCGCCGCGATTCAGGCGGGCGCGCAGGGCGTCGGCGCCCATCGCCAGATATTCGCGATGCGGCACCGCGAGCAGGACAATGTCGTAGCTGCGTTCGAGCGCGGTGGGATCGAGTTCGAGGCCGTATTCGTGCCGCGCCTCGTCGGCATCGGCGTGCGGATCGTGCACCGTCACTGCGTGCCCGCGCTCGGCCAGCGCGGCGATCAGGTCGGCGACCTTGGAGTTCCTGAGGTCGGGCACGTCTTCCTTGAAGGTGAGGCCGAGCACTAGCACGCTGCCCGCCGTCTCGCCGCGTGCCACGTGGAGGCGCTCGGCGACCCATTCGGCCATCCCGTCGTTGATCGCGCGCCCGGCCAGGATCACCTTGGGATCGTGACCGAGCTCTTCGGCGCGATGCGCGAGGTAGTAGGGATCGACCCCGATGCAGTGGCCGCCCACGAGCCCGGGGGAGAAGGGCAGGAAGTTCCACTTGGTGCGCGCCGCGGCGAGCACGTCCCATACCGAAAGGTCCATCTTGCCGAAGATCTGCGCGATCTCGTTCATGAAGGCGATGTTGATGTCGCGCTGCGCGTTCTCGATCACCTTGGCGGCCTCGGCCGCGCGGATCGAAGCGGCGCGGAACACGCCGCCGCTGGTGATCGCGTCGTAGAGAGCGGCGACTTTGTCGAGCACTTCGGGGGTCTGGCCCGAGACGACCTTGGTGATCCGGTCGATCGTGTGCTCGCGGTCGCCCGGATTGATCCGCTCGGGGCTGTAGGCGAGGAAGAAGTCCTTCCCGCACGCAAGGCCGGTCACCTCTTCGAGGATCGGCCCGCAGATATCCTCGGTCACCCCGGGATAGACGGTGCTCTCGTAGACCACGATCGGCTGGCGCCCTTCGGCGCAGGCGGCGGCGACCATCGCGCCGACGGTGCGCGAGGCCGCCTCGACGATCGACAGGTCGGGCCGGTTGCCGTCGTCGATCGGGGTCGGCACGGTGACGATGTAGAAATCAGACGGCGGGCAGTCGGCCGGGTTCGCGGTCAGCTTCAGCGCACTCTTCGCGAGCCGTTCGCTTTCGATCTCGCCGGTGCGGTCGTGGCCATCGCGGAGTTCTGCGATCCGGCGCGCATCGACATCGAAACCGGTCGTCGCGATGCGCCCGGCCAGCGCGACCGCCAGCGGCAGCCCGACATAGCCGAGCCCGATCACCGTCACCTGGCCTGAAGTGTGAGCCATCGTCTGTCTGCACCGTGGATCGAGAGGGGAGGGGCGCTGCGTGCCGCATGCCCTCTATCGGCGTGCGCGTGACGCATCAACATCTTCGGCTAGGTTGTCGCCTCGGCGAGCGTTGCCGAGACGGCGTCGCAAATGCGCGCCACGTCGGCGTCGGAAAGGGTCGGATGGGTGAGGAACATCAGACTGGTCGCGCCCAGTTCGCGCGCCCGGGGCAGGCGCTGCGCGGGCCGCCAGCCGGTGCCGTCGAAGGCTTTTTCGAGGTAGACCTCCGAACAGCTCCCCTGCATCAGCGGCACCCCGCGCGCGGTTACTTCGGCCACGATCCGGTCGCGATCCCAGCCGGGCTTGAGCCCTTCCTCCCGAACATAGCCGTAGAATCGGTACCAGGCGTGCTGGAGGCCGCTCTCGGGCCGCGGCGCACGGACTGCATGCGCGAATGGCGCGAGCGCCTGCGTGTAGCGCTCGGCGATCTCGCTGCGCCGCTGCGTCCAGCGCTCCATCCGGTCGAGCTGGATCAGCCCGATCGCCGCCTGGATCTCGAGCATGCGCCAGTTGGTGCCGAAGCTCTCGTGGAGCCAGCGGAAGCCCGGCTCGTGCGCGCGCTCGAACACCGCTTCCCATGATTTCCCGTGGTCCTTGTAGGCCCACATCGCGCTCCACAGCGCATGGTCGTTGCAGGTGACCATGCCGCCTTCGCCGCCGGTGGTCATGATCTTGTCCTGACAGAACGACCAGGCGCCCGCGTGACCGAACGAGCCGACCGGCCGGCCGTCGATCCGCGCGCCGTGCGCCTGTGCGCAATCCTCGATCACCGCAATCCCTCGCGGTTCGGCGAGCGCCATGATGCCCGGCATGTCGCACGGCCAGCCGGCGAGGTGCACTGGGATGATCGCCTTCGTCTTCTCGCTCAGCACGGGCGCGATCGTCGCGGGCGAAATGTTGCCGCTGTCACGATCGACGTCGGCGAACACCGGCACTGCGCCCGCGTTGGCCACGCTCGAGACCGAGGCGATGAAGGTGCGCGGGGTGACCACGACCTCGTCGCCGGGCCCCACGCCGAGACCTAGCAGCGCAAGATCGAGCGCGAGCGTTCCGTTGGCGACCGCGACCGCGTGTTCGCATCCGGCGAAGCGGGCGAACGCGCGTTCGAACGTGCGCACCTCCTCACCCGTCCACTGGTTCACGCGCCCCGAACGCAGGACGCGCGCGGCGGCCGCAACCTCCTCCTCGTCGTAGGCCGGCCAGGGTGCGACCGAAGTGCCGAGCATATGATCCTTCCGCAATGCCGTGATGGCGTTCGCGCGCTGCCCCATCGCCGCCGCCTTTGCAAGCGTGCCGAGCTGGAGCGCTCGAACCGCGAAATCGCCTGCAAAGTTGCATACTTGCATCGAACTCGGCAAGCCAATATGGCGCGAGGGAATCTCGACAACCAGCGGACGAATTTGCGACGCTCGCCGAAAGGGGAGACGATGATAACCCGGCTTGCGGAAAGGGGAACGTCGCTCGCGCGGAGCGTTTCCGGCGTCCTGCTCGGCGCCAACCGGCGATCCAAGCGGCTGCTCGCCGCCGGGGTCGACATGGTCCTGTGCCTGCTGGCGGTGGTGGTGTCGTTCTCGGTCCGGCTCGGCTACTGGCAATTCCTGACCGAACCGATGGCGATGATGGCTGCGATCGAAATCGCGCTGTTCCTGCCGATCTTCTTCGCCGCCGGTGTCTATTCGAACCTGTTCCGGTTCCACGGCGCGCACGGAATGATCCAGGTCTCGCTGGCTTGCGCGATACTGACGATCCCCAACGTGATCGTCTTCGGGCTGATCGCCTATCCGGGCGTGCCGCGCACGGTCAGCGTGCTGTTTCCGCTGGTGTTCTTCGCGCTCGTCGCGCTGTCGCGGATCGTCGCGCGCTACTTCCTGGTCGATTTGTTCGGCAACGTCGGCGCCAAACGCAACGTGCTCATCTTCGGTGCGGGGGCTGCCGGCCGACAGCTGGCCCTGTCGCTCGCCTACGAAAGCGAATACCGGCTTGCCGCCTATATCGACGACGATCCGGTGCTCAGCCGCAGCAGGCTGGAAGGCATCCCCATCCATTCTTCCGATCACCTCGAAAGCGTGATCCGCCGCGAGGGCATCGAGATCGTGTTCCTCGCCATTCCGAGCATGCCGCGTGCGCGCCGTGCGAAACTCGTCGAACGTCTGCAGGCCGCGGACGTGCACGTTCTCACGCTCCCCGGCGTCGCTGAGATCGTCGACGGCAAGGTGTCGGTGAGCGATCTGCGCCAGATTGACGTGGCCGATCTGCTGAGCCGCGATCCGGTCAGCCCCGATCCCGAGCTGATGCGGCAGACGATCGCGGGGAAGATCGTGCTCGTGACCGGCGCCGGCGGTTCGATCGGCAGCGAGCTGGCGCGGCAGATCGTCGCACAACGCCCCGAACGGTTGATCCTGGTGGAGATGACCGAAGCCGCGCTCTACCAGATCGATGTCGAGTTGCGCGCGCTCGCGCGGCAACTGGGTCTCGAGGTGGAGATCGTTCCCGAGCTTGCATCGATCGACAAGAAGGGCAGCGTGCAGCGCATCTTCGGGCGCTATCGCCCGCATACGATCTACCACGCTGCCGCTTACAAGCACGTACCGATGGTCGAGGCGAACGTCGTGTCGGGCGTTGCGAACAACGTGCGCGGGACGCTCAATTGCGCGCTGGCGGCATGCGAGATCGGCACCGAGCGTTTTATTCTGGTCAGTACCGACAAGGCGGTGCGCCCGACCAATGTCATGGGCGCTTCGAAGCGGGTCTGCGAGATGGTGCTCCAAGCGTTGTCGACGCAGGATTGCCCGACGGTGTTCTCGATGGTTCGCTTCGGCAATGTTCTGGGATCGTCGGGCTCGGTCGTACCGCGTTTCAGGGAGCAGATCGAGCGGGGCGGTCCCGTTTCGGTCACCCATTCCGACATCACGCGCTATTTCATGACGATACCCGAGGCGGCCGAGCTCGTAATCCAGGCCGGCGCGATGGCGGAGGGGGGCGAAGTCTATTTGCTCGAGATGGGCGAGCCGGTGAAGATAATCGACCTCGCGCACACCATGATCCGGCTGTCGGGCCGCACGGTGCGGGACGCCGAGAATCCCGACGGCGATATTGCGATCGTCGAGACCGGCCTTCGCCCGGGCGAGAAGCTCTACGAGGAGTTGCTGATCGGAGCCGAGGCGGAGCCCACGCAGCACGCGCGCATCTTTCGTGCGCGTGAGGATCATCTGCCGTGGACCGAGCTCGAAGAGCAACTGACGCAAATCGACCGGCTGGCGCGAGTCGGCGATGCGCTGGCGATCCGCGCGAAGCTGCGTGAGCTGGTGCCCGGCTACACGCCGCGCGAGGAAGCATGAAGCGCGCATTCGACCTCGCGCTGGCAAGTCTTCTGCTGATCGTACTTGCGCCGCTGCTGCTGGTGTTGGCGCTCTTCGTGCGGCTAGTGCTGGGTAGCCCGGTCCTGTTCCGTCAGAAGCGGCCGGGGCTCGGCGGCAAGCCGTTCGATATCCTCAAGTTCCGCACCATGACCGATGCGCGCGATGCAAACGGGGCGCTGTTGCCCGATGCGGCGCGTCTCAGCGTGTTCGGCCGCTTCCTGCGCGCGAGCAGCCTCGACGAACTGCCCGAGCTCATCAACATCCTGCGCGGCGAGATGAGCTTCGTCGGCCCGCGCCCGCTGCTGATGGAGTATCTGCCGCTCTACACCACCGAGCAGGCGCGGCGGCACGAAGTGCGGCCCGGGATCACCGGGTGGGCGCAGGTCAACGGGCGCAACGCGATCGGGTGGGAGCGCAAGTTCGCGCTCGATGTCGAATACGTCGAGCGCCGCTCGTTCGCGCTCGACATGAAGATTCTCGCGCTGACCGCGCTCAAGGTGATCCGCGGAGAGGGCATCGCCGCGGCGGGCGAGGCGACGATGCCGCGCTTCACTGGCGAGGCTAACGGAGACCCGCGCGCATGAGGCACCTGGCGATCTACGGAGCGGGCGGTGCGGGGCGTGGCGTCATGCCGCTGCTGCACGCGTCCGCCCTGCCGGGCGACACGCTCTGGTTCGTCGACGATGGCGAAGCAGGCCAGGAGATCAACGGCCACCGTACGCTCGGCTTTGCGGATTTCGCCGCGCTTTCGGGCGAGAAGCGCGTCGCGCTGGCGATTGCCGACGCAGATACCCGCCGCGCGCTGGCCGATCGTTCCGAAGAGGCGCAGATCGGCTTTCTCGAGGTGCGGGCAGCCAGCGTCGTCGAGATGGACGACGTCCGGCTGGGCGAGGGGGCGATCCTGTCGCCGTTCGTGACCCTGACCAGCAACATCCGCATCGGACGGCATTTCCACGCCAACCTCTATTCCTATGTCGAGCACGATTGCGTGATCGGCGATTTCGTCACTTTCGCACCCGCGGTGCGGTGCAACGGCAACGTCATCATCGGTGACGGCGCCTATATCGGCGCGGGCGCGGTGATCCGTCAGGGCATTACGATCGGTGAGTGCGCGACCGTGGGAATGGGTGCGGTGGTGACGAAGGACGTGCCCGCCGGCGAGACCTGGGTCGGCAACCCGGCGCGGAAGCTGGTGCGGTGAGGATCCTGATCAACGGCTCCTACGCGCCGTCGCTGATCGGATTTCGCGGCCCGCTGATCCGCACGCTGTGCGAGCGCGGCGACGAGGTGCACGTCGCCGCACCCGAGATCGGCGACGACGTGCGCGAGGAGCTCGAACGCTACGGCGCGCGGGTGCACGAGGTACCGCTCAGCCGCACCGGACTGAGCGTCGCGGGCGATCTGACCTACTTCCTCGCACTGCGCCGGCTGATGCGGCGTGTCGCGCCCGACTTCGTGCTCGGCTACACGATCAAGCCCAATATCTGGGGCTCGCTCGCCGCGCGCTCCCTTTCGATACGTAGTGCGTCGATGGTCACCGGGCTCGGTTATGCCTTCGCGCCCCCGGCGGGCCTTGCGCGCCGCCTGCTGGCCGGCCTGTCGCGGCGGCTCTATCGGCTGGCGACGAGCGCAAACGACCGGGTGGTGTTCCAGAACCCCGACGATCTCGCCGATTTCGTCGCCGCCGGATGCCTCGCCGACCCGAGCAAGGCGGGCATCGTCAACGGGTCGGGGGTCGACACCGCACACTATGCGCCCGCGCCCCTGCCGCCCGAATCCGTGTTCCTGCTCGTGGGACGGCTGCTGGGGGCCAAAGGGGTGCGCGAGTACGGCCGTGCCGCGGCCCGACTGGGCGCGCGGTATCCCGAGTGGCGCTTCCTGCTGGTCGGTTTCCCCGACGAAGGTCTCGACGGCATAACGCCCGGCGAACTCGCCGGAATCGAGGCCGCGGGGGTCGAGTTCCTCGGCCGGCGCGACGATATCCGCCCAGTGATCGCCCAGGCGAGCGTCTTCGTTCTCCCCTCGTACCGCGAGGGGACGCCGCGCAGCGTGCTCGAGGCGATGGCGATGGGCCGGCCGGTGGTGACCACCGACGCCCCCGGCTGCCGCGAAACGGTGATCGACGGCCTCAACGGCCGCCTCGTCCCGGTCGGCGACGCCGAAGCGCTCGCGGCGGCGATGGAGGCGCTGGGCGCTAGCCGCGAACTCCGCGAGAAGATGGGCGCCGAAAGCCTGCGGATCGCGCGCGAGAAATACGCGGTCGAACAGGTCAATGCATCGCTGCTGCGGCTGCTCGGCCTTTGAGACGCGCCGACCCGAACCCCGCCAGCGATCACGATCCTTGCTCCGATCGAATGCGAACACTAGGAGAGCCGCACCCGCGGCCGAAGTCGAGCGCATGAACAAGCCAGGATCCTTCCACGCCATTCTGTTGTTTCTCGGCGTCGCGCTGCTGCCGGTCTACATCTTCGGCTCGGGC
The DNA here is from genome assembly GCA_946886565.1 of uncultured Altererythrobacter sp. The sequence goes on from CAMPIX010000007.1 coordinate 79,668, forward strand.
GCCGCGCAGCCGACGCACATTGCGCTGGCGCTGTTCGCCGGAACGGTGTGGCTCACGACGCATATCGCGCTCGACCGCTGGAGCTTCCTGCTGCTTCTGCTGGCTGTCTACGGTGCGCTGGTCGAGCTGTTGTACGTCGTGGTGGGGAGCGATCCCGAGAACCTCATCCACGCCGTGTTCCTGCTCTACAATTTCGTGATCCCGTATGCGGTATACGCCTACTGCGTCCGGCATGGCGACCGGGCGATCGCGCACGGATTGATATTCGCCACCGCGATCGCGATCGGCACGGTGTTGCTCAACGGGATCGAGCTACAGGCGATCGGCCGCACCATGCGCGAGACCGGATCGTTCAACAATCCGAACCAGCTTGGCTACTTTGCAGTCTGCCTTCTGTCGCTGACATATCTTCTGCGGCTGCGCGGGGCGTACGGAAACCTGGTGACGATCGCCTTCTATGGCGCCGCGGTGTTCCTGGCGATCGCCTCGCTTTCGAAGGCGGCGATGATTGCGACGTTCGCGGTCATCTTCTTCGCTTCCAAACCTCGTCTTTCGCGCAACTACGTCGCCGCCTGGTTCTTCGCTGTCGTAGGTGCGATCGCTCTCCTTCTGGCAGCGTACCAGTCCGGATATCTCGACCAGTATCTGTTCATGCAACGTCTCGACGGGATCATGACCGAAGGCGACAGCAGCCTCGCAAGCCGCGGATATTTCGCGTTTCTGCAGGGCAACGCGATTCAAACCTTCCTGGGCCTCGGCGCGGAGAACGTTAACGATCTCATCGGCCACGAGGTGCATTCGACGTTCTTCTCGATCCTCAGCAACTACGGCCTCGTCGGATTCACATTGCTTCTGGCGGTGATGGTCGTCTGGTTCAAATCGCTCTGGCGGACTTATGGCTTCATCGGACTCGTGTGCATCGCCGGCCCCTCGATGCTGTACGGGGTGACGCACAACGGCTCGCGGTTCACCATATTCTGGATTCTCTTCGCGCTATCGCTGGTACCCTTGCCCGCCGTCCGGCGGGCGGCCCTCCAGAGTTCTGCGGGACCCGCTTCAGGACCTCAACCGCGGCAGCCGCTGGCGGGCGCCCCTGTCGCTTATCCGGCGACCCGACCGTAGTCTGCCGCTGTCAGCCAAGGACGAAGCGCTCGAACAGCGCTTCGTATTTGCGCACGATGGCGGCTTTTTCGAAATTCCTCGCTACATGCTCGCGGCCGCGCTGGCCGATCATCTCGTGATCGCCCTCGATCGCGCGAAGCATGGCCGCGCCGATCGCATCGGCTTCGATCGCGTCGGCGAGAAATCCGGTCTCCCCGTCCTCGATCAGGTCGCGCGTCGCGCCCGGGCAATCGGTCGCCACGACCGGCACGCCGAGCGCCATGGCTTCGAGCATGGCGTTGCTGAAGCCTTCGTAGCGCGAGGACGAGACGAACAGGTCGGCGCGCTCGATCTCGGCGAGCACGGCCTCGCTGCGTCCGGGCATGCGGACACAGCCCGCCAGGTCCAGCGTATCAGCCTGCCGTTCGATCTCGGCGCGTTGCGGGCCTTCGCCCAGGATGGTCAACGTCGCTTCGGGATGCCGCGCGCGAAACGCGGCGAACGCCGGGAGCAGCAGATCGAAGCCCTTCTGGGGGGCGAGGCGGCCGACCGCGATCACCGCGGGCCGGCCGTGATCGGCGACAGCAATTGTCGCCTTCTGCCGCGCCAGAGCGTGCTCCAGCTCGTCGAGCGACAGCGGATTGCCGATCACCGCGATGTCCTGGCCGGGCCGCAGATCGCGGCGCAACTCGCGCGCCATGTCGTCCGACTGCGCGACCACCGCGTCGGCCCGGCGCATCAGCATGCGGATAAGGACTTGCGCCAGCCTGTGCTTGACCAGCGAGGTCTGCTTCAGGATCGCGAAATCGGCCGCGATCGCGTTCGCCTGCCGGGCGATCACCGGCGGCTTGCGCCGCTGGAACGCGCGCGCCGCGAGCGCAACCACGTTCATCCGCAGCGTGGTGAAGACCAGATCGGGTGCGATCCGGTCGATCGCCCGCGCGAATGCGCGCACGGGGTAGCGGCCGCCCTCGACTACGACCACCCGCACATCGTCCGGCAGGGCATCGAAATAGCGCCCGCCGCGCACCGAGGTCACCAGGATCGGCGAGAACCGCCGCCGGTCCAGCCCGGTCAGCAACTCGTAGATTACCCGGTCCGGCCCGCCGGCGTCGAGCTCGGGCACCGCGAAAGCGATCGTGGCGGTCACCGCCGGGCGGTCCGGTGCTGGAAACTGGGGCGCAGGATCGGGCAGTCTATGTCTGGCATGGCGGGCGCGCTATTCAGGATCGGCGCCGCCATGGCAAGGGCGGGGCGCGGACGCGCGCGGCGCTTGAGCCCGTCCACGGTAGTCTTTAACAGCCGTTTGCGATGAACCTCGAAGAAAGAATTGCAGCTGCGGGCATTTACGATGCCTGGTTGTGCGACCTGGACGGGACGCTCGCCGAAACGATGCCGCTTCATCACCGCGCCTACGCGTCGGTCTTCGCCGATCTGGGCGGCGCTCTTTCGCTCGAGGATTTCTCGACGCTCGCCGGCGGGCCTGCGCGCGAGACGATTTCGCGCTTCGCCGCGGCTGCGGGAGTATCGGCGGACGACGCCTTGCCGTGGGAGCAGATTCATGCGCGCAAAAAGGCGCTGTTCAGCAGCTTCGTCGCCGCCGGCGAAATCGCGCCGCTCGAGCTCGCCGCGCTCGTGCGGGCCGCTCCGCCGCACGTCCGCGTCGCGGTCGTCACCTCGGGCAATCGCGCCGGCGCGATCGAGATCGTCGAGGCGCTCGGATTGACCGGGCGGATCGACCTGATCGTCTCCGGCGACGATGTGGAGAAGGGCAAGCCCGACCCTGAACCCTATCGGAAGGCCGCCGAGCTGTTGGCGATCGCGCCGGAGGACTGCCTCGTGTTCGAAGACCATGCCGACGGGGTGGCGTCGGCCAGGGCCGCGGGCATGACCGTCATCGACGTGTCCGACCTGGTCCGGGCCTGACCGCAATGCACGACCATCCGGCATTTGCGGGCGAGCGCGAGGTCGTGCCGCTCTCGGGCTTTTCCGGTGCGCTGATCGCCCTCCTGCGAGACGCCCGGGGGCGCAGCTACGTGCGCAAGGCCGCCAAGACGCCCGCAGACAGCACGAAGCTGGCCCGTCAGGCCGACCGGCAAACCGAGCTCGGCGCGCTTCTCGACGGGGTCGCCCGAATGCCCGAGGTGTTGCGCACCGGCGAGGCGGACGGCTGCTACTGGTTCGACATGACCTTCGTGCCGGGCCGTGATGGCATCCGTTACCTGTCTGACGCGAGCCACATCGAATTCGACAGCTTCACCGGCCAGATCGGCGGCATCATCAACCGTTTCGCCTCCACTGCCGACCAGGCGTCGCCGATCGACGTGCGAAGCGCGATCGCCGACAAGCTGCTCGATATCGACCGCAAGACGGCGGGCGAGTTTCGCCACCTGCTCGCACGGCTGAACTTTGCGGCGAGCAGCATTCCGCAGACGCTCCCACGAACGGCGGCGCATGGCGATCTGACGCTGGAGAACCTGATCGTCGACCGGCAGGACAAGCTTTGGTTGATCGACACGATCGACAGCCCGTTCGATCATTACTGGATCGACCTGTCCAAGCTGTTCCAGGATTGCGAAGGGCGCTGGTTCAAGCACCGCGGCCGCGCGCTTTCGCTGGGCATCAGCTGGGAGCTGCGGCAGCGGATATTCCGCGCTGCGCAGGCGATGGATGCGCGCTATCCCGCCTTTCACTACCTGCTGCTGTCGTTGACGTTCGCCCGCATCCTTCCTTATTCGCGCACCGAAACCGACCGGACCTTCGTTCGCCGGCGCGTCGAAACGTTCATCGGCGCGTGCGAAGCGGCCCTGGAGACCGAACGATGAAGATCATTATTCCGTGCGGGGGGCGCTCCTCCCGCTATCCGAACATGCCGCCCAAATGGATGCTGCCCGACCACGACGGCGTGCCGATGGTGGTCCGCGCCGTGGCGGGTCTGGACACCTCGCCCGACGATATCGTGGTGACGATCCTGAAGGAACACGACGAAAAGTTCGATGCCTGCGCGGGCATCCGCAAGGCGTTCGGCCGCTCGATCGAAATCGTCGTGCTCGACGAGCAGACCCAGAGCCAGTCCGAAACCGTGGCCTTGACGCTGCGCAGGACGGGCCTGGACGAGCCGTTCCTGGTGAAGGATTCCGACAACCATTTCACCATCGAGCAGCCGAACGCGACCTACAACTACGTGTCGGTTGCCTCGCTCAACGATTTCGACCAGATCAACCCGCGCAACAAGAGCTACTGCCGGGTCGACCAGGAAGACATCATCCTGGCGATACGCGAGAAGCGCGTGATTTCGGATCTTTTCAGCGTGGGGGGGTACTTCTTCACCGACCCCGCGAAGTTCCTCGCGACGTTCGACGAACTGTCGCAGGCGCCGACCGTTGCCGCGGGCGAGCTCTACATATCCGAGATCATCGCGAACATGGCGCTGCGGGGGGAAATCTTCAAAGTGCGCCGGGTGAAGAACTACGAAGACTGGGGCACGGTCCACGAATGGCGCGAGAAGCTGCAGGAACGCAGACTGTTCTTCGTCGCGGTCGACGGGTTTCTGTTCGAGCGCGGATCGGCGCATTTTTCGCCGGCGTTCGAGAACGCGCGGCCGAACGAACAGGCGGTCACCGCCGTCCGCCAGCTAGGCGAGGCCGGGCACGCGGTCGTCTACCTGTCGATCCGGCCCACCGAGCTCGAGAAAGCGACCGCCGAGGCGATCGCGCAACTGGAGCTTCCGGCGGGGAGCCTCATCATGGAATGCGGGGTCGCGCAGTGGAATCTGGTCACCGCCCCTGATGCGACGTTGCCGTTCAGCACCTCGCGTTCGCTCGAGCTGTCGCCCGACGATCCGAACCTCAGGGAAAAACTCGACGGGCACAACTGACGCCCGCAAGAGCGCCGGCGCTCACGCCCCGAAGGCTTCGCCGGCGCGATAGCGCTGCAGCGCCCGGTCATACGCCTTTCGGGCGACGAGGGTGCCGACGGGCCCCATCGCGAGCAGCGCCCTGAGCGCTGCAACCTTGCGCGATCCGCGCACCAGCTCTGGATAGGCGGCGCGGCCGAAATCGAGCGTGCGGCGGGCCAGCTTCCGCTCGCCTTCGGCGACCATCTTCATTCCGCGCAGCCCGATGTCATGCTCGACGAACGCCCGCGCCAGGTCGGCGCGCCCGAGACCGGCGCGCTCGAGGATTTCGGGGGCGGTGTCGAACGTTGCGCGATACTGGTCGATCAGGTGCTTGAGCGCGCCCGATTCGCGCTGCAGCGCAGCCTGGTTGTTGGCGTGGACCCGATAGACGAACAGCGGCCGGTCGATGAAAAACGCTTCGTCCGCCACCGCCAGCAGCTTCCACGCGAACCCCTTGTCGGGATTGATCAGATTGCCCCCGCCGTAGCCTTCGACCCGCTCGTACAAGTGGCGCGGATAGCAAGTGGCGACGAACGGAAGCGGAATTCGCAGCTGCTCGAACGAACGGCGAAGCAGGCTCGCTGCAGCCTGGCGATAGACGGGGGCTCCGATCGCTGCGCTCAGCGCGGCGTCGGGCTCTGCGGGCCAGAGCCGCCGGTCGATTCCCGCCTCGCCGGTCTTGACGCCGTTACCGTCGACGACTTCGTTGCCCGCGGCGAAGACCGCATTGTCGGCCGCCGGGCCCAGCGCCTCGGCCAGCGCCGCATAAGTGGCGAAGGCTTCGGGTTTGGCCAGATCATCCGACGAAAGCAGCAGCATGCGATCGCCCGTGGCGTGCTGGCACGCGCGGTCGAGATTCCCAGCGAAGCCCACATTCCAGCGGTTGGTGTGCAGCTTGATTCGCGGATCGCCGAACGCCTCGACCACCGCCACGCTGTCGTCGGTGCTGCAATTGTCCGAGACGAGAATCTCGATGTCGGCCTGCTGCACGCGGACGCTCTCTATGGTCTCGCCGATATAGCGCGCGTAGTTGTAATTCGGGATGCAGATACTGAATTTCATGGGAAATGCGGGTCCGTTGGCGGCGATCGGCCGACGCTTGCGTTAACGGCAGCGCTCGGCAGGGGTCAAGCGCAAGCCGGCGGGAAGCGCGCTGGCCCCCCGGATGGAAAGGCGAGCAGGCACGGCGGGCGACGACGAGGCTCAGCCCTTCGTCGCAGACGTAACTGCTGGAAGGGACTTGGAAAAAGACCGCCTCCCCGACATTGCCCGCCGGTTCTCGTTCTTCTAAGCGTCATTTGTATATCCGTCGGCTCCCCTTGTTCGCCGGCGGTCCCGAGTATCCTGACGAGACCGGCGCACATTTCTGGCGCTCCGGGGATGGGCCCGGCCTGCAGACGAAAGGGGCGAAAGGGAATGACTTGCAAGCGAAGGTTCGTTTCGTAGCGCTGGACTCGTGGCGTGGGATCGCCGCGCTTGTCGTCGCATTCGGCCATCTCAAGACGACCGGCACGCTTTCCGGCCTGGCACTCGCGACCACCAGTTACCGCTTCGTCGACTTCTTTTTCGTCCTGTCGGGGTTCGTGATCGCACATTCGAGCGGGGAAAAACTTTCCACGGGCAAGGGCGAAGCCATGCGATTCATCGTGCGGCGAATCGCCAGGCTGTGGCCGCTTCATCTGTTCGTCCTGGGGCTGTTCGTCGTCCACCAACTGGTGTTGCTCGCCGCCAACGGGATGGACCTGGTGGAAGAGCCGCTTGCCTTCACCGACAGCTTCGATCTCGGCTGGCTTCCCGCAAATCTGGCGATGGTCCAGGCCTGGGGCACGACGCCGTACAATACCTGGAACGAACCCGCCTGGTCGATTTCGACCGAGATGTTCGCCTATCTCTGCTTCGTGCTCGCTTGCATCGCCGCGCAGCGCAGGGGCTGGGTGGTTCTCGCCGCGGTGGGCCTGGCGTGTACCGCCTACGCCGTCGCTTTTCCCGAGACCATGACAGCGACGACGTCGATTGCCCTGGTCAGGGGCATGGCCGGCTTCGGCCTGGGCGTGCTGATGCACAGGCTATGGGCGAAGTGGCACGCGATCCGCATCCCCTTCGCAACGGTTCTCGAATTCGCCGCGATCGGCGCCACCTTCTTCGCCATCGTTCAGGTGCCGCTGGAAATGGGCGCGGCTATCATCCCTCTCTTTGCCCTGGTGGTGCTGCTCTTCGCGTACGAACAGGGCCTGGCCTCGCGGCTGTTGCGGAGCGGCGCTTTCGTATTTCTCGGCGAACGCAGCTATTCGATCTATCTGATTCACGCATTCATCATCATGGGTATCCTGTCCGCCGCTGCAGTGCTCGGCTTCCTGGGCGGCAGCGAAGGCACTACGGCGATCGTGTTGCCGACGCCGATCGCGGACGCGCTTATGGTCGGCTATCTTGGCATCACGATTGCGGTGGCCAGCTTGACCTTCCGCTTCGTTGAGATGCCCGGTCAGGAGGTTGGCCGGATGGTTGTGCGCCGAACAGAGGTGGCGAAGTAGCGTGCACGCCTGTAGGCACGGCGGCGAGCCATCGAACGTCGTTCGGCGCGGTTGCGATGGAGGTTCGCCGATTCCGGGAGGTAGGCAATGCGCCCTGTAGAGGCCGAATGGATACGTGATCGGCTCCTCGCGACCGATCCGCAAAAGTGCTCGCCAATCGCCAACGTCGGATCCTCCACCCACGCGTTTCGCACCGTCAACAAACCGCATATCGAACGGCTGCTCTTCGCGCCGCTGCGGGCGGCGGGGTTCGAGGTGGTTCATATCGATATAAAGCCGGACGAGGGAGTCGATATGGTCGGCGACCTGACCGATCCGGCGTTCCTGGCCGAGGTGAAGGCGCGGGGTTGCCGCTCGGCCATCTGTTCCAACCTGCTGGAGCACCTTTCGGAGCGACAGGGCGTGATTGATGCGTGCGGCGAACTCGTCGCCGAGGAGGGCGCGCTGGTGGTGACGGTCCCTTATAGCTATCCCTATCACGCCGATCCGATCGACACGCTCTATCGTCCCGACGTTGAGGCCCTGGCGGGCGAATTCCCGGATCTCGAACTCGTGACCGGGGAGATTCTGAGCGATGGCACTCTGATGCAGGAGGAATTCGGCAAAGGCACGACGAACGGGCTGCTCTATCTGCCCAAGGCTTTCTTGCGAATCCTGCGATTCTGGAAGCCGGCGATCGCGCTGGGGCAGCTTCATCGGCTGGCCTGGCTGGTCAGGCCGTTCAAGGTGACGTGCGCGGTGTTTCGCCGGCCTGGCAGGCCCGATTTTGCAGGAAAGGCCGTCTAGAACTCCGTCACTTCGACCTCGAGCTTGCGGAAGCCGTGGACGAAGTTGGCGCGCACCCGCTCCACATCGCCCGCGACGTGAACGCGCATGCGCCGCGCGTGCATTTCCTCGAGCAGCACGCGCAGTTGCAGCTCGGCCAGCCGGGCGCCGACGCAGCGGTGGATGCCGTAGCCGAAGCTGAGGTTGCGCCGCGCGTTCTCGCGCTCGATGTCGAGCTTGTCGGAATTGGCGAAGACCTCCTCGTCGCGGTTGGCCGAGAGGTACCACAGCACCATCTTGTCGCCCTTCTTCACCGCCTCGCCGAACAGCTCGGTGTCCTCGGTGCAGGTGCGGCGCATGTGCGCGAGCGGGGTCTGGTAGCGGATGCATTCCTGCACCGCGTTGGGGATCAGCTCGGGCCGTTCCTCGAACAGCTTGCGCTGGTCGGGGAACTTGTCGAACGCGTGGACGATGCCGCTCATCGTGTTGCGCGTGGTGTCGTTGCCGCCGACGATCAGCAGCACCAGATTGCCCATGAATTCCTGCGGGCTCATCTGGTTCATCGCGGGCGAGTGGATCATCATCGAGATAAGATCGGGCGCCGGCTCCGCGTTCGCGCGCTGCATCCACAGCTGCTGGAAATAGGTCGCCATCTCCTTGAGGATGCCCTGCCGGAACTCGTCGAGCTCGCGCACCATTGCGAGCTCGGTGTCGCCCGCCCAGTCGGACCAGAAGGTCAGCAGCCGGCGGTCCTCCCACGGGAAGCCGAACAGCATCGCGAGCATTCCGGTGGTCAGCTCGATCGAGACCGTGTCGACCCAGTCGAACACTTGCCCGCGCGGGAGCGAATCGAGCAGCTCGCCAGTGCGCTGGCGGATGTCGCCCTCGAGCCGCTTCATCTCGGCCGGAGTGAACGCGGGGGCGACGGTGCGCCGCTGGCCGGTGTGCTTGGGCCGGTCCATCGCGATGAACATCGGCAGCTCGAACCGCTCGCGACCGAGCTCCTTCAGTTGCTCGTCGTCCAGCCGGTTGAGGATCGTGATCCCGCCGTGCTCCCAGCTCGAGGAGAACAGCTCGGGCAGCGACTCGACGTGCTGCACCGCCTTGTGCTGGACCACGTTCCAGTACGGGCCGACGGGGCTCTCGTCGACGTAGTGGATCGGGCCACGGCTGCGCATTTCGGCGAAGATCGGCTGCCAGCGATCCTCGTAGTAGATGTCGCTGCGGCTGACGTCGAAGGGGTGCGGATGGTGCCACTGCTCCTCGGGATGCTGCGCCAGATGCTCGCGCAGCGCGTCGACCGCGCTCGGGCTGGTGCGCCAGGTGGCAGGCGGCTCGGCGAACTGGGTAGCCATCGGCTGTCTCTCCTCGCCCGGAGTCTCGTCGGTCCGGATCGAGGCTATCCTGCCGCTACTTACCGCCATGTCAATAGTGCGTTGCGATTTGCGACCTATCGTTGCGCCGCAGCGTTACGGGCGTGCGCTGCTCGCGCCGGGGACTATCTCCGCCGCAACGTCGCCGGCTCGCCGCCAGAAGCGCTTCTTTCCGCTCGGCGCGGGACCCGATTTCATCACCCGCTTACGGAAAAGCCGCGCGCCGGTGCGCACGAAGACCGCGACTGCGAGCACCTGCCAGACCAGCGCCACCGCGTGCGGCCACAGCGCCGGCTCCTGCGCCGCGCGCGCGACCATCGCGTAAGGCGAGCTGAGCGGGAAGACGACCGCGAACAGTTCGACCGGCGAGCCGATGTCGGTCATCGCGAAGCTGGCGAGGAAGAACACCAGCAGTTGCAGGATCGTCGCCGGCATCGACATCGTCTGCACGTCGCGCACGGTCGGGGCCATCGATCCAATCGCGAGGAAGATCGAGCCGATCAGCAGGTAGGCCATCGCGAAATAGACCAGGAACAGCGCGACGAACATCGGCCAGCCGACCGCGGGCGGCGCGACCTGATCGAGCGCGCCCGTGGCGAGCACGATCGCGCCCGCCGTGCCGCCCCAGATCGCGATCCCCACGAAGCTGACCGCGAGCATCGCGAACAGCTTGCCGAGGAAGACCGCGTCCATCGGGATCGCCGCGGCGAGAATCTCGATGATCTTGTTGCCCTTCTCCTCGACGAGGTTGGACATGACCATGCCCGCGAGCAGCATCGTCAGCAGGAACAGCAGCGTCAGCCCGCCGGTCGCGGTGGCGGCGTTGGCGGTGCGCTTGCTCGCGACCGTGGTTGCGGTGGGCGAGAGCGCGACTTCGGGATAGCGCGCGGCCGCCCCGCTCGCCTCGGCCGCGACCAGCGCGACCTCGCCCTCCCACTCCTCGATCCGGTCCGCGGTGCCGGTCAACGTCGGGGCGGCGAGCGTGCCGCCGAGCACCGCGGCGAAATTGCGCGTATCGTCGGCGAGCAGCGCGGCGGTCTCCCCCGCCTCGCCGGGATCGACGACCTCGATGTCGGGCATGCGCACGAGCTCGGTCAGCCGGGCGTGCGCGGCTGCGAAGGCCTGCGATTCGGTAGGCGTCAGCGCGACCGCGAGCCGCGGGCTGTCGGCCTTGTCCACGGCCTGACTGGTCAGAAATCCGGCCGCGCCGCTGATGCCGATGAAGAACAGCGGGCCGACCAGGAAAAACAGAAACGCCTTGCTGAACAGGATTGCGGTAAAATCGCGCCGCGCGATCACGAACGCCGCGCTCCACAGCGAGAGCCGCGACCTGGCGGTGTCGGTGGCCGTGCTCATCGATTCGCCTCCGCCGGGGTTTCCTCGTCGAGCGCGCGCGCCGCCGCCTCACCCGCGATGTGGACGAAGGCGTCGTGCAGCCCGGCGCGCTCGATCGAGAGCGAGAGGATCCCCGCCTCGCCCTCGATCAGCGCGCGCAGCAGCGGCTCGATTCCCGTTTCGGGGAGCGAGAAATGCCAGAAATCGCCCTCGCGCCGCGCGTCGGCGGGCAGCGCATCGCGCCAGCGGCCTTCGCGCGCGCGGGTCTCGAGGCGGACTTGCGCGGGGATGCGGTCGCGCGCCGCGTCGACCGAGCCGGCGTAGGGGACCTTGCCGCCGGCGATGATCGCCACGTCGTCGCACAAGCGCTCGGCGTGGGCGATGACGTGGGTCGAAAAAATCACGGTCGTCCCCTTCTCCGCCAGCCCGCGAATCAAGACCTCGAGCTTGCCCTGATTGATCGCGTCGAGGCCCGAGAACGGCTCGTCGAGGATCACCAGCCGCGGCTCGTGCACCAGCGTGCCGAGCAGTTGCACGGTCTGCGCCATGCCCTTCGAAAGCTGGCGGATCTGCTTGTCGGCAGCATGGCCCAGGCCGTGGTTCTCGAGCAGCTCGCGCCCGTGCGTGCGGCCCTCGGCGAGCGGCACGCCGCGCAGCGCGCCCATGAACGCAATCGCCTCGACCGCCTTCATCGAGGGATAGAGCCCGCGTTCTTCGGGCAGGTAGCCGATCAGGCGCGCGATATCGTGCGGATCCTCGTGTCCGAACACACGGCGCATGCCTTCGTCCGGGTCGATGATGCCCAGCAGCATGCGCAGCGTGGTGGTCTTGCCCGCGCCGTTGGGGCCGAGCACGCCGTAGATCGCGCCTTCGGGCACCGTGAGATCGACCCCGTCGACCGCGGTCGTGCCCTCGAACCGCTTGACCAGCCCCCGCGCCTCGATCGCAAGACGCGAAGACGGCGCGCGGTCGTTGCTCCGTTGGTGCGGATCGCTTAGCGCCATGTCCATCCTACGCGGTTAGCCCCCGCGCCCGGCAAGGAGCAACCCCGGCGTGCCCGACGCGCGAGAAAATCCGGACTTGCGCGACGATCTGATCGCCGAGGCGAAGCGGCTGGGCTTCGTCGCGGTCGGGATCGCGCCCGCGGCGGACGATCCGTTGCGCGCGCACCGGCTGCGCGAATGGCTCGCTGCCGGGCACCACGGCACGATGGGCTGGATGGAGGATCGCGCCGAGGTGCGGCAGGGCCCCCAGGCGATGTGGCCCGCAGCGAGGAGCGTGATCGCGCTCGGCATGAGCTACGCGCCCGACCACGATCCGCTCGCGCTCGAAGGCGATCCGGAGCGCGCGCGCATCTCGGTCTATGCGCAAGGGCGCGACTATCACGACACGGTCAAGAAAGCGGCCAAGGCGCTCGCGCGGTGGCTGGTCGCGCGCGCGCCCGAGAGCGAGCTCAAGGTCTTCGTCGACACCGCACCGGTGATGGAGAAGCCGCTCGGCGAAGCAGCGGGGATCGGCTGGCAGGGCAAGCACACCAACCTGGTCAGCCGCGAGCACGGCAGCTGGCTGTTCCTCGCCGCGATCTACACCACGCTTGCGATCGAACCCGACCAGCCGCACGCCGACAATTGCGGCTCGTGCCGCGCGTGTCAGGATGCCTGCCCGACCGACGCCTTTCCCGAGCCCTACCGGCTCGATGCGCGGCGCTGCATCTCCTACCTCACGATCGAGCACAAGGGGCCGATCCCGCAGGAATTCCGCAAGACGATCGGCAACCGCATCTACGGTTGCGACGATTGCCTCGCGGTGTGCCCGTGGAACAAGTTCGCCGACGCCGCGGCGCGCAACCGCGCCTTCCTGCCGCGCGCCGAGCTGGTGGCGCCGCGGCTCGAAGAGCTGCTCGCGCTCGACGATGCGGGGTTCCGCCAGCTCTTTTCGGGCTCGCCGATCAAGCGCATCGGCCGCAACCGTTTCGTGCGCAACTGCCTGATCGCGGCCGGGAACAGTGGAAATCGGACGCTGGTCGCTCAAATCGCGGAGTTGGCGAGCGATCCCGATCCAGTGATCGCCGAAGCTGCCGAATGGGCGTTGGGCGAGCTTACACCAGCGCCTTGAGCGAGATTTCGGTGTCGGCGAGCGCCTCGCGGTCGGGCTTTACGCCGGCTTCGACCAGCTTGCGCCCCTGCGCGTAGTCCCTGGTGGCGTTCACGCAGTCGAGCGCGATCACGCGGCCTTCCTTGAGATAGACGATCGAGAATTTCCGCTCGGCCGGATCGCCGCGCAGCACGGTGTCGTCGTGATCGAGCGACAGCCCGACCGTTTGCAACCGCAGATCGTACTGGTTCGACCAGAACCACGGCACCGCCTTGTACGGCTGCGGATCGCCGCAGATAGACTTCGCGGCAGTGTTGGCCATGTCGTTCGCATTCTGGACCGATTCGAGCCGGATCACCGCGCCGTCGGCGTAGGGATTGGAATGCGCCGCGCAGTCGCCGATCGCGTACACGTCCTCGAGCGAGGTGCGGCACAATTCGTCGACATCCACCCCGTTGGCGCCCGCCGCGCCCGCTGCGATCAGCGGACCGACCGAGGGCACGATGCCGATCCCGACCACCACCAGATCGGCGGGGATCACCTCGCCGCCCTCGAGCCCGACCCCGGTGACCTTCTCGCCGTCGCCCTCGATCCGGTCGACCGCGGCGTCGAGAATCACGTCGACGCCCTGTTTGCGATGCTCGTCCTCGTAGAAGCGCGACAGTTCCTCGCCCGCGACGCGCGCGAGCACGCGCGGCAGCGCCTCGACCACCGTGACCGCGCAGCCGAGCTTGCGCAGCACCGCGGCCGCCTCGAGCCCGATATAGCCGCCGCCCACCACGACCGCGCGCTTCGCGCCCGCCCGGAGCTCGGCGATCATCCGGTCGACATCGGCGCGGGTGCGGACCGAATGCACGCCCGCGAGGTCGGCGCCCGAGCACGACAGGCGGCGAGGATCGCCGCCCGCAGCCCAGATCAGCTTGCCGTAGCCGAGCCGGCTCTCGTCGGAGAACTCGAGCTCGTGCGCCTGCGGATCGACCGCGACCACCGAGGTCCTGAGCCGCAGCGCGATGTCCTTGTCGGCCCAGAACTGCGGCGGGCGCAGGCAGATGCGCTCGAACGGCTTCTCGCCCGCGAGGTATTCCTTCGACAGCGGCGGCCGCTCGTAGGGCGGTTCGCTCTCGCGCCCGATCATCGCGATCGAGCCGGTGAAGCCGTGCTGGCGCAGGGCGATGGCGGCCTGCGCGCCGCCGTGCCCGGTGCCGACGATGACGATGTCCGCGCGTTCCATGGGTCGCGGGGTTTGGACAAAACCGCCGCCGGGTCAACCCCGGCGGCATTCCGGCGAAACTGGAAAAACTACCGCCCGAGCAAGTTGCGTGCCTGGCTGGCGATCTGCGCGAGCATCGCTGGCGCGACCTCGCCCTGGGCCTGCGCCCGCCCGATCATCGTGCGGAACTGGCGGATCGCCGCAGCGTGCTCGTCCGCCCAGGTTGCGACCGCGCCAAGCGGATCGCTCTTGGCCCCCTTGCGGCGCGAAAGCCGGCGCAGGAAATCGAGCCGCATCTGCTGGAAATCGCGCGACAGGCCGGCCACGAGCAGCCGCTCCCACACGTCCGAGGGGTTCATCAGCGCCGAGGTGCTCTGCGCCCAGTCGAGGCCGATCCGTTCGCCCAGGTCGGTGAACGCCGCGGTCAGCGAGCGAGCGTCGATCTCGGCAGCCCGGGACAGCGACGCGAGCCCGATCGCGCCGTCGAGATCGTAGAGATGCGTCACTTGCGCAGCGAGCTTTTCGGGCGCGCCCATTTCGACGAATTCGGCCTTGAGCTTGTCCGATTGTCTGATCGAGGCCCTGGTCAGCAATTCGTCGGTGCCGGTTGATAGCTGTGCGACACGCTTCTGCAGGCTTTCGATCAGCTCGCTCGGGGGCGTAGTGCTGGCGCCGACCCGGATGAGATCGGCCATCTGGCTGCGCAGCGCGCCGGCGGTGTGGCGAAACAGATGGAGGCGCGCATCCTCGGGCATATCGGCCGTTTCCAGCTCGGCCCACAACGCGCCCACGTTGAACAGCTTCTCGGCAGCGACGAACGATGCGGTGACGTCGGCGAGGCCGACGCCTTCCTCTTCCGACAGCTCGAACGCATGGATGAGCCCCATCCGGTTGACGAACAGGTTGGCGAGCGAGGTGGCCACGATCTCGCGCCGTAGCTGATGCCCCTCGATCTGGCGCCGATAGGACTTGCGCATGGCCGACGGGAAATAGGCGAACAGCAGATCGCCGAGGCTCGGATCGTCGGGCAACGATGTCTGCTCGATCGCATCCTGAAGAACCAGCTTGGTGGACGACAGCAGCACGGCGAGTTCAGGCCGGGTCAGCCCGATGCCTTCACCGGCTCGACGGGCCAGATTCTCGGTCGAGGCCAGGCCTTCGGTCTGCCGGTCGAGCGCGCCCTTGTCCTCGAGCCTTTCGATGAGCTGCAATTGAGTGGCGACCGCGGGCGCGCCGCCCGCTTCGGCGATCGACAACGCCAACGCCTGGAGCCGGTTGCTCTCCAGCACCAGATGGGCGACCTCGTCGGTCATCGATTGGAGCAGCGCATTGCGCTTCCGGGTCGACAGCTTGCCGGTCCGCACCGCCGCGGCGAGCGCGATCTTGATGTTTACCTCGTTGTCCGAGCAATTCACGCCTGCGGCGTTGTCGATGAAGTCGGTGTTGATGCGTCCGCCGCCCAGCGCGAATTCGATCCGGCCCGCCTGAGTGGTGCCGAGGTTGGCGCCTTCGCCGATGACCTTGGCCCGCACCTCGGCCGCATCGACCCGCAGCGTGTCGTTCGCCGGATCGCCGACCTGGACGTTGTTCTCGAGGCTGCTCTTTACGTAAGTTCCGATGCCGCCGAACCAGATCAGATCGATCTCGGCCTTGAGGATCGCCGAGATCAACGCCTCGGGCTCCATTTCCCTGGCTTCGACGCCGAGCAGCTTGCGCGCCGCCGACGACAGCGGAATGCGCTTCATCGCGCGCGAGAACACTCCGCCGCCCTTCGAGATAAGCGCGGTGTCGTAGTCCTCCCAGCTCGAGGCCGGCAGGTCGAACAGGCGTTGGCGCTCGGCCCAGCTTGCTGCCGGATCCGGATCGGGGTCGATGAAGATATGACGGTGGTCGAACGCGGCGACCAGCTTGATCGCCTTCGACAGCAACATGCCGTTGCCGAACACATCGCCCGACATGTCGCCGCAGCCGACTGCGCGCACCGGTTCGCTCTGCACGTCGACGCCCATTTCGCGGAAATGCCGCTGGACCGAAACCCACGCGCCGCGCGCGGTGATGCCCATCGCCTTGTGGTCGTAGCCGTTCGAGCCGCCACTCGCGAAAGCGTCGTCGAGCCAGAAGCCCTGGCTCTGCGCAATCGCGTTGGCGATGTCGGAGAAGCGCGCAGTGCCTTTGTCCGCGGCGACCACGAAGTAGGGATCGTCGCCGTCGTGGATCACCACGCGCTCGGGGTGAACGACCTCGTCGCCCGCGATATTGTCGGTGACCGACAGCAGCGTGCGGATGAACAGCTCGTAGCTCGCCTGTCCCTCGGCCGCCCAGCCCGCGCGGTCCTTGTCGGGCGCGGGGAGCTGCTTGGGGTAGAACCCGCCCTTGGCGCCGGTCGGCACGATGACGGCGTTCTTGACCCGCTGCGCTTTCATCAGACCCAGGATTTCCGTGCGGAAGTCGTCACGCCGGTCGGACCAGCGCAGGCCGCCGCGCGCGACCGGGCCGGCGCGCAGGTGAATGCCCTCGACGCGGCGGGAATAGACGAAGATCTCGCGCCACGGAATCGGCTTGGGCAGGCCGGGCACGAGCTGCGAGTCGATCTTGAACGCCAGCGCCTCCTGGCCGGCCGCCGCGAAGGCATTGGTGCGCAGGATCGATCCGATCACGGCGTGGTAGAGGCGCAGCAGCCGGTCGTCGTTGATCGCGGCCACACGGGCGAGGCCCTGCCTGATCGCGTCCTCGCATTCCTTCGTCGCGGCTCCGCGGTCGCCGGCGAAATCGGGATCGTGGCGCGCGGCGAACAACCGGACGAGCGCGCGGGTTACTCCCGGCGCGCGGTCGAGAGCATCGACCACTGTGTAGATCGTGAAGCTGACCCCGGCCTGACGCAGATAGCGGTAGAACGCGCGCAGCCAGTTCGCCTCGTCCGCACTGAGCGCAGCGCCGACCACCAGCCGGTTGAACGGATCGTCCTCCGCCCAGCCGTTGAGCACGGCGGCGATCGCCGCCTCGATCGCCTCGGCGCGCTCGAGCAGCGGGCCGATGGTGTCGCCTTCGGGCAGCGCGAGCGTGAAGTCGTGGATCGTGCCGAGCCGGCCCTCGTCGAGCGGGGTGGGGATTTCCGCGAGCACGCGGAAGCCGAAATTCTCGAGCGCGGGCACCGCGTCGGACAACGGCAGCGCGCCTTCGTGCTCGTAGATCTTGAGCCGCAATTGCGCTTCGGTGTCGCCTTCGAACGCATAGAGGCGCGCGTCGCGCTGCGATGCGGCGGTGTTCGGCGCGTCGGAATCGACCGTCGAGAGATGGCGCATGCGCGCGATGTCGAGTGCGGCTTCGGCAGGGCCGTAATCGGTGCGGTAGGCGACGGGAAACGCTTCGGCGAAGCGGGTCGCGACCGCTGCGGCGCGGCCTGGCTCCATATGCTCGCCGAGTTCGCTCTCGACCGCTTCTGCCCAGCCGCGCAGCATCCTCTGCAGCCGGGCCTCGAGTTCGGCCTCCGGCGTGGCGACCTGCCCGCCGCGCAAGTCGAGCACGAAACGCAGCATCGCGAGGTTGCCGCCTTCGACCTGCAGGCTCCAGTCGAGCATCGTCGCCCCGGCGCCTTCCTCGAGCAGATCCTCGATCCGGTGGCGCACCTGCGTCGCCAGCATGTCGCGCGGCATCCACACGAAGGCGAACAGGTGGCGCGCGAGCGGCGCCTCGACCAGAGCAAGCCGCGGGCGCGGGCGATCGACGAGGCTCATCATCGCGGTCGCGACGCGCTCGATGTCCTTGTCCGAGAAGCCGATGACCAGATCGTGCGGCAGCGCGTGCAAGGCGTGCACCAGCGCTTTTCCGGCATGGCCCGAGGCGTCGAAGCCGAACTTGTCCATCAGCCCCGAGACTTGCGCCCGCAGACGCGGAACCTGGGTCGGCGCAGCGGCGAGCGCGGCGCTGGTCCACACCCCGGCATGGATCGAAAGCGCGACGACTTCGCCGTCTTCGCGCAGCGGAACGATGAACAGGTCGAGCGGCACGCGGCGGTGGACGTTGGAGACCCGGTTGGCCTTGATGATCAGCAGCTCGCGTCCGTCGTCGGCCGGGCCGAACCAATCGAATGCGCGCTCGTAGGATGGATCGGCGAGGATCTGCCTGGCGCTCTTGCGGCAGATGCCGAGCAGGCCCGAATGGCTGCCGTCGCGATGGCGCGTGAGGTGGCCGAGCTGGGTCAGCATTCCGCCTTCGAGCCAGCGAAGCAGTTCGGCGCCCTCGGCATCGTCGATCCGCGCGGCGTCCTCGCGCATCGCCTCGCGCATCTTGGGCCAGTCGGCGACCGCAGCGTGGACATCGGCCAGCGTCGCGCGCAGCGCGCGCTCGAGCTCGCGCCGCTGGCGTGCGTCGATCCGTACGGTTTCGACGTAGATCATCGACTCGCGCCGGGTATCGTCGCCCCGCTTGGCCGCAATATCCTCGAGCGTGCCATCGCCGTCGCGGCGCACGTGCACCACAGGGTGGACGAGCCGGTCGATCGCGAGCCCCTGCGCGGCGATCGTCGCGGCGACCGAATCGACTAGGAAGGGCATATCGTCGTTGACCAGCGCGATGCGCATGAAACGGCGCTCTTCGGTCGCCGAAGCAAGCGCGATCGATGCTTCGCCGCGCTCGCGCCGCGCCGCCGCTTCGAGCATGAACTGGGCCGCCTCGCGCACCTTCTCTTTCGCGAACGGGGTGTCGCCGGGCAGAAGCGAATCGCAGATCCGCTCGGTCAAGGCTTTTGCGAGGGCCGGGCTGACGGCCGGCGGACGGCGGGACTTGTCGGAAGACGCGGCGGCTTTGGAACCCATCGAAATTGCTCCGTCGGGCCGGTCGGCCCGGGCATCGTGCGCCACGCGGCGCGGAAATAATGTTGCGCGACTACGCCCAAGTCGGTCGCGCCGCAAGCGGGCTTGGCGGGGAATTTCCGTTACGTCGCGGGTCAGACCATCGCCTGCTCAAGCAGCTCCAGGGTGCGCACCCGCGCGGCCGGATCGTATGTCGCGCCCGACAGCATGATCTCGTCGGCGCCGGTGCGCGCGACGAAGGCCTCGATCCGGGCTCTGGCCTGCTCGGGCGTGCCGATCGCCGAGGCCTCGCCGATATGTTCGAGGATCGCGCGCGCCTGCGGCGGCAGGCTGTCGCGGTAGCCCGCCACGGGCGGCGGCAGCTTGCCCGGGTTGCCGGTGCGCAGGCGGACGAAACTCTGTTCCTGCGAGGACGCCACGATCCGCGCTTCGTCTTCCGTTTCGGCGACGAACACGGTCATCGCGGCCATGACGTGCGGCCGGTCGAGCGCCTCCGACGGCTGGAAATCGCGCCGGTAGAGTTCGAGCGCGGCGTCGAGATGCGTCGGCGCGAAATGGCTCGCGAAGGCATAGGGCAGCCCGAGCCGCGCGGCGAGCTGCGCGCCGAACAGGCTCGAGCCGAGCATCCACATCTCGACCTGCGCTCCGAAGCCGGGCGTGGCGCGGATCGGCAGTTCGGGATCGCCCGCGAGCATGGCGCGCAGTTCCGCGACGTCGTGCGGGAAGAGCTCGGCGGCGCGGTGCAGGTCCTTGCGCAGCGCACGCTGGAGTTCGGGTCCCGCGCCGGGCGCGCGGCCGAGACCGAGGTCGACCCGGCCGGGGAACAGCGCCGCGAGCGTGCCGAATTGCTCGGCGATCACGAACGGGTTGTGGTTCGGCAGCATGATCCCGCCCGCGCCGATGCGGATGGTCGAGGTCGCATTGCCGACATGGCCGATCACCACCGAGGTCGCTCCGCCGCCGATGCCCTCCATCGCGTGGTGCTCGGCGATCCAGAAGCGCTCGCACCCGGTCGCCTCGGCGGCCTGCGCGAGTTCGGCGGTCGCGGCGTAGGCCTCCTCCAGCGTTCCGCCCTCGCGGATCGGAACGAGATCGAGGATGGAAAAACGAGTCATGCGCTCTCCAACTGGTCGAGATAAGCCCGCGCGGTCGCCGCCTCGGCGCTGTCGGGCGCCGCCTCGATCACCGAGCGCCAGCTTTGCCGCGCGGCATCGTCGCGGCCCGCGAGCACGGCGATGACACCGGCCTCGAGCCCGACGGCCGGATCAAGCGGAGCCAGCTCGGCCGCGCGCTCGATCCGCGTCTGCGCCTCGGCGAGATCGCCTTCGCGCCGCGCGAGCGTTGCCGAAAGCAGCCACGCCTGCCCATTGTCGGGCAGAGCCGTGCGTGCCACGTCGAGCGCCGCCGCCGCATCATCGGCGCGCCCGAGCGCGACCAGCGCAATCGCGCGGTCGATCGCGATCTGGCCGCGAATCGTGGCGTCGCCTGCCGTCTCGGCGTCGGCCTGCGCCCGGTCGAGCAGAGCGAGCGCGCCTTCCGCATCGCCGCCCGCCAGCAGAGCGCCGCCCGCCAGCGCGCCGCGCAGCGCTCGACCGCGCGGGTTGTCGGCAGGGGTCGCGTCGCGCGCGGCGAGGAAAGTTTCGGCAGCCGCCTCGCGCTGCCCGAGCTGCGCCTGGGCGACCCCCAGGCACTGGCCGGCGTCGCCACGCGCATCGGCATCGGTGGCCTCGGCGAGCCAGGCTTCGGCCTCGTCCACCGCGCCGCCCGGATCGGTCCGCGTCTGCGCCAGGCACCGGGCGAGGCGGCTCGTTTCGGGCAGGACCTCGACATAGGCGTTGCGCCGCGACATTTCGCGCTGCTGCTGCATCTCGGGCGGAAGCGGCGAGATCGGTTCGACCGTCGGCGCGGGGCCGACCTGGAGCATGAGAGCGAGAAGCGGAGTCATCATCGTGCGGCGTCCGGTTACGGGATGGGAAGCGCGGCCACCGTACGCAACAGCAGATCGATATCCTGCGTGCGCGAAAGCCGGTGGTCCCCATCCTTGACCAGCACGACCTGTACCTCGCCCGAACGCAGCGCGGCAGCGGTGCGCAGGCTTACCTCCCATGGCACGTCGCCGTCGGCCTGCCCGTGGAGCAGGCGGACCGGGCAATCGATCGCGATTGCGCGCTCGAGCAGGCGCAGCGTCTCGGCGTCCTGCCAGAACGTCGCGTGGGTCGGGGTGGGCCGGGGTCCGTAGGGGTTGTCCTCGAAAATGGTGCGCCCGGCCTGCAAGTCCGCCTTCTGGGCATCGTCGAAACCCCAGTCGGAAAAATCGGGTGCGACGGCGATCCCGACCATGCTCGCCAGCCGCCCGCTCAGCGCCTCCCCTACGAGCAGCATAAGCCAGCCGCCCATCGACGAGCCGACCAGCACGACCGGCCCCTCGACCTCGGCTTGGATCAGCGCGAGCACTTCCTCGCACCAGCGCGACAGCGTTCCCTCGGCGAAGTCGCCGTCGCTTGCGCCGCAACCCGAATAGTCGAGCAACAGGCAGGCGCGCCCCTCGGCCGCCGCCCAGTCGAAAACCGCGCTCGCCTTGCCGCCCGCCATGTCGGACATGTAGCCGGGGAGAAACACGATGGTCGGCCCGGCGCCGCGGTTATGCCGGAAAGCAATGCGGCGCCCGTCGGGCATGGCGTGGTGCTGGATTTCGCTCATCGTCGGGCCATGCCCGCAAGCCGTGCGGCATGGCAACCCCGCGTCGCGCGTATGGTCAGTAGAGTGCGGGCGGCTCGTAAAAGCGCGACGGCTCCTCGCTGCGGTCACCGCAGCCGGCGAGCGCGAGGCAGGCGAACAGCAATGTGGCGATGTGCTTCATGGCTTCCTCACTCGGGCCGGAATATAGCCTCGATCGGCATGTCGAACAACTCGGCGATGCGGAAGGCGAGCGGCAGCGAGGGATCGTAGCGGCCCGTCTCGATCGCATTGACGCTCTGGCGCGACACCGCGAGCCGCTGGGCGAGGTCCTGCTGGCTCCAGTCGCGCTCGGCGCGCAGGACCTTGAGGCGGTTCTTCACGCGGGCTCCCCCGCGGCCCGGTCGCGCCATGCCATCCAGCATTGCGCCAGCCCCATACCGATCGCCCAGACAGGGAAGGTCCACCAGGCCCAGACGTGCGGGACCACGCCAAACGTTTCGAGGAATCCCCAGAAGCTGCCCGCCGCGAGCACCACGCCGAGCCCGAACAGCGAAGCCATCGCGGCGCGGTGGCGGAGGAACTCGTCCTCCTCCTCGATCAGATACCGCGCCATGGCCCAGATCATCACGAAGATCGGCAGCACCGGCAGCAGGGCTATGGCGAAAGCGCCTGCACCCGTCAGTTCCATCCGCTCGTGCAGCGTGATCGCGAGGCCGAGCCCGAGGACGTAGCCGAACGATCCCGCCATGAAGCGCCTGGTATAGCGCACGACGGCGGGACTGAGGTGGCCCGTCTCGCGCTGGTGCGCCAGCGAGGACCGGACCAGCGGCACGATCAGCAACATCGCTCCGCACATCAGGACGAAGCCGGTCGTCCCGTCGATCGCGTCGCTCATCCGCAGGCCGGCGATCGCGGCGAACGAGCCCGCCATGAGCCCGCCCCAGAACCCGCGCGAGCGGCCCGCCGGCCGGACTATCGCGGCGCTCACCGGGCGCTCTTTCGCGGCAGGCTGCATTTGCTACCGTCGAGGAAGAACGGCGCGGTCAGAACCGCTGCGATCGTCGTCCAGTCGGGCAGCACGTCGACGATGTTGAGCAGGGCTATAGCCATCACGGCGGTGCCCCAGATCAAGGCGCGGGTATGGATCATCGGTCAAGCTCCCTTGTTCCTTTGTAAAGCGACCTAGACATGAGCTCACGCGATGTCAAGCGACCATGACAATCTGCATATGACGCTTGTCGCCATCCCGGCTTGATCGCGCGAAATGTCGCGGCTATCCACTGCGTCATGAACGCACCCGGCTTTACGACCACTACCACCACCCGGCTCGTCCGGGGGCGGTCGGTCGCGCGCTGACGCGACCTGCCGCCGCCCGGTTTCGGGCGGTGCGGCGTTCCTCCCGAAATCGCTGATCCCACCACCGCCGCTCTTCAAGCGCGCGCCGCGCTGTGCCATGGCGCTGGCCAAACGAACGGACGACGAGACCCATGACCGAACTGCTCAAGATCAGCCTGCCCGACGGATCGGTGCGCGAGGTCGCGCCGGGCACGACCCCGGCAGACATCGCCGCGGCGATCGGCCCGGGTCTCGCCAAGGCCGCGCTCGCCGCGCGCGTCGACGGAGAATTGCGCGACATCACGCGCCCGTTCGACGGCGATGCGCAGCTCGCGCTGGTCACCGCGCGCGACGAGGCCGATGCGCTCGAACTGGCGCGCCACGACTACGCCCACGTTCTGGCCGAGGCGATCCAGGCGTTGTGGCCGGGTACGCAGATCACTTTCGGCCCCTCGACCGACGACGGCTTCTACTACGACGTGAAGGCCCCCGACAGCCGCGATCCGTTCTCGATGGACGACCTGCCCGCGATCGAGGAGAAGATGCGCGAGATCATTCGCGCCGACAAGCCGCTGCGCCGCGAAGTCTGGAGCCGCGAGGCGCTGATCGACAAGTGGAGTTCCGAAGGCGAGAGCTTCAAGGCCGAATGGGCGCAGGAACTGCCCGAGAACGAGGAGTTGACGGTTTACTGGTCGGGTAGTGACTGGCTCGACATGTGCCGCGGCCCGCACCTCGCCAGCACCGGCAAGCTCGACCCGCAGGCGTTCAAGCTGATGCGCGTCGCCGGCGCCTACTGGCGCGGCGACCAGAACAATGCGCAGCTCACGCGCATCTACGGCACCGGCTGGCTCAACAAGAAGCAGCTCGACGCGCACCTCCACAAGCTGGAGGAGGCGGCCAAGCGCGACCACCGCAAGCTCGGCCGCGAGATGGACCTGTTCCACTTGCAGGAAGAGGCGCACGGCAGCGTGTTCTGGCATCCCAACGGCTATCGCATCTGGCGCGCGCTCGAAGCCTACATGCGCCGCAAGATGGACGGAGCCGGCTACCGCGAAATCAAGACGCCGCAGCTGATGGACGTGCGCCAGTGGGAGCAGTCCGGCCACTGGGGCAAATATGCCGAGAACATGTTCGCCGTGCCCGATATCGTGCCCGAGGTCGACGACAGCGGGGCGGGCGCGGAACCCCGCGTCGCCGCCGACGCCGACTGGATGGCGATCAAACCGATGAACTGCCCGGCGCACGTGCTGGTCTTCAAGCAGGGCATCACCTCCTACCGCGACCTGCCGATCCGGCTGGGCGAGATGGGCTGCTGCCACCGCAACGAACCGCACGGCGCGCTCCACGGGCTGATGCGCGTGCGCCAGTTCACGCAGGACGACGCGCACATCTTCTGCACCGAGGCGCAGGTCGTCGAGGAAGTGCGTGCCTTCTGCAAGCTGGCCGACGCGGTCTATTCGGACTTCGGCTTCAGCTACGAGATCAAGCTCGCGCTGCGTCCCGAAAAGCGGCTCGGCAGCGATGCCGACTGGGATAAGGCCGAACAGGAACTGCGCGACGCGGTCGAAGAAGCGGGCATGGCCAACGCCGACTACGGATGGGAGGAACTGCCCGGCGAAGGCGCGTTCTACGCCCCCAAGCTCGAATGGCACCTGACCGACGCGATCGGGCGGACGTGGCAGGTCGGCACGATCCAGGGCGACCGCGTGCTGCCCGAGCGGCTCGACGCGAGCTACGTCGGCGAGGACGGTGAGAAGCATCGCCCGGTCATGCTGCACCGCGCGATCTTCGGCTCGTACGAACGTTTCATCGGCATCCTGATCGAACATTTCGCCGGACGCCTGCCAGTGTGGCTCGCGCCGACGCAGGCGGTGGTGGCGACGATCGTCTCCGACGCCGACGGCTATGCTAGCGAGGTACTGGCCAAGCTCGAAGCCGCGGGCATCCGCGCCGACGCCGACCTGCGCAACGAGAAGATCAACTACAAGGTCCGCGAACACTCGCTCGCCAAGGTCCCCCACCTGCTGGTGGTCGGCAAGCGCGAGGCCGAGGAAGGCACCGTCGCGGTGCGCACGCTGGGCGAACAGCACCAGAAGGTGATGCCGGTGGACGAGGCGATCGCGATGCTGCGCGAGGCCGCGACCCCGCCCGACCTGCGGTGAGGATTCGCGCAGGGTCGCCGGCCGACGTGCCGCGCGCGCTCGCGATCTGGCGCGCGGCGGTCGATGCGACGCACGGCTTCCTGACGCCCGAAGATCGCCGCGAGATCGACCGCATGATGGCGGACGAGTTCCTGCCGCAGGCCGAGCTGTGGTTGGCCGGGGACGGCGACGGGCGCGTCGTCGGCTTCCTCGTCATGGAGGGCGAGGAGATCGACGCGCTGTTCGTCGACCCTGCGGTGCACGGGCGGGGCTATGGCACGGCCCTCGTCGAGCACGCGCTCACGCTTTCTCCGCACGCCACGGTCGAGGCGAGCGAGCAGGCGAGCAACGCGCTGCCGTTCTACGAGGCGCGCGGTTTCGAGCGCATCGGGCGATCGGAAACCGATCCGCAAGGCCGGCCCTATCCGCTCGTCCGGCTGCGCTACCGGGGCAGTAAGTGGAGCTGATCGCGGGGTTCACCGCGCTCCAGATCGCGGTGGCGCTCACCGCCGCGCTGGCCGCGGCGTTCGTTCGCGGGCTCGCGGGGTTCGGCCTCGCGATCCTGCTCGTGCCGGTCCTCGCGTTGGCGCTCTCGCCGGTCGAGGCGGTGCTGGTGGCCAATTTCCTCGGGCTGTTCGCCGGGCTGACCGAAATCCGCTGGCTCGCGACGCACGCCGAACGCTCGGCCTGGCGCATCTCGCTGCTGGTGCTGCTGACGACCGCGCCGGGGCTCTACATGCTGTCGCTGACCCCGGCGCCACTCGCGCGGCTACTCATCGCACTGGTCGCGATGGCCGCTTTCGCCGTGATGCTCCTGCCGCGGCGCGGCGCTGCAGTTCCCGGCGGGGTCAACACGCTCGCGACGGGGGTATCGGCGGGGCTGCTCACGGGGTTCGCGGGAATGCCCGGGGTGCCGGTGGTGCCCTACTACGTCGGGCGCGACATTCCGCGGCAGGTGGCCAAGGCCTCGATGGTGCTGATCTTTACCGTCGCCTCCTTCGCCGGCCTGTGCTCGGGCCTCGCGATCGGCGCGATGCACTGGAACCTGCCCCTGCTCGCGCTGGCGTTGTTCCCGGTAGTCTTGGTGGGCAACTGGCTCGGCGCGCAGACCTTCGGCCGGGTCGGCGACCGGGCATGGCGCGCGTTCGCCGCAACCGTGCTCGGCGCGGCGGCGACGGCTGCGCTGGTCAAGTTGCTACAGGGGTAGCCCCGGCAGCGCCGCATCGGCGGCGATCAGCGCGAGCGCGCAGCCTGCGACCAGGACTACGCGCAGCGCTTCGAGCGCGCGGTGGGTGCGGGTGAAGGCGAGTGCCTGTGCCATCCGGCGAGCCTGCGCCCCTGCCCGCTAACGAAGCGTTAAACGCGCCTCACAGCGCCGGCATCTGCTGGCTCGCACAGTGAAAGCCGCCGCCCCCTGCGAGCACCGCATCGGCGGGCAGGCCGATCGTCGCACGATCGGGGAACAGCGCCGCGATCGCCGCGACGCCCTCTTCGTTGTGGATCGAGCCGAAGGTCGGCACCACGACCAGATTGCTGGTGATCGCGAAGTTGGCGTAGCTCGCCGGTTCGACCAGATCGCCGCGCGTGATCAGGCCGGGCGAGGGAATCTCGACGACCTCGATCCCGAACTTCTCGGCGCGGAGTTTCGCGTCAGCATAGATCGCGGCGTTCGGATCGTCCTTGCCGGTCGCGCGGGGCAGCGCGAGGCGGTTGGGACCGACGAAACGCGCGAGGTTGTCGACATGGCCGTCGGTGTGATCGTTGATCAGCCCCTCGCCGAGCCACAGCACGCGCTCGAAGCCGAGATCGCGCGCGAGCCGCGCCTCGATCTCCTCGCGAGAGAGTTCGGGGTTGCGATTCGGATTGAGCAGACATTGCTCGGTGGTGACGACGAGGCCCGTCCCGTCGCCGTCGATTGCCCCGCCCTCGAGAATCCAGTCGGAGACCACGACCGGCAGCCCCGCGTCGCGCGCAAGTTCGGCTCCGATCTCGCGGTCGCCCGCCATCTCGTACTTGCCGCCCCAGCCGTTGAAGCCGCAGCGCAGCGCCGAGCCGTCAGTGCGCACCAGCGGCCCGGTGTCGCGCAGCCACACATCGCCGAACGCGCGCCGCTCGAGCGCGACGCCGCCCGACACGAGCGCCTTCGCGCGCGCCTCGTTCGCCGCATCGCGGACAAGCAGGCGCACCTCCTGCCCACTCTCGGCGACCGCGTTGGCAAACGCCGCGATCTGCTCCTGCGCCCGCCCGAGATAGCCGGGCCACTCCTCCGCATCGTGGGGAAAGCCGATCCACAGCCATTGCTGCGGCGCCCACTCGGGCGGCATCGAAGGCATCGGCGTCCCTTTCGCGTCGCGGCTCAGCAGCCGCCCTCGGCGGCGCAGGCCTCGTCGCGGATGCGGCGGAATTCGTCGCCTTCGACCCAGTTGGGCCACGAGGTCGACATCGCCATCATTCGGCCGAGGCGGTAGTAGAGGCGCAGGTCCTGCGCCACGCCCGACCAGTCCCAGCTCTCGTCGAATTCGTCGCCGACCGCGTGGTAGGCGGTGTCGCGATAGCGCGCCTCGTAGGCCTCGCCCGCCTCGGTACCGCCGTCGATCAGGTCCTGCCCGCCGTCGATGTAGAGCATCGGCAGTCCGCGCTTGGCCATGCTGAAGTGGTCCGAACGATAGTAGTACCCCGCCTCGGGCGAGGGGTTGGGCGTGCCCACCCGTTCTTCAGCGGTCAGCGCGGCGGTGAGGAACTCGTCGAGCTGCGACTTGCCGGGGCCGACCACGGTCACGTCCTTCGCCGGGCCGGCGAGCGAAAGCGCGTCCATGTTCACGCCCCCAACCGTCTGCTCGAGCGGGAAGACCGGGTTCGCGCCGTAGTATTCGGAGCCGAGCAGCCCCTGCTCCTCGGCGGTGACCGCGAGGAACACCAGGCTGCGGTCGGCCGGGCCGGCCTTGGCGTGCGCCTCCGCCAGCGCGATCAGCGCGGCGGTGCCGGTGGCATTGTCGATCGCGCCGTTGCAGATCTCGTCCTCTTCGCCCGGAGCGCAGCGGCCGAGATGGTCCCAGTGCGCGGTGTAGAGCACGTATTCCTCGGGCCGTTCGGCGCCCGGCAGCACGCCGATCACGTTCTTCGAGGTGAACTCGCGAATATCGTTCTCGAACGAGGTGGAAACCGTCGCACCCAGCGGCACCGCCTCGAAGCCCTTCTTCTGCGCCGCGGCGGTCAGCTGCGCCAGATCGTGTCCGGTGGCCTCCATGATCTTGCGGGCGACCTCCTGCTGGACCCAGCCGTTCATCACCGTCGGCTGCGGGCCGTCGTCTTCGCCTCCGGCATAGGCCTGCGGGCCCGACCAGCTGTTTTCGACCGTGGTCCAGGGGTATGATGCGGGATAAGTCTCGTGGACGATGATCGCCCCGGTCGCGCCCTGGCGCGCGGCTTCCTCGTACTTATAGGTCCAGCGGCCGTAGTAGGTCATCGCCTTGCCGTTGAACGTGCCCTCGAGCGTCTCGGACTGGTAGTCGGGATCGTTGACGAGGATGACCGCGGTCTTCCCGGTCATGTCGATGCCCTCGTAGTCGTTCCAGCCCTTCTCGGGCGCGTTGATGCCGTAGCCGACGAACACCAGCTCGCTGTCCTCGACCGTGGTGGTCGGGGTCTGGCGGTAGGACACGCCGACCCAGTCGTCGGCATAGTCGAAGCTCATCGTCTCGCCGTCTTCGGTCTCGACCGTCAGCGGGGCGAACTCGCTGCCGGTGATCTCGACCAGCGGCACTTCCTGGAACCAGCTGCCGTTGTTGCCCGGCTGGAGCCCGGCCTGCTCGAACTGTTCGACCAGATAGGCGACGGTCTTGGCCTCGCCCGCGGTGCCGGGCAGACGGCCCTCGAACTCGTCGGACGAGAGGACGCGGGTGGCTTCCTTGATCGTCTCGATCGAGATTTCGGGGACTTCGATCTCGGGGATATCGAGTGCGGCGTCGCCCTGCGCCTCTTCGACGGCGACGTTGCACGCGGCAAGCGCGGCCACGGCAGTGATGGCTAGGATTCGGCGGATCATCGAAAGTCTCTCTCTCCAGTCTGCGACCGGCATCTGCTTGGCAGGTCGAACGCGCGCCGGCAACCCGCGGCTTGTGCCGCCGTACTTGTGCAAGCAGCGGCGACGCGGCAGGGAAGCGCGGATGACGCTCGACTGGCCCGATGCGATCGCGCGAGCGCGCGCCAATGCGCCGTTCCTCGCCCGCGCGCTCGACCGCCAGCCGGCGCTCGAGGAACTGCTGGCGGCGGGCGACAGCGCGGCCGCGCTCGCTTGGGCGCGTCATGCGGGCGCGGATGCACCGAGCTGCGAGGTGGTGCTGCGGCGCGAGCGGCTGGGGCTCGCCGCGGCGCTCGCGGTGGGCGATCTTGCCGGGGCGTTCGCGCTCGAGCGGGTCATGGCCGAGCTGTCCGATTTCGCCGACCGCGCGCTCGACCGGGCGATCGGCGAGGCGATCGCGCGCCGGGTCGAGGACGCCGCGCCCGCCGGGTTCGTCGCGCTCGCACTCGGCAAGCACGGCGCGCGCGAGCTCAATTACAGCTCGGACATCGATCCGATCCTGCTCTACGATCCCGAGACGCTGCCGCGGCGCGAACGGGACGAGCCGGGCGAGGCGGCGCAACGCTATGCGCGTGAGATCGTGCAGATACTCTCGGCGAATAGCGCCGAAGGCTATGTTTTCCGGGTCGACCTGCGGCTGCGCCCGGCCTCCGAGGTCAGTCCGCTGGCGATCTCGTTCGACGCCGCGCTGAGCCATTACGAAAGCTCGGCGCTCGCGTGGGAGCGCGCCGCCTATATCCGCGCGCGCGCCGCGGCGGGCGACGTGCCCGAGGGCGAGGAATTTCTCGCCGCGATCCGCCCGTTCGTCTGGCGCCGCAGCCTCGACTTCGGCGCGATCGAGGAGATCGGGCGGCTCACCTCGCGCATTCGCGAGCGCTATTCGGGCCCCATAGAGCCGAAGCCGGGCTTCAACCTCAAGCAGGGGCGCGGCGGAATCCGCGAGATCGAATTCTTCGCGCAGGCGCACCAGTTGATCCACGGCGGGCGCGACCGCAGCCTGCGGGTGCGCGGCACGCGCGATGCGCTCGATGCGCTCGCCGCGGCGGGGCATATCGCGGCGGAGGACGCCGAACTGCTCGGCAAGAGCTACGACCGGCTGCGCACGATCGAGCACCGGTTGCAGATGCTAGAGGACCACCAGACGCACAGTCTGCCCGGCGGCGAGGCGCTGGACCGCGTGGCGCGGCTCGACGGGCTGGCCGATGGCGCGGCGCTGCTCGGCGAATTGACCCCGCTCTGCGCCGAAGTGGCGGCGCGGTTCGACACGCTGGTCGAGGACCCGGATGCGCGTGAGGGCACGGGTGGGACGGAGAGCCTGCCCGCCCGGCTCGAACGACTGGGTTTCGAGGAGGCCGAGGCGCTCGCCGAGCGGATCGCGGGGTGGAGCGACGGGCATATCCGGTCGTTGCGCAGCGGAGCGGCGCGCGCCTCGCTTCAGGCTCTGCTGCCGCGCCTGCTCGAGGCGTTCGCCGAAGCGCCCGACCCGCGCCGCGCGCTGCTGCTGTGGGAAGACCTGATCGCCAAGGCCTCGAGCGCGATCAACCTCTTCCGCCTGCTCGACGCCCGTCCCGGGCTGCTCGATCAGCTCGTCGGGGTGCTCACGCTCGCCCCGCCGCTCGCCGAGGAGCTCGCACGGCGGCCCGAACTGGTCGATGCGCTGATCGACAGGAGTGCGCTGGACCTTCCGGGCACAGTGCCAGAGCTCGCGGAGCGTATGGCGCGCGGCGAGGCCGGCGACGACTACCAGGCCGCACTCGACCGAATCCGCGTCGTAACCGGCGAGACGCGCTTCGCGCTCGGCGTGCAACTGATCCAGGGCGCGCACGACCCGCTCGAGATCGCCGCCGCGCTCTCGCGCACCGCGGAGGCTGCGCTCGAGATCGCAGCCCGCACCACGCAGGACGATTTCGCCGCGAAGCACGGCGTGGTGCCGGGGGGCGAGCTGCTCGTTCTCGGGCTCGGGCGGCTCGGCGGCGGCGCGCTGACCCACGCTTCCGACCTCGACATCGTCTATCTGTTCACCGGCGATCATGGCGCCGAATCGGACGGCGCCCGCCCGCTCGGCGCGACGCTCTACTTCAACCGGCTCGCGCAGCGGGTCAGCGGCGCGCTGAGCGTGCCGACCGCGCAAGGCGCGCTCTACGAGGTCGACACGCGGCTGCGGCCGCAGGGCGCGCAGGGTCCGCTCGCGGTCAGTCTCGACAGCTTCGCGCGCTATCAGCGCGAGGATGCCTGGACCTGGGAGCACATGGCGCTGACGCGTGCGCGGCCGCTGTTCGGCTCGCGTAAGGCGCGCGCGGCGCTCGAAAGCGCGATCGCAGATGCGTTGCGCCAACCGCGCGACCCCGCCACGTTGCGCGCCGACGTGCTCAAGATGCGCACCGAAATGGCCGCCAACAAACCGCCGCGCGGCCCGCTCGACGCCAAGCTGCTGCGCGGCGGCCTGGTCGACCTCGAATTCCTGCTCCACTACCTGCAGCTGCGCGAGAAAGCCTGTATCTACCCCGATCTCGGCCAAGCCATCGCCTGTCTCGCCGAGCGCGGACTGGCGCCCGGCGACATGGCCGGGGCCGAGGCGGTGATGACGCGGCTGCTCGTCGCCGGTCGTCTGCTCGCCCCCGAAATCGACCAGCCCACGCCGGCCGCAGCGCGTGCGCTCGCTGGCGCCTGTGGCTGCGAAAGCATCGACGAGCTTCTGCAGCGGTTCGGCGCGGCGCGGCAATGCGTCGCGGATGCCTGGCACACCATATTCGAAGAGAAACTGGAGACCCACGAATGAGCGAATATCCGCAAGCGGGCGACCCGATGCCCGACGTGGCGATGGAAACGCCCGAGGGCGGGACGGTAAGGCCGTCCGATTTTCGCGGCCGCAAACTGGTGCTGTTCTTCTATCCCAAGGACAACACCCCCGGCTGCACGACCGAAGCGAAGGACTTCACCGCGCTCGCGACCGAGTTCGAAGGGGCCGGGACCGTGCTGCTCGGGGTGAGCAAGGACTCGCCGCAGAAGCATCACAACTTCATCGCCAAGCACGAGCTGGCGGTTCCGCTCGCGACCGATGCCGAAGAAGGCGGGCTGTCGGATGCGCTCGGTGTCTGGGGCGAGAAGAAGATGTACGGCAAGACCTTCATGGGCATGATCCGCACGACCTACCTCGTCGATGCAAGCGGCACGATCGCGCGTGTGTGGAGCAAGGTGAAGGTCAAGGGCCACGCCGGGGAGGTGCTCGAAGCGGCGAAGGCGCTTTGAGCGAGATCCGCCACCAATCGGTCGCGTCGGCGATTCGCCATGCGCTGCTGACCGCCGAGCCAACGGCGAAAGTGTTCGCCGCGCGCGACGTCGCGCGCCGCTGGCGACTCGGGCGGCTCGACTGGCGCTTCGATGCCGCGATGCCCGAGCGGCCGGCATGGCCCGCCGAGCCCGAGCTGCTGTCGCCCGGCCGCATGCCCCGGCGCGGCAAGGCCGGCTCCGAGCGCGGGCGGATCGCGCTGTGGCACGCGCTCGCGCACATCGAATTCGTCGCGATCGACCTCGCGCTCGACATGGCGGGGCGATTCGGCGCCGAGATGGGGCGCGCGTTCGTGAGCGATTTTCTTGCGGTCGCCGCCGACGAGGCGATGCATTTCGCGCTGCTCGACCGCAAACTGCGCAAGCTCGGCAGCCGTTACGGCGCATTGCCCGCGCACGACGGGTTGTGGGAAGCCGCCAACGAGACCCGGCACGATGTACGCGCACGCCTGGCGGTGGTGCCGATGGTGCTCGAAGCGCGCGGGCTCGACGTGACCCCCGCGACCCGCGATCGCGCCCGTGCGCAAGGTGACGAGGACGGCGCGCGCATCTTGGAGCGCATCCTCGACGACGAGATCCGCCATGTCCGTTTGGGCACAGAACATTTCATCGCCGGCTGTGAAGCGATGGGAGAAAACCCGCCGGACTGCTGGAAAATGCTGGTGAAAAGCCACTTTCGCGGCGTCCTGAAGGCGCCATTCAACGACTCAGCGCGTTCGGCAGCCGGTTTATCGCGAGACTTCTACGCAAGCCTTGCAAGCAGGGCGCAGGCCCCGTTACCCCACAATCACTGAGACGGCGGGGGGTTCCGCAATCTCGCAAAAAATCGTCGCACCGGCTGCGTGGCCGGTGCGGATACGGATCGCTGCGGTCTTTCGGGGCCGCAAACAAGAGGACGGGATCTTGGTCGCAACTCCCCTTATCCGGCGGATCGCCAAAGCTGCTGCTACAGCTGGCGCCGCGCTTCTCACCATCGCCGCCACTCCGGCGTTCGCCAATTCCAGCGCCGCCGCTGCCGCCGACATGACCGCTCCGGTCGAGGAAGCGCAGGCCGCCGTGAACGGCGATGCCCAGTTCCGCGAGCTTTTCGCCAGCTGGCGCTCGCTCGACGGGCGCCGCGCCGAACAGCCGGTGCTCACCGCAACCGGCATCTCGATCCCCTCGCGCATGCCGCTCGAAGGCGCGCGGATGACCAGCGACTACGGCATGCGCACCCATCCGGTGCTCGGCGGCCGCCGCTCGCACAACGGGATCGACCTCGCCGCGCCGACCGGCACTCCGGTCTACGCGACCGCCGACGGGCTCGTCAGCCGCGCCGACCGGTTCAGCAGCTACGGCCTCTACATCTCGATCGAGCACGGCGCGAACCTCCAGACGCGTTTCGCGCATCTCTCGAAGCTCGCGGTGGCAGACGGCCAGCGGGTAAAGAAGGGCGACCTGATCGGCTATGTCGGCTCGACCGGCCGTTCGACCGGGCCGCACCTGCACTACGAAGTCCGCATCGACGGCCGCGCGGTCAACCCGATCCCCTACATGGTCGAGAGCGACGCGCAGCAGGCGTTCGCGATGGCGACCGGTGAAGGCGGCATAGGAGGCGGCGAGTAAGGATTTCACGCCTCGCTTGGGCGAGGGGGCAGGCATTGGAGAGGATGCCTGACAAAAGGGCGGCGGGAACGATCCCGCCGCCTTTTTTCTTGCAGCGGCAACTCGGACAGCTAGGTTTCGAATCACAACGAGATCGCCCTCCGCGCACGAACCGCGCATGAGCCGGGCGCCGTGAGTGGAGAGAGGCCGAGATGCATCCGATCACCCATGCGCAGACGCGCCCCGACCGCCCCGCGATCGTAATGGCCGGCTCGGGCAAGAGCGTGACTTACGCCGAGCTCGACCGAACCGCCAACCGCTTCGCGCATCTGCTGCGCGAACGCGGGCTCGGGCGCGACGACGCGTTCGGGATGCTGATGGAAAACAACGCGCTGTTCCTCCAGCTCGTCTGGGGTTCGCAGCGCGCGGGCACGATGATGGTGCCGATTTCGACCCGCCTCACCGCGCCCGAGATCGCCTATATTCTCAGGGACAGCGGGGCGAAGCTTCTGGTTACTTCCGCCAAGTTCGCCGAGGTGCTGGAGGGCGTGCGACGCGAATGTCCCGAGATCGAGGCGCTGGTGCTCGGCGGCGCGGAGGAGGATGATCTCGAGGCCGCGCTCGCGGCGCAGCCCGTCGCACCGACCCCGGACCAGTATCCGGGGCTCTACATGCTCTATTCCTCGGGCACGACCGGGCGGCCGAAGGGCATACGCCCGGCACCGCCGAAGGAGCCCGACGTCCAGGCGAGCAACCCGTTGGTCATGCTCGCCGTCATGGGCGCCGGGATGCCGGCGGATGGAGAGATGGTCTACCTCTCGCCCGCCCCGCTCTATCACGCCGCGCCGATCGGCTGGTGCTGCACGGTCCACCGCCTGGGCGGCACGGTGGTGGTGATGGAGAAGTTCGATCCCGAGGACGCGCTCGCCGCAATCGAGCGCTACGGCGTCACCGACAGCCAGTGGGTTCCGACGCATTTCGTGCGTATGCTCAAGCTCGACGAGGCGGCGCGCGCGCGCCACGATCTCTCAAGCCATCGCCGCGCGATCCATGCCGCCGCGCCGTGCCCGGTCCCGGTGAAGCGCGCGATGATCGACTGGTGGGGGCCGATCGTGATCGAATACTATGCCGGCTCCGAGGGCATCGGGATGACGCTGGTGAAGAGCGACGCCTGGCTCGAGCATCCCGGCTCGGTCGGCCCGGCGATCCACGGCAAGGTCCACGTCTGCGGGCCCGAGGGCGAGGAGCTTCCGGCGGGCGCCGACGGGCTGATCTACTTCGAAAACGACGTGATCCCGACCTATCATAACGATCCAGCCAAGACCGCTGAGGCGATGCACCCGAAGGGCTGGATGACACTGGGCGATATCGGCCACCTCGACGAAGACGGCTTTCTCTACCTGACCGACCGCAAGAGCCACATGATCATCTCGGGCGGAGTCAACATCTACCCGCAGGAGATCGAGAACCTGCTGATCACCCACGGCAAGGTGATGGACGCCGCGGTGATCGGCGCGCCCGATGCGGACCTGGGGGAGAAAGTCGTTGCGGTGGTTCAGCCGGTCGACATGGCGGATGCGGGGGAGGAACTGGAGCAGGAACTGCGCGACTTCCTCGCCCCCCAGCTCGCGCGGATCAAGATGCCGCGCCGCTTCGACTTCCGCCCCGAGCTGCCGCGCGAAGCCAACGGCAAGCTCTACAAGCGCGAGCTGCGCGACGAGTACGAGCGTCGCGCGAAAGAGCATGCGTGATGGCGACGGCGACGAGGCCCACGCTCGATCCGGCCGAGGCATTCGCGGTGATCGATCCCAGGAGCTACGCCGAGTGGGATCCGCTGCTCGACCTGTTCGACACCTTGCGGGAGAAGAAGCCGGTCGCCTGGGTCGAGGGGCCAGCCGATGAGACGGGCGCACGGGTGCACCCGCCGTTCTGGCTGGTCACCCGCTACGACGACGTGATGCGCGTGTCGAAGGACAACGCGACCTTCCTCAACCACCCGCAGACGGTGGTCTTCTCGCTCACCGAGGGGATCGAGTTCGCGAAACACCTCACCGGCGGCAGCCCGCACATGGTCGCGAGCCTCGTCACCTTCGACGCGCCGATCCACATGAAGTACCGCAAGCTGACGCAGGAATGGTTCATGCCCAAGAACCTGCGCGGGATCGAGGACGAGATTCGCGCGATCGCGCAGGCGGCGGTGCAGCGGCTGGTCGATGCAGCGCCGGAGTGCGATTTCTGCAAGGTCGTCTCGCAGCCCTATCCGCTGCACGTGGTGATGCAGATTCTCGGCGTGCCCGAGGCGGACGAGCCGCGCATGCTCATGCTCACCCAGCAGATGTTCGGCGGGCAGGACGAGGAGCTCAATCGCTCGGGAATGGCAGAGCTGACGCAGGATCAGATCATCCAGCTCGTCGCCGGCGCGGTGAAGGACTTCGAGGCTTACTTCGCCGGCCTCACCGCGGAAAAGCGCGCCCACCCCACCGGCGACGTCGCGAGCACCATCGCCAACGCGGTGATCGACGGCGAGCCGCTCAACGACCGCGATATGATGGGCTACTACATCATCGTCGCCGCCGCCGGGCACGACACGACTTCGGCGAGCACCGCGGGCGCGATGCTGGCGCTGGCGCGCGATCCCGAG
Organism: uncultured Altererythrobacter sp.; assembly: GCA_946886565.1. The sequence goes on from CAMPIX010000007.1 coordinate 116,535, forward strand.
CAGTTCGCACGGGTCCGCGCCGACCGCTCGCTGCTGCCCGGCATCGTCGAGGAGGCGATCCGCTGGACCAGCCCGGTGCAGCACTTCATGCGCACCGCGGCCGCAGACACCGAGCTGGGCGGGCAGCGCATCGCCAAAGGCGACTGGCTGATGATCAACTACGTCGCCGCCAATCACGACCCCGCCCAGTTCGACGACCCGCGCCGGTTCGACGCCGCGCGCAGCCCCAACCGCCACCTCGCCTTCGGCGCGGGTGCGCACCAGTGCCTCGGCCTCCACCTCGCGCGGCTCGAGATGCGGATCCTGTTCGAGACCCTGCTCGACCGTATCGAATCGGTCGAACTCGCCGGCGAACCGCGACGCGCCAAATCGACCTTCGTCGGCGGGCTCAAGACCCTGCCGCTGCGGTTCAAGGCGGCCTGATTCGCGCCTCCGGTCCGTGGCCCGCCGTGTGCGCGGCGGGAGACATGGACCGGTTGTTACACTGTTCTGGAGCAAAAAGGTCGCCTTGCGCCAAACCGCGTCGCCTTGCGGGCGGAAAGCGTCGCCTTGCGCGCCAGAAGCGTCATCTTGCGCGGTCCGGCCGTCACCTTGCGCCAGCCTGCAGAGCAGCGCGCGTCCACGATCTTCACCTGTCAAAGAGCCGACGCGAAGCTAGCAGACGCGCGGGGGTGTAGGAAAATCGTTCGAACGACGCGCTATCCGCTGGACGATGGAGGGGAACGCGAGAGCCGAGAAGCCGTGGCAGTGCGCGCAGCGGCCGGTACCCTTCCATCCCGCCTGCGGCGGCGATCCCGCTCCGCCGTGCCCGGGAGAATTACCGCCCCAGCAACCTTTCCGCCATCGCGCGCACCTCGGCCCCCATGTCCTCGCGCTCCAGCGCCAGCGCGAGGGTGGCTTCGACGAAGCCGGTCTTGCTGCCGCAGTCGAAGCGGCGGCCGGCGAAGGTGACTGCGTGGAACGGCTGGGTGCCGATCATCCGCGCCATCGCGTCGGTCAACTGGATCTCGCCGCCCGCGCCTTTCCCCTGGTCCTCGAGCGTGCGCATGACCTCGGGCTGGAGGATGTAGCGGCCCGAGATGATCTTGTTCGAGGGCGCCCGATCGACCGGGGGCTTTTCGACCAGCCCGCGCACCTCCGTCAGTGCGCCGTTTTCCGCGCCAGGATCGATCACGCCGTAGCTCGAGACATCCTCGCGCGGGATCTCGAGCACGCTGATGAGATTGCCGCCGACTGCCTCGTAGGCCTCGACCATCTGCTTCATGCAGCCGGTCCCGCCGCCGGCGTCGCCGCCTACTCGGGGCACCATGAGCTCGTCGGGCAGGAGAATCGCGAAGGGCTCGTCGCCGACGATCGCGCGCGCGCACCAGATCGCGTGCCCCAGGCCGAGCGGGACCTGCTGACGCACCGTGATGACGTCGCCGGGAGTGAAGCGCGTCGGCTCGAGAATGGCGAGGTCCTTGCCGCGCTCGCCCATGGTCGTCTCGAGCTCGTAGGCGACGTCGAAATGCTCGACGATCGCGGTCTTGCCGCGCCCGGTGACGAAGATCATCTGCTCGATTCCCGCCTCGCGCGCCTCGTCCACCGCGTACTGGATCAGCGGTCGGTCGACGATCGGCAGCAGTTCCTTGGGGATCGCCTTGGTCGCGGGGAGGAAGCGGGTGCCGAGCCCGGCGACGGGGAACACGGCTTTTCTGATCGGTTTGCGGATGGTCATGGAAAATGTGGTTTGCAGGCCGTGGTGAATGCGTCAACGCAGGATTGGCTCGCGCAGAGCCCGCAGGGGAGCAGAGATCGCGGAGGGAGTCCTTTCGCGCTAAGACGGGAAGACGACATGCCGCGCCGAAGCCGCATTCCCTGCAAGCGCGACACACGAAGATTGAATGCGCCGCCGCCGCGGGCCGGACAATTTCGGGCCTCGGCGTCTTCGCGCGCAAAAAATCCTCTGCGCCCTCTGCTCCTCTGCGGCCTCCGCGTGAACCAATCTTCCTGGCGTTCCGCCCCCAACAGCACTTGCCCCCGCCCCTTCGCATCTGCGAAAGCGGCGCGACCATGCCTGCCGCTGACGACACCTGGCGCATCGCCCATATCGCGCTCGATCAGGACACGATCCTGTGGCGCAACGCCGATGTCGAGCAGGAGCGGCGCGTCGCGATCTACGATCTGATCGAGGAGAACCGCTTCAAGCCGCTGCGCGCGGTCGAGAAGGGGCACGACGGGCCGTATCGCCTCGCGCTCTCGGTGCGCGACGGGCGGCTCGCGATGGAAATTCGCGACCTGGACGAAGCCCCGGTCGAAACGCTGGTACTCGGGCTTGCGCGTTTCCGCCGGCCGATCCGCGAATACTTCGCGATCTGCGACAGTTATTATCAGGCGATCCGCAAGGCGACCCCGGCCGAGATCGAGACGATCGACATGGCGCGGCGGGGCATCCACAACAATGCCGCCGAGCTTCTGCTCGAGCGGCTCGAGGGCAAGGTCGAGACCGACTTCGCGACCGCGCGGCGGCTGTTCACGCTGATCTGCGTGCTGCATATCAAGGGCTGACCGGGGAAGCATGGCTCGCAGGGGGAAACGGACCGGATGGCGCGCGCGTGCGCTCGCAGCGCTGCTGCTCGCAGCGCTCGTCGCAGCCGGCTGGATGTGGTGGGACTTGCAGCACTGGCGGCCAGACGAGGCGAAGTTCCCCGACCAGGGTGTCGAGGTCGGCGCGGCCGACGGCGCGGTCAATTTTCGCACCCTGCGCGCGACCGGCGCGAGCTTCGCCTATCTCGACGCGAGCGACGGCGCAGCGGTGCAGGACGCACGCTTCGGACGCAACCTCGCGGCGGCGCGCGAAGCGGGGCTGCAGGTCGGCGCGGTTCACCGCTTCGATCCGTGCACGATGGCGGGCGAGCAGTCGGCCAACTTCGTCACCATGGTCCCGCGCGATCCCGCGCTGTTGCCGCCCGCAATCGAGCTCTCGCGCACGGCTGACGACTGCGCCGAGCACGTGGGCGACGCGGCGGTCGAAAGCGAGCTGATGACGCTGATCAACCAGATCGAGATGCACGCCGGAAAGCCGGTGATCCTCAAGATCGATCCGGGTTTCGAGGACCGCTATCACCTCGCCGGGCTGTTCGAACGCAACCTCTGGCTCACCCGCACCCGCTTCGAACCGACCTACGCCGGCCGCCCCTGGCTCCTGTGGACCGCCAACACAGCGCTGCGCACCGCCGCGAGCGAGGAGCCATTGCGCTGGGTGGTGGCGCGGCCCTAGCCCTCCTCGAGCGCGGGCGCCTTTCAGCATTCATGATGCGCTCTGAGATGCGAGGTTTTGGTTCGCGCAGAGAACGCAGAGTGAGCAGAGGTCGCGGAGGTGTCAGACCTGCGGCGAAGCCGCACTGCAATTGCATACGTCATAATCGAGTTAGGCCGCCTTTGGCGGCAAACCTACTCTGCGGCCTCTGCTCCTCTGCGTTCTCTGCGTGAACCAAAAAACCTCCGGTCTCCGCGCCTCGGTAAGAAACAATCGTCTCGCATCTCGGGACCGGACGCGGTAGCGAACCCCATATGACCGACGCCGACCTGATCGCCGCCGCCCGCGCCGCGGCCGAAAGCTCATACTCGCCTTACTCGAATTTCCCTGTGGGCGCGGCGTTGCGCTTTGCCGACGGCAGTGTGGTGACGGGCACCAATATCGAGAACGCCAGCTACGGCCTGGCGCTTTGCGCCGAGACGGTGGCGGTGGCGAAGGCGATGGCCGAGGGGGTTCGCGGCGGACTCGAGGCGATCGCTGTGGTCGGGCCGGGTTCGGAGCCGATCACCCCGTGCGGCCGCTGCCGCCAAGTTCTCAACGAACTCGCCGCGCTCGGCGGCACCGATCCCGAGGTGTTGTGCGTGGGACCGAACGACGTGCGCCGCACCACGCTTTCCGCCTTGTTGCCGCAGGCTTTCGGTCCCGCCAGTCTGACGTAGCGCCCCCTTCCCCCACAGGAAGGGGGCGCCGCCAGTCAGAAGCGCACGCCGACGCCCGCGACGACCTGATCGGTCGTCACGTCGCCGAAAGCGCCATCGGCCACGTCTTCGTAGCGCGAGCGGCGATATTCGAGCCGGCCTTCGAACGGGCCGGGCAGTTGCACCTGCAGGCCGCCGCCGAAGCGCAGGCCGCCCGCGTTTTCTTCGAGTTCGTCGAGCGAGCCCGCGGAGGTGAACGCCTCGGTGTCGAGCGCGGTGTAACCGACCTTGCCGTAGGCCGCGATGCCCGGCGTCAGCGCAACACCGGCGCGCGCGCCGATGTAGTACTGGCCGTCGGCGTCGAGCCCGTCGCGCGCGCCGTCGAAGCTGTCGGGGAACTCGGTCGAGCCGCCGCTGGTCGAAAGCTCGCCCTCGATCCCGACGAAGGCGCTGCCGAGGCTGAGGTCGTAGCCCGCGGCGACGCCGTAAACCGCCGAATCGGCATCGGCGCTGACCGAGCCGTCGGACGATTCGACGTCGATCCCCTCGTAACCGCCGAGGGCGCCCACGTAGAGGCCGCCGGGTGCGGTGTTGTCCTGCGCCACGGCCGGGGCCGCAACGAGGCCGGCTGCGACCGCCGCCAGCGCGAAAACTCTTTTCATCGTTATGTCCTTTTTTCGCGTGCATCGAATTGCACGCTCCCGCGATTCCGCGCGGACGGCTTGCCGTGTCATGAACCGCCGGCCCATCCGTCCGTTTGGCGCGACGGACCGTTCAGTCGCCGGTCTCGAACCACTCCAGCAATGCGCCGAGGCAGTCGCGGCCGAGCTGCATGCAGCGCTCGGGCGACCAGTTCTGCTCGGGATCGGGCAGGTCGTCGTTGTCCTTGTAGGGCATTTCCAGCGTCATCGCGGTGGCGCCGAAGCGGTGCGCGACCTGCGTGGTGCTCATCGACATGTTCGCCGCGCCCGGCTTCGAGGCGACGTAGCCTTTGGCGCTCTGGAAATCGGGCGTGCGCCGCTCGAGGATCGCGCGGTAGCGGGTGAAGCCGGCGTAGTGGTCGTCGGTCAGCCCCGGAATGCCCTCGTAGCCGGCGAGAAACACCGCGGGGATCGCCTCGTCGCCGTGGACGTCCATCGCGAAGTCGACCCCGGTTTCGTCCATCGCGCCCAGCAGCGCGAGCACCTCGGGCGAGTTCTCGGACGTCGGTTCGTCCCACTCGCGGTTGAGGTTCACCCCCTTGGCATTGGTGCGCAGATGGCCGCGGCGCGAACCGTCGGGGTTGCAGTTGGGCACGACGTGGAAGCGGCACTTCGCCCGCAGCGCGCGCGCCACCGGGTCGGCGGGATCGGTCAGCCGCTCGAGCGCGCCCTCCATCCACCATTCGGCCTGGGTCTCGCCCGGGTGCTGGCGCGCGTAGAGCCAGACCTGTTTGTCGCCTTCGCCCATTTCGAGGCAGTCGATCGGCTGCCCGTCGAGCGTCGTGCCGAGGCGGCGGTAGTCGACCCCCTCGCTCGCCGCGCATTCGGCGACGAGGTCGTGATGGCGCTCCATCGAGTACGGCGCGAAATAGGCGAACCAGGCTAGGTCGCTCGCGGGGGTGTAGCGCACGGTGAGCGTGCCGCCGTCTTCGCCCTTGTCGTAAGTGCTCGGCGCGGCCGCCCAGTATTCGCGGTCCTCGCTCACCCGGCAGTTGTAGTCCGGCCAGCCGAGCGGATAGGCCGAGCTCTCGAGCCCGGTGATCTTGAGCGTGAGTTCGCGCCCGGCCGCGCCGCTGACGCGGAAATGGAACCACTGCTTGAACTCGGACAGGTGGTCCTGCCGGATCGCGAGCGTCGCGCTTGCGCCGTCGACCGACAATACCTCGATATTGCCGCCGTCGAAATTGCCGTCGATGTCGATGCTACTGGCGCTCTTGCTCACTCGGAAACCCTTACTTCGATCGTTTCGCCGTCGTTGCCCGGAAAGTTCCGGAACAGCGCGTCTGCCACGGCCGCGGCATTGGCGGAGGTATCGGCATAAGGCGAATTGCCGCTTACCGAAAATTGCGCGCGGCCTTCCCAATATGTCGCGTTGGTCGACTTGTCACGGATCATCACGCGAACCTCGGTGTCGATCATCTCGCGCGGACCGCCGCCGCCAAGGTTGATCCCGAGCCCGAGGCCGACCCCCGAACCGTACGACCCGGTCGAGCCGCCGACCCCGACGCTGACCGGCCCGCGCCGCTCGCCGCCGACGCTGCGGTAGCGCTCGACCCACACCTGCGCGACCTGGGTGGCGGCGGCGCGCGACCCTTCGCGGTAGCCCAGCGACTCGAGCTCGCGCGCAATCGCCTCCTTGTACGGCGCGAGCGCGAGCGAATCGCCTTCGACCCCGGGGGCCGTCTCGACGAAGATCGTGCCCTGACCGAGCCGCGCGCTCGCGGTGGATTCGACGAACCGCGTGACCTCCACCGGGCCGGTCACGACCGGGGTGGCGCAGGCGGCGAGCGAGGCGAGCGCCGCACTGGCGATCGCGAACTTGGCAGGCTTCATGGGGCGACTCCTTCTCCACGCGGACGACGCGCGCGCCCGCTTCGTCTGCACAACGCACGGGCGGGGCCTTGCGTGCCCGCGCGGCCCGCCCGCGAAACGGTTCCTTTACCACGTTTGGACTAACGCCACATGATGGACAGCAAGCCACCCGTGCTGGTGACCGGGGGCGCCGGCTATATCGGCAGCCACGCCGTGCTCGCGCTGCTCGACGCCGGCTGGCCGGTGGCGGTGGTCGACGACCTCTCGACCGGGGTGCGCTTCGCGGTGCCATCCTCGGTGCCGTTCTACCGCGGCGACGTCGCCGATGGCGACCTGCTCGCGCGGATCTTCGCCGAGCAGCGGATCGGCGCGGTGATGCATTTCGCCGGCTCGGTGGTGGTGCCCGAATCGGTCGCCGACCCGCTCAAGTACTACGACAACAACACCGCCAAGAGCCGCGCGCTGATAGCCGCGATCGTCGCGGCTGGCGTGCCGCACATGATCTTCTCGAGCACTGCGGCGACCTACGGGATTCCCGAGGTCTCGCCGGTGACCGAAAGCACGCCGCAGCACCCGATCAATCCCTACGGCTGGTCGAAGCTGATGACCGAGCGCATGCTCGCCGATGTCGCTGCGGCGCACCCGCTCAACTACTGCGCGCTGCGTTATTTCAACGTCGCGGGGGCCGATCCGCAGGCGCGGGCCGGGCAATCGACCGCGGGCGCGACGCACCTGATCAAGGTCGCGTGCGAAGCCGCGACCGGCAAGCGCGGCCATGTCGACGTGTTCGGCACCGATTATGCCACGCCCGACGGCACCGGGGTGCGCGACTACATCCACGTGAGCGATCTCGCCGCGGCGCACGTGCTCGCACTCGAGGCGCTGATCGCCGAGCCGGAGCGTTCGCTGACGATGAACTGCGGTTACGGCCGCGGGTTCTCGGTCGACGAAGTGCTCGACGCGGTCGATCGGGTGACCGGGCGCGCGATCGAGCGCCACTACGGCCCGCGCCGCGCGGGCGACCCCGATTCGCTGGTCTCCGACCCGTCGCGGATCCGCGCGACGCTGCCGTGGGAGCCGCGCCACGCCGATCTCGAGCAGATCGTATTCCACGCATTGCAGTGGGAGCGCGTGCTCGGCGAGCAAGTGCTGGGCGACCTTGGGCGCGGCGAGGAGGCTCCGGAGCGCGCCCGGCCGGCCGCCTGAGCGCTTGACTTTGCCGCCCGCCACCCTTAGGCGCGCGGCTTGATTTTGCGGCATCGGGGGCCATCTCCGGTGCCGATTTCGTTCCCGGGAAAGACCAATGAAGATCCGCAACAGCCTCAAGTCGCTCAAGGGCCGCCATCGCGATTGCCGCGTGATCCGTCGCCGCGGGCGCACCTACGTCATCAACAAGACCAACCGCCGCTTCAAGGCCCGCCAGGGCTGATGCGGCTCGCGCCGCGACTCGCTCGCGGCCGCGATGGAATCGAAGGGCCCTCGCGAAAGCGGGGGCTTTTTGTATGTCTGACGTAGAGGCCGTCGTATTCGACGTGGGCCGCGTGCTGGTGCAGTGGGAGCTGCGCGCGCTGTTCGCCAAGCTGATCGACGATCCGGCCGAGCTCGACCGCTTCCTCGCCGAAGTCGTCACCGAGGAATGGCACTTCCAGCACGACCGCGGCCGCCCGCTCGCCGCGATGGTGCCCGAGCGCCAGGCCCAGTTTCCCGAGCACGCGCACTTGATCGAGGCTTACGCCACGCGCTTTCTCGAGACCATTCCCGGCCCGGTTCCGGGCACCGCGGCGCTGGTCGAGCGGCTCGCGGCGCGCGGCGTGCCGCTCTACGCGATCACCAACTTCGGCGCCGAGTTCTGGGACATGTTCCGCCCGACCGCGCCGCTGCTCGACCGCTTCGGCGACATCGTCGTCTCGGGGCGCGAGAAGCTGGCCAAGCCCGATCCGGCGATCTTCGCGCTCGCCGCGCAGCGCTTCGGCCACGCGCCCGAGGCGATGCTGTTCATCGACGACAACCGCGCCAATATCGAGACCGCGCAGGCGCTCGGGTGGCAGGTCCATCATTTCGCCGATGCTCCGGCGCTCGAACGCGATCTCGTCGCGCGCGAACTGATCTGAAAAAAGAGCCCCCGGCGCGGTGCCGGAGGCCCTTGCAGTTGCCACCCATTCTGGAGAGGACGGGGTGGGGGATTACTTGCCGTTGCAGCGGACGAGGTCTTCGGCGGGAAGCGTTTCGCCCGCTGCAGCAAAGGCAGTGACTTCGCCGAGCTCGCGCGATACGCGCTGGCAGACGACCACTGGGCGCGATCCGCCCTTGGCGGCGGTGCAGGTGGTGCCCTGGCACTGCCAGGCGAGCCCGCCGATCACGTTGGTCCGCTCGGCCGCAGGCGTGGCGAGCTCGACGGTGTAGAACGCCGCGCCGTTGGCCTGGGCCGGGGTTGGAGCAACGAGTGCGCCAAGGGTCAGCGCGCTGTAGACGAGCGCCAGCGAAGCCGCGCCCGCGGTGCGGAAGATGGGGGAGGAGAGGTTCATCGGACTTGTCCTTGTACGCAGGGGCATTTATGACAATCAGGTTTCGATTAGATACCCGTTGCGAATCGCTACTTATCTCCATATACGATAGGTTGCAAGTGAAAACGTAGTTTCAATTTTGTGGCGACGCGGCTTCGGGCTACAGTTCATGCTAGATTGGGCGTCGGGAGAACGATGCGATGGGTGACGTGAGAGAACCGCTACGCGAGCTGACCAGCTGCGGCTTGCCCGAGGCGCTCGAGGTCATGGGCGAGCGATGGAGCTTCATGATCCTGCGTGCGAGCTTCAACGGCCTGCATCACTTCGAGGAATTCCTGAGCGAGCTCGGCATCGCGCGGAACATTCTCTCGAACCGCCTCGCCAAGCTGGTCGAGCACGGCATTCTCGACCGCCAGCCGTGCCCCGACGACCGGCGGCGGATAGAATATCGGCTGACCGAAAAGGGCTTCGACCTGCTCCCCGCGATGGTCGCGCTGCGCCAGTGGGGACAGAAATACGGATCGGAGGTGGTCGAAGACCCGGTGCTGGTCGACGAGTTCGACCGTCTGCCGATCGGACCGACCTCGATCCTGGCACACGATGGCCGCATCCTCGGCCCCAAGGACCTGCGCCTGGTCAAGCCCGACCGCGTGGGCTTTCGCGAAGACGGCACCCGTGCCAAGCCCGGCGACGCGCTCGACCGCGGCGACGTGGCCTATCTCGATAGGATCCAGGCGGCGGAGTAAAGTCGAGGCCCAATGAGCTTGGGCCGATCGACGACCAGCCACTGCATTAACGTGGATCCTCCCCCCGGAGGGGGAGGGGGACCGCCGCCGCAGGCGGTGGTGGAGGGGTGTCCCGTGATCCGATAGGGCGACACCCCTCCGTCAGCCGCTAACGCGCCTGCCACCTCCCCTTGCAGTGGAGGAACGAATTCGTCCGGCTTCTTCACCGAACCTCCAATGCCCTAGTCGATGTAGTAGCCCGCCACCTTCCACTCCTGCCCCTCGCGGACCAGCGTGAGCGTTTCGACTGCGTTCGGCCGGTTGGTGAAGCTGGTGCGGAACTTGACCATCTCGTATCCCGCGGGCGGGGCGGGGACGCTGTCCTGGCTGATCGCGGTGCGCGAGACCACTTCGCCGACATCGCTGCGGACCTCGGTCGAGACCGAGGTCCACACCTCGAGCGTGTTCATCTCCTGAAACGACCGCGCGGTGGCTTCGTAGCTCGCGGCCCAGTCGCCCTCGCCGACCAGCGCGAGCCATTCGCGCGCCGAGCGCAGAACTTCCGAATCCGCAGCCGGGGCTGCCGCGGTGGCCTGCCCGGTTGGCGTAGGCTCGGTGAGCGCGGCCGAGGGCGCGGGCCCCTCGTGCAGCGTTGCCAGCGCGAGTGTTGCGAGAATCAGGGACATGACGACAACTCCTTTGATTGCCCAGGCGAAGCGGGTGCTCGCCTCTCGACCGTCGTTCGGTGCGTCATGATCTGGCACGCCGGCGGCGGCGCCGGCTTCCCCCATTTGCTTGCCCACCAGAAAATCGGGGCCCCCGCCCTCCTTCGCGAGCAGTTGCCGCGCCGCCTCGCGGCTGCTCGAGACCGAGAGCTTGCGCCGCGCCACGCGCAGCCGCTCGTTGATCGTGTGGACCGATAGGCCGAGCTGGCGCGCGGTGGATTTCGCATCGTGCCCGCACACGATCAGGCGCAGCGTCTGCTTTTCCTTTTCAGTCAGCGCCTGGTAGCCCTGCGACATGCGTTCGCCCGTATTCGCCTCGTCTCGTGCGAAAAGTCTAGGATGCGGCCCGCAGGCCATCCACCCCTAAAAAATCGTAGGCGCACCCTCGATGGCGACAGGCAGCGCGCGCAGCGCTAGAGCCGACCCGATGCCCGCCCCCTATCACCCGCCGGTCAAGCGTTCGGTCGAGATCGCCGGGCACAAAACCTCGATCAGCCTCGAGCCGCTGTTCTGGGACATGCTGCGCGACGCCGCCGCGCGCGAGGGACTACCGGTGAATGCCCTGGTCGCGCGGATCGACGAGGAGCGGATCGCGGCCGAGACCCCGCCGGGCCTCGCCGGAGCGATCCGGCTGTGGCTGGTCGCCAACGCCTGACACGAAAGGGCCGGACCGCGAGGCCCGACCCGTCCGGCCGCATCAGGGCGAAGCGCCTCAGTACGTGGAGGGAGGATCGCTCGCCGGGAAGCTCTCGTCGCTCGCTTCGTCGGTCTTGCTCCAGCGCTTGGGTTTGTCGCGCATGGCCTCGGGCCCGGCATCGCGCACGCTGGCGTCGCCCTGATTGCCGGCGAAGGCCGCGCGATCGGACTTCTGGTTCTCGTAGAACTTGTACCCGACGTAGCCGAGGGCGCCGAGCGCCGCGAGTTTCAACAGTGCCATGGAAGGGACTCCTTTCGACTCGCCAACGCGGCGCACGGCGGAAAGGTCCGGGCGCGCGAGACTATTCGTCGCCGACGCGTTCGACCTGCGCGCCGACCAGCGCGAGCTTCTCCTCGAGCCGCTCGTAGCCGCGGTCGAGGTGGTAGAGCCGGCGCACCTCGGTCCGCCCTTCGGCCGCAAGCCCGGCGATGACCAGGCTCATCGAAGCCCGCAGGTCGGTCGCCATCACCTCGGCCCCGGTCAGCCGCTCGACGCCGTGCACGATCGCCGTGCGGCCCGAGGTCTCGATATGCGCGCCCATGCGGTTCAGTTCGGGCACGTGCATGTAGCGGTTCTCGAAGATCGTCTCGGTCAGCACGCTCGCGCCCTCGGCGCGGGTCAGCAGCGCCATCAGCTGCGCCTGCATGTCGGTCGCGAGGCCGGGGTAGGGCGCGGTCGAGAGGTTGACCGCCTTCAATCTGCCGTCCGCTGCGATCCGCACCCCCTTGCCCTCGCTCGCGGCGTGCACGCCGATGTTGCGCAGCGCGTGGAGCGTCGCCTGCATCTCCTCCGCCTTCGCGCCTGCGAGCAGCACCTCGCCTCCGGTGATCGCCGCCGCACATGCGTAGGAGCCCGCCTCGATCCGGTCCGCCATCACCCGGTAGGTCGCGCCGTGCAGCCGCTTCACGCCGTGGACCGTCAGGTCCGAACTGCCGATGCCCTCGATCTCCGCGCCCATCGCGACGAGCAGGTTGCACAAGTCGACGATCTCGGGCTCGCGCGCGGCGTTGAACAGGCGGCAGGTGCCGTTGGCGAGCGCCGCGGCCATCAGCGCGTTCTCGGTCGCACCGACCGAGACCACCGGGAAGTCGAACTCGCCGCCTGGCAGCCCGCCGTCGGGCGCGTGGGCGCGGACGTAGCCCTGCGCGAGCTCGATCTCGGCCCCGAACGCCTCCAGCGCCTTCAGGTGCAGGTCGATCGGACGGTTGCCGATCGCGCAACCGCCGGGCAGCGAGACGGTCGCCTCGCCCATCCGCGCGAGCATCGGGCCCAATACGAGGATCGAGGCGCGCATCTTGCGCACCAGCTCGTAAGGCGCGACCGTGCTCGTAATCCGCGGCGCTTCGAGCGTCATTACCCGCCCGAAGTCCTCCGGCCGCGTGCCCTGGATCGAGGTGGTGACCCCGAACTGGTTCATCAGGTGCTGGAACCCGTCGATGTCCGCCAGCCGCGGCAGGTTGCGCAGCGTCAGCGGCTCTTCGGTCAGCAGCGCGCAGGGGATCAGCGTGAGCGCGGCGTTCTTCGCGCCCGAGATCGGAATCGTGCCGGAAAGGCGCTTGCCGCCTTCGATGATGATCTTGTCCATTGGCGCGCTTTAACGTCCCTCAAGCGCTGCACAAGAAGTTGGTTCGTGCAGAGGGCGCAGCGAAGCTGAGAACTCCGAGGAGAAATGGGTTTGGCTCACGCAAAGGCGCGAAGACGCGAAAAGATCGTATCGACTCGCGCCGAAGGCGCATTACCTGCAAGTGCTGCGCGCGAAGATGGAACCCGGCTCTGCCGCGAGCACGCCGTCTTCGCGCCTAGCGTGAAAAAATACGTCTTTGCGCCCTCCAGCTTCTCTGGGGGCTCCTGCGGAACGAAAAATCTATCCCTCCGAGCGTCATCCCCGCTATCCACAAGCACGCATATCCTCACACCTATTGCCATCGCGCGGCGGGCCTGCGCACAAGGCCGCCGATGGCCGACCAAGACCTTATGATCCGCCCCGACGCCGAGGCCCAGCCGGGCCGCGCGCTGCCCGCCAATATCGAGGCCGAGGCGGCGTTTCTCGGCGCGGTGCTGATCGACAACCGGGTGATCGAGGAGCTGCCGGTCGCGGTGCGGCCCGAGCATTTCTTCGAACCCGTACACCAGCGCATCTACGAGCGCGTGCTGACCCTGCTCGACCGCAACGCCGTGGTCACTCCGGTCACGCTCAAGCCCTACTTCGAAGCCGACGAGGCGCTGAAGGAACTGGGCGGGATCACCTATCTCGCGCAGCTCACCGCCGACGGGCAGGGCCTGCTCGCCCCGCGCGAGCTGGCGCAGCAGATCTACGACCTGGCGCTGCTGCGCGAACTGGTCAGCGTTGGGCGCACGCTGGTCGAGGGCGCGCTCGACACGAGCGAGGACGTGGCACCGATGGACCGCATCGCGCAGGCCGAGGCAGACCTGTTCAAGGTCGCCGAGGGCGCATCGGTCAGCAGCGAGGCCGCGAGCTTCGGCATGGCGACCAACAAGGCGCTCGGGATGATCGAACTGGCGATCAACTCGGGCGGCCATATCTCGGGCAAGACCTCGGGCTTCACCTCGATCAACGACAAGTGCGGCGGTTTACACAAGTCCGATCTCATCATCCTCGCCGGGCGTCCGGGCATGGGCAAGTCCTCGCTCGCGACCAACATCGCCTTCAACTGCGCCGACCGGCTGCTGCGCGACCGGCGCGACACGATCGACGAGGAGAAGTCGGTCGGCGCAGGCGTCGCCATGTTCAGCCTCGAGATGAGCGCCGACCAGCTCGCGACGCGTATTCTGGCGGAGCAGGCGGGGATCAGCTCCGAAGCGCTGCGCATGGGCAAGATCAGCCGCGACGACTTCCAGAAACTCTCGTTCGCCAGCCAGCGGCTCGCCGAGCTGCCGCTGTTCATCGACGACACCCCTGCGCTCACCATCGCCGCGCTGCGCACCCGCGCGCGGCGATTGAAGCGCAAGCACGACATCGGGCTGGTGGTCGTCGACTACCTCCAGCTCCTGCAAGGCTCGGGCCGCGCCAGCGACAACCGGGTGAACGAGATTTCGGAGATCAGCCGCGGCTTGAAGACGCTCGCCAAGGAACTCGACGTGCCGGTGATCGCGCTCTCGCAGCTCAGCCGCGCGGTCGAGCAGCGCGACGACAAGCGCCCGATGCTCTCGGACCTGCGCGAATCGGGTTCGATCGAGCAGGACGCCGACATGGTGTGGTTCATTTACCGCGAGGACTATTATGTCGCCGCGCGCGAACCCAAGCGCCCGGTCGAGAGCGACGACGCCAAGACCCACGAGGCACACGAAGCCTGGGCGAGCGAAATGGAGCGGGTGTTCGGTCTTGCCGAGCTGATCGTCGCGAAACAACGGCACGGCGCCACCGGCAAGGTGCGGCTGCGCTTCGAACCCCGGATCACGCGCTTCTCCGATCTGGCCGAAGAGGATCGGCGCTCGAACGACTACGACTAGCGTCTCACGATCCGGGTGATCTGGGACTAAAGCCCCAGGTTCAGCCGCCGGCTTACCGTGTAGTCGACCACCGAGACGAGCAGCCAGCCGAGATTCCAGCGAATGCGGTTCCACAGCGTCGCGCGGGCCTTGTGGAGCGAGGGCGTGATCCGTTGCGATGCCTCCACATGATGCGACACGAATTCGCGCATCCGCTCGGCAAGCGCGGCGTCCTTCACCTGCAGCATGAGCTCGAGATTGAGGTAGAGGCTGCGCATGTCGAAATTGGCGCTGCCCAGATAGACCGTGTCGTCCAGCACGATCAGCTTGGTGTGCAGCTTGCACGGCTGGAACTCCCACACGCCGGCGCGCTTGCGCAGCAGGTAGTCGTAGAGCGACCGGGTCGCCCCGATAGTCGCGCCGTTGTCGCTCTTGCCCGCCATCACCAGCCGGGTTTCGCCCTTTGCCGCGATGCGGCCGATCCGGCGCAGCAAGCGGTTGGGTGGCGAGAAGTAGGCCATCAGCATGTCGAGACGCTCGCCGCGGATCAGGTCGTCGCTGACGCAGCGCGCCCAGGTCGAGAGCCCGCGCGTCGGCCCGCCGACCAGCCACCGCGCGCCGCCCGAAGTCCAGTCCCAGCTTTTCACCGCATGGCGGATCTTGCGGAACTTGCCGTCGTCGACGTCGCACCAGCCCTCGAGCCGGGCGAACCATTCGGCGAGCCCTGCGACCGCCGGCCCCTCGATCCCGATCGCGAGGTCGCTCCACCCGTTTGCTTCGGGCAGCGCGAAATACGAATCCTCGATGTTGAACCCGCCGAAGATCGCACGCTCGTCGTCGGCGACGACCATCTTCTGATGATTGCGTATCAGGTAGCGCTGGGTCCAGCGCGGACTGAAGCAATAGACTATCGCCCCGGATGCGCGCAGCGGTGCAAGGAAGGCGTCGCTGGCCGAGGCTCCGAAGCTGTCGACGATCAGCGTGACCGCGACTCCGCGCCCGGCCGCCTCGATCAGCGCCTCGCGCAGCGCGGTGCCGGTGCGGTCCTCGGCATAGATGTAGAAACACAGCTTGAGCGAGCGGCGCGCGGCGCGGACCATCGCGAACAGCGCCTCGCGGCGGTCCTCGCCCGCGGGGTAGAAGGTGAGAGCCTGGCCGCAGGCCTCGACCGCGAACGGTTCGGGCTCGGTAAAAGCGGTGTCCGGCGCGCCGCACTCTCCGCGCTCGCAATAAAGGTCGCCGCCCGCCATCGGTCGGGCTTACGCGCGCGCGGGCCGGGGCGCAAATCCTTGACTCTCGTGCGCCGAACGCCTAGCTCGCGCGCTCTTCCGCACAACCATTTGCTACCGGAGTGCCATATGGCGCGCGTTACCGTCGAAGATTGCGTCGACAAGGTTCCCAACCGTTTCGATCTCGTCCTGCTTTCCGCGCAGCGCGCGCGCGAAATCTCGGGCGGGGCCGAGCTGACCATCGACCGCGACCGCGACAAGAATCCGGTCGTGGCGCTGCGCGAGATCGCCGAGCAGACGATCCGCCCGAAGGAACTGGCCGAATCGCTGACGGTCAACCTGCAGAAGATCCTTCCCGACGACGAGGACGAGGCCGACGAGATCGGCTCGCTCAGCCAGTCGGCCGAGGCGCTGCGCATCACCGCGTCGGCCCCGGCGCGCTCGACTTCGATCGGCTCCGACTACGACGGCTGACGGTTTGCCGGATACCGTTTCGATGGGGCCGCCCGCGAGGGCGGCCCTTTTCGCATCCGCGCCCGGTCGCGAAGCGCTTTTCTCCGCCGCCTTACCCGACTAGAACACCGCCCATGACAGGGATCGGCGAGGGCATGGCGGATATCGCCACCGGGGCGATGGCGGCGCGGGCGGTCGAGCCGCGCGCGGGCGAGGCGGCGCCCGCCGGCGAAGGCGGCCACACCGGAGAGAGCGCGTGCCTCAACTGCGGGACGCCGCTGGCGGGGCCGCATTGCCACAACTGCGGCCAGCGCGCGCACGTCCACCGCACGCTGCGCGCCTTCTTCCACGACCTGCTCCACGGCGTGCTCCATTTCGAAGGCAAGACCTGGCGCACGCTGCCGCTGCTGCTGTGGAAGCCGGGCAAGCTCACCCGCGAATATATCGATGGCAAGCGCGCCAGCTATGTCAGCCCGATCGCGCTGTTCCTGTTCGTAGTGTTTCTCAGTTACGCGCTGTTCAGTGCGCTGGGCGGCTCGACGAATTTCGCGCCGCCGGTGGACGGCATCGAGCAGGTCAAGTCGGCCTATGCCACCAACGAGGCGCAGCTCGCCGAACTGCGGAGCGAGCGGCAGACCGAGGACGAGCCTGCCGAGCAGGCCGAGATCGACCAGCAAATTGCTTCGCTCGAAGAGGACCAGCAGGGCCTGCGCATGGTGCTCGGCAACGTCGGAACGAACTTCGAGCGCGATTTCCGCAAGGGTTTCGAGGAGAATCCGCTGCCCGAGGGCAACCGGGTTACCAGCGCGATCGAGAAGGTGCGCGAAAATCCGCAGCTCGCCATCTACAAGGCGCAGACCAACGCCTACAAGTACAGCTGGATGCTGATCCCGCTGAGCGTGCCGTTCGTATGGCTGCTGTTTCCCTTGTCGCGTCGCTTCAAGGGCTACGATCACACGGTCTTCACCACCTATTCGATCACCTTCATGATCGCTCTTGCCGCGCTGGCGAGCGTGCTGTTCTACTACGGGCTCGGCGCGATCGGGGGGCTGCTGCTGCTCTACGCGCCGGTGCACATGTACCGCCAGCTGCGCGGCGCCTACGGCCTCGGGCGCTGGGGCGCGTTCTGGCGCATGCTCGCGCTGAGCTTCTCCGCCTGGGTCGCGATCACACTGTTCGTTGCGCTGGTCGGCGTTACGGCGGCGTGATGGCGTTCAGGCCTTAGCTCGCTGGCGGATATTGCTGGCGGCTGTGCAGGACGGTGAGAATTTCAATCGCATCTTCGGTAACACGATAGACGACGATGTAGTTGGGATGCACAACCGCCTCAAGCGTGCCTTGCACTCGGCCGCGGCGATACATGAACGGATGATCCACTAGCCGCTCGGCGCAGAGCTCGATTCTTTCCTTGAGATCCGACGCGGCGGCGGGATTGCGTTGAGCGATGTAGGTTATGATCGCGCGCGGCCCGGAGCGAGCCTCTTCGCGCCAGATCAGCCTCACTTGCGCCCCGTGCGAGCCTTTTCGATGATCGCCTGCATCTCGGCCATGACGACGTCATGCGGCACTGGCGGGCGCGTGTCGGCGAGCGAGGCTTGGACCTTGGCGCGGAACCACGCGTCGTAGGCGGCCGCTTCCTCTTCGGTCTCGAACTCGGAAACGATGGGCGAGAGCTTGGTCATGCCGTCAACATACCCCGGAACGCCCGCCTTCGCCAGCCTCACGCCCCCTGCGGGGCGCCTTCGTTGCCGCCGAAGCGCTTGCCGGCCTTGGGGATCGCCGAGCCGGTGACCGGTCGCATCGCCGGGCCCTGCGGGGCGTCGGGGCGGTCGAGCTTGCCGTCCTTCAGGAGCTGCTTAATCTCGTCGCCGGTCAGCGTCTCGTACTCGAGCATCGCCTGCGCGAGCAGGTGGAGCTTGTCTTCCTGCGTCTGGAGGATCTCGGTCGCGCGCTTGTGCGCGCCGTCGACCAATTGCCGGATTTCGGCGTCGATCAGCTTGTTGGTCTCGCTCGAGCCCATCGTGCGCGCGGTCTGGCCCATGCCGAGGTAGCCTTCCTGGCTCTCCTCGTATTGCAGCGGCCCGAGCTTGTCGCTCATGCCCCACTTGGTGACCATGTTGCGCGCCAGCTTGGTCGCGTACTGGATGTCCGACGAGGCCCCGCTCGAGACCTTGTCGTGGCCGAAGATGATCTCTTCCGCCACGCGCCCGCCCATCGCGACCGCGAGGTCGGCGTGCATCTTGTCGCGATGATACGAGTAGTTGTCACGCTCCGGCAGGCGCATGACCATGCCCAGCGCGCGGCCGCGCGGGATGATCGTCGCCTTGTGGATCGGGTCCGAGGCGGGCTCGTTGAGCCCCACGAGCGCATGGCCGGCCTCGTGATAGGCGGTCATCTTCTTCTCGTCGTCGGTCATGACCATGCTGCGGCGCTCGGAGCCCATCATGACCTTGTCCTTCGCGTCCTCGAACTCCTGCATCGCGACGAGGCGCTTCTTGCGCCTCGCGGCGAGCAGCGCGGCTTCGTTGACGAGGTTGGCGAGATCGGCGCCGGAGAAACCGGGCGTGCCGCGCGCGATCGTGCGCGGATTGACGTCGGGCGCCAGCGGCACCTTCTTCATGTGCACCGCGAGAATCTTCTCGCGCCCGTCGATGTCGGGCACCGGCACCACCACCTGACGGTCGAAGCGGCCAGGCCTCAACAAAGCAGGATCGAGCACGTCGGGGCGGTTGGTGGCGGCGATGATGATGATGCCCTCGTTCGCCTCGAAGCCGTCCATCTCGACGAGGAGCTGGTTCAGCGTCTGCTCGCGCTCGTCGTTCGAGTTGCCGAGGCCGTGGCCGCGATGGCGGCCGACCGCGTCGATCTCGTCGATGAACACAATGCACGGGGCGTTCTTCTTGGCCTGTTCGAACATGTCGCGCACGCGGCTCGCGCCGACGCCGACGAACATCTCGACGAAGTCCGAGCCCGAAATGGTGAAGAACGGCACGCCCGCCTCGCCCGCGATCGCGCGCGCGAGCAGGGTCTTGCCGGTGCCGGGCGAGCCGACCAGCAACGCGCCCTTGGGGATCTGGCCGCCGAGCTTGGAGAAGCGCTGCGGATCCTTCAGGAACTCGACGATCTCCTCGAGCTCCTCGCGCGCTTCGTCGATGCCGGCGACGTCCTCGAACGTCACCTTGCCCTGCTTCTCGGTCAGCAGCTTGGCCTTCGACTTGCCGAAGCCCATCGCGCCGCCGCCGCCGCCCTTCTGGACCTGGCGCAGCGCGAAGAAGGCGATGCCGAGGATGAGCAGGAAGGGCAGCGACTGGATCAGCACGTAGAGCAGCGGATTCATCCGCTCGGGCACGGTGCCGGTGTACTGGACGCCGTTCGCATCGAGCAGCTCGGTCAGCCGCGTGTCGCTCGCCACCGGGACGGTGGTGAAGGCGTCGCCGTTGTCCATCGTGCCGGTGATCTGCTCGGACGAGATGGTGACATCCTTGACCAGCCCGGCCTCGACGTTCTCGCGGAAGGTCGAATAGCCGATTTCCTTGCCCGCGGGCTGCCCGGCGTTGCCGAACATCGAGACGAGCAGCACCAGCGCGAGGAAAATCCCGCCCCAGACCATCAAGCTCTTGAGCCAGGGGTTCGGACCGCCGCCGTTCTCGGGACCGTCGGGCTGCTTGTCGTCGTTCATCGGAACAGGGATCCTTTCGCCGCACAATGTAGGCGCGGCGGGGTGAATGGCAAGATAACGCGCCCTCGGTAAGGCCCGTCAGCCGACCACCCGGTCGATCAGCCAGTACGAGCCGGTGATCCCGATGCCGTAGGCGGCGATCCGCAGCGCCGGGGCGAGCGCGGGCTGTGCGAGCCGCTCGACCGCCGCGAGCAGCGCGAGCGCGGCGGCGACCACAAGCAGTTGCCCGGCCTCGACCCCGAGATTGAACGAGAGCAGCGCGGCGGCGATTTCGCCCTCCGGCAGCCCGATGCTGGCGAGCGCGCCGGCGAAGCCGAATCCGTGAAGCAGCCCGAAGGCGAACGCGATCGCCCAGGGGAAGCGCAGCGTCCAGCTCTCGCGTCCGGCGCGCAGCCGCACGATCTCGAGCGCGAGGAACACGATCGAGAGCGCGATCAGCGCCTCGACCGGGCGCTGCGGCATTCCGAGCAGGCCCAGCGAGGCGCCCGCGAGCGTGATCGAATGCGCCACGGTGAAGGCGGTCGCAGCGAGCACCACGGGCTTCCAGCGCCGTAGCAGCAGGACCAGCGCGATCACGAACAGCAGGTGATCCCAGCCGAGCAGGATGTGCTCGACCCCGATCGCAAAATAGCTGTGCAGGACTTGCATGCGGTCGGGCCGCGCGGCGATCGTTGCGCGCGGTTCGGCCGCGGTGAGGCGCAGCGCCTGGACCGGCTCGCCGAGCGGGGCGATGCGCACGAGCATGTCCGACTGACCGATCAGCCCCGGCATCCCGATCTCCCCGCCGCCGACCGGCCCATCGCAGCGCGCTTGCGCCACGCCGACGATCGCGAGGCCGACTGCGCCCTGTTCGACCTCGCCGGCGTAGCGGCAGCTTGCCGGTAGGCTCGGCGGCGGTGGCGGCTCGATCGGCGGGGCGGTGAACGGCTCCTTCCACGCGAGCCGCCAGTGGCCCGGCGCGGTTTCGGTCATCTCGAGATAGCCGGGGCGCAATTCGTCGGCCCGCGCGGGCGCGGCGGCTAGCGCCATCAAGGCGAGGATCGCGGCAAGGAGCGCCCTCACCGCGCGATCGACACGTCGTAGGCGTCGCGCAGCAAGTGGTAGGCTTCGTCGCGCCGCTGCGCCATCGTTGCGGCCCGCCAGTCGTTCTCGACCGCCTCGCGGATCTCGGTGAGCGGCTGCGCTTCGCCGGTCTCTCGCGCGCGCAGCCGCACGACGTGCCAGCCGAAGCCCGAGGCGACCGGGCCGCGCCAGCCGGCGCCCGGCGCGATCGCGTCGAGTTGCCCAGTGAACGCCTCTCCGAAACGGTCGGCGACGCGGTCGCGCGCGGCGCCGTCGAGCGATGCAGGGAGCGAGATCGCCTCTCCCGCCACCTCGCCGCCCCCCTGCAAGCGGGGCAGCGCGGCCTCGGCGGCGGCGCGGTCGGCGAAGAAGCGCTGGTCGAACGACAGCCGCGCATCGGGCGCGAAGCGCGCGGGATGGTCCGCACGCCACTGCGCGAGCACCTCGTCGGACGGCTCGGCGGTCTCGGCCATGCTTTGGGCGAGGAAATCCATCTTGTTCGCCATGCGCTTGCGCACCACCGCATCGTCGCGGTCGAGCCCGAGGCGCAGCGCCTCGCGGTAGAGGACTTCCTCGCGCACGAACTGCTCGGTCAGCACGTCGAGCTCGGCGTCGGTCGGCGGGCGCTGCATAGTGCGCTCGTATTGCAGCGCGAGCCGCGCGCGGTCCTCGCGGCTCACGTCGATCGTGCGGCTCGCCGGATCGGCGGGTTCGCCCTGCCAGGCGAACAGCGCGAACAGCGCCGCGCCCGCGGCGAGAAAATGCACCAGCGGTTCGCGCGTCCAGGCGGGCAGCTTCATCCGCGCACCCGCCATTCGCGCGCGAACCAGCCGCCGGCGCGCGCGGTTTGCTGCTCGGCGCGCGACTCGGGATTGGCCGGGCCGAGCCAGATCGGCGAGGTGTAGGCGCGCTCCTGCGCGACCGCGTCGGCCATCGCCTCGGGCGGCAACTCGATCCCGAAGCGCACCGCATCGTAGAGCGGCCAGCGCGGGGTCGGGATCGCGAGCACGCGGACGTAGTAGAACGCGCTTTCGCCCTCGCGGTAGTCGGGATCGGTCCACACCGCGCGCAGTTCGGGCGCGCCGATGGTGTTGGTGTAGCGGGCCATCGCGCGGTCGACCGTGTCGCCGACCGGGGGCACTTTGCCGCCCACTTTCGCGCGCGCGTCCATATCGGACCAGACGACGTCGTAGATCTTCTCGTTCAGCACGCCTTCGGGCGTGATCCAGCCCTTGACGATCTGCACCCGGTCCAGATGCGCGCCTTCGGGGTCCTTGAGCGCGGAGATCATGAAAGTCGGGGCTTGGCCTTGGTCGGCCAGCTTGCCGCCCATCGGCACCCCGCGGGTATAACCGGCGCGGACCCAGTCGCCATCCCAGTCCGCCTCG
The DNA here is from genome assembly GCA_946886565.1 of uncultured Altererythrobacter sp. The sequence continues at coordinate 138,896 of CAMPIX010000007.1, forward strand.
GTGAAATCGAACCCGCCGAACAGGCGCACGGTCATGCGCGGGCCGGTGGTGGCATAGACCTCGCGCCGCATCATCGCGTCGAAGATCTCCGCGCGGGTGTTCGCCCTGGCCCAGACCGCGGCATAGCCGCCCGCCATGTAGTGCCAGCCGAAGCGGCCTTCCCGCGTGCCGAGGTTCTGCGCTTCGAGCGCGCGGTCCTCGTTCGCCGGTTCGTTGCCGGTGTGCTTGCCGAAGAAGTTGTCCTCGTCGGCGGTGGCGAGCGAGGTGTGGCTGTCGGTCGAGCCGATCATGCCGAAAGCGTAAGGGTTGGCGCCGGTGCGCTGCTCGATCGAGAGCCCGCGCTTCAGCGCCTCGCGCAAGTATTCGCCGGCAAGCATCGAGCTGTCCTTGCGCGCGGTCAGCGGCAGGTTGCCGAGCTCCCACCCCAGATCGCCGAAGCTCGCGAACTCGTCGTTGGGCGAAAGGAACGGGTGCGATTCGCTGTCGCCCTTGATCTGCGTCGCCTCGACCACCGGCTCGCGCAGCGCACGGCGGCGGGCATAATCGGCGCTCATCGGCCCGCCCTGCGAATCGGTCAGCTCGAACATCAGCCCGTTCGAGAGGTTCGAGTTGTGCGGGATCGCGAGCGCCTTGCCCCCGGTCGCCTCCTCGTAGGCGTCCATGTAGTCCCACAGCCGGTCCACCGGCCCTTCGCCCACGCCGGGGAAGGGCAGGACCTGACTGGTGCGCGCGTAGCCGTCGCGGAACATGACCACGCGGTGCAGGTTGTTGCCGCCCGGCATCAGCGTGTACTCGAAGCCCGCGAGCGGGGTGAAGGTGCCCGGCTCGTAGTAGCGGTCGATCAGTTGCAGGTGGGCATCCCAGATCTCGCGGTTGTTCTCCGCCTGCTCCTCGGGATCGCGCAGCGCTTCGGGCAAGGTATCGGTCGCAGCCGCGTTGATCAGCTCGGCGATCGCCTGCTGCGACTGCTCGGGCGATTCGTGCATCATGTCGTGCCAGCGGCGCAGCGTGGGATCGCGGATCAGCAGCCGCGGCGCATCGTAGAGCCGCCGGGTCGCGCCGAGCCCGTCCGAATGATCGGCGATGACGAGGAAATCGAGCGGACGCGCAAGCTGCGCCTCGAGCCCGGTGGTCGAGGTGACCTTGTCGCCGCGCGCGAACTTGAGCGCTTCTTCGGGCCCGAGGCGAGTGCCGAAGCCGAACGCGTCGATCGAATTGTCGGTGTGGAGGTGAGTGTCGCCCCACAGAACCTGTTGCGGAAACTCGGCCACTTCGATTGCGGCTTCGGCATCGGCCGCGCGCTGCGCTTCCTTCGCCGGATCGTCGCAACCCGCCAGCGCGAGCGCCGCTGCGAGCGCCAGACACGCCGCCCCGATCCTCGATCCCGCCATCATCGCACCCTCCCGCTCGATCCCGGTTCGGTTGCGACCCGCCACTTACAATGGCAGAGCAGGCGGCATCGTCAAGCTCCGGCGCCCGAGGTGAGCAGCGCGATCGTCACCCCGATCGCGCCGAGCGAGAGCGCGAAGGCGATCAGCATCAGCAGCCCGTCGCGCACCATCAGCGCGAGGCCGAAGGCGGCGATCGCGATCATGGGCGCGGAACTGGCGAAGGGGATGAGCTCGAGCGGTGGAACGGTGCAGCACAGCGCGATCACGACCACGCCCGCCGCGCGCTGCCAGACGCCCTCGGTCAGCCGCCTGAGCCGCCGGTGGAACCAGCCGTCCACTCTGGTCGCGGATTTGTCGAGCCGATGCGCCGCGCGGGCGAGCTTGTCGCCATCGATCGCACGGCGCTCGAGGAACCCTGGCAGCCAGACGTGCTCGCGCCCGAACACGAGTTGCCCCGCGACCAGTGCGATCATCAGTGCGAGAAACGTCGGCACGCCGGGAATGCCACCGATCGGCGACAGCTCGATCAGCGGGAGCAGAAGGAGGATCGGCCCGAAGCTGCGGCGGCCGAATTCGTCGAGCGCGTCGCCGACGCAGACGTGGTCGCGACGCTCGCCGAGATCCTCGATTCCCTCGAGCACGTCTTCGATGCTGTGCGGATCATCGTTCATGCCGACCTCACGCCAAGCAACGGGCGAAGCTGCGATCGGCTCCCGTCCGGGCGCGGGGTCAGCCGGGCTTCTTCCTGAGCAGCGCCGAACGCTCGCACCGGCAGACGACCTCGCCGCGCTGGTTGAGCATCTCGTGCGCGAAGGTGACGATGCCCGCGTCGGGGCGCGATTTCGATTCGCGCAGGGCGGTGACCTCGCTCGTCGCGCGCAGCGTATCGCCGATCGCGACCGGCCTGGGCATGGCGACCTTGTCGTAGCCGAGATTGGCGACGAGCGTGCCGAGCGTGGTGTCGCCTACGCTGACCCCCACCATCAGCGCGAACGTGAAAGTGCCGTTGACGAGGATCTGCCCGAACTCGCTTTCGCGCGCCGCCTCCGCGTCGAGGTGGAGCGGCTGCGGGTTGTGCGTCATCGTGGTGAACAGCAGGTTGTCGGTCTCGGTCACCGTGCGGCGGATCTCGTGCTCGATCCGGTCGCCTACCTGCCATTCGTCGAAAAACCGGCCTGCCATCGCGCGCTCCCAATGCTTCCGGACGCGCCATAGCCGCGGCAAACCGCCATGCAAATGGCTCGCCAGCACAGGTGCGAGCCGATAGGGCGCGGACATGCTCGACCTTCTCGTCATCGGCGGCGGCATCAACGGAGCGGGCATCGCGCGCGACGCCGCCGGGCGCGGAATGAAGGTCGCGCTGGTCGAGAAGGACGATCTCGCCAGCCACACCTCCTCGGCGAGCACCAAGCTGGTCCACGGGGGCTTGCGCTATCTCGAGCACTACGAATTCCGCCTGGTGCGCGAAGCGCTGCGCGAGCGCGAGGTTCTCCTGCGGATCGCACCGCATCTCGTGCGCCCGATGCGCTTCGTGCTGCCGCACGATCGCGGGCTGCGGCCCAAGTGGATGCTGCGGCTGGGGCTGTTCCTCTACGACAGGCTCGGCGGTCGCGGTTCGCTGCCGGGCAGCAAGGGAATCGACCTTTGCGCGCCGCCGCATGATGCGATTCTGCAGGAGCGCTTCGCCAGAGGGTTCGAGTATTCGGATTGCTGGGTGGACGATGCGCGGCTCGTGGTGCTCAACGCGCTCGACGCACGCGAGCGCGGGGCGCAGGTGATGACGCGCACGCGCTGCATCGCGCTGGAGCGGGCGGGCGATCACTGGCGCGCTACGCTCCGCGGGGCGGGCCGCGGCAAGACGGTCAGGGTGCGCGCTGTCGCCAACGCCGCGGGTCCGTGGGTCGACGACGTTGCTGCGATGGCGACCGGCGGGCGCGCGGTGGCGCATCTGCGGCTGGTCAAGGGCAGCCATATCGTGATCCGCCGCAAGTTCGCGGGGCCTCACGCCTATCTCTTCCAGAACGGCGACGGGCGGATCGTCTTCGCGATCCCCTACGAGCACGATTTCACCCTGATCGGCACGACCGACCAGCTGTTCGAGAGCGACCGCGACGTGGTGGCGATCTCGGACGACGAGTGCGACTACCTCTGTGCGGCGGCGAGCGAGTACTTTCGCGAACCGGTCGTGCCGGCGGACGTCGTCTCCACCTATGCGGGTATCCGCCCGCTCTACGAGGACCACGCGGCCAGCAACGCCACCGTGACGCGCGACTATGTCTTCTCGGTCGATGCTCCTGGCGAAGCTCCCCCGCTCCTCAGCGTCTACGGAGGCAAGATCACCACCTACCGCAAACTCGCCGAGCACGCGCTGGAGCGGCTGGCCGGGCATATGCCGGTTCCCGGTGCCCCTTGGACCGCCGACGCTGCGCTGCCGGGCGGCGATTTCGCCGGCGGATTCGACGCGTTCCTCGCCGAAGTTCGCGCCCTGTGGCCGTGGCTCCCCGAGCCCACCGCGATGCGTATGGCGTGCGCCTACGGTACGCGGATAGAGCGGGTGATCGGCGGCGCTCGCTCGCTCGCCGCGATGGGCCGCGATCTCGGCGGCGGTTTGACCGAGGTCGAGGCGGACTATCTCCGGCGCGAGGAATTCGCCCATACCGCCGAGGACGTGCTCTGGCGGCGCAGCAAGCTGGGCCTGCATCTCGGCGCGCAGGGGCAGATGGCCGTAGCGGCCGCGCTCGCCCGCGACTTCGCTTGATCGCGGCGGCAAGCGCGTCCAAGGGCCGCCCGAGTCCCTCCTCCCTGCCCAGACGAGTCGCCCGATGCCCGTTTCCTCTCCCCTCGACCGCACCGCCGTCCGCCTCGCTTTCCGGCAGGAAGAGGAGGCCTGTCTCACCGAGCGGCTGCGGCAGGCCGCGCCCGCGAGCGCGGTTCACGGCGAGGCCGCGGCGCTCGCGGGCAAGCTGATCGGGGGCGCGCGCGAGCGCAAGGCGAGCGGGATCGACGCCTTCCTCCAGCAGTTCGGGCTCGCGACCGAGGAAGGCATCGCGCTGATGTGCCTCGCCGAAGCCCTGCTGCGGGTGCCCGACAGCAAGACCGCCGACGCGCTGATCCGCGACAAGATAGGCCACATCGACTGGTCCGAGCATCTCGGCGAAAGCTCCTCGACTTTCGTCAACGCCGCGACCTTCTCGCTTATGCTGACCGGCGAAGTGCTTGAACGGCCCGAGCAGACCCAGCGCGGCATGGGCCGCACGCTGCGCAGCACGATGAACCGGCTGGGCGAGCCGGTGATCCGCAAGGCGACGTTGCAAGCGATGCGCATCCTCGGCGGGCAGTTCGTGTTCGGGCGCACGATCGACGAGGCGCTGAAGCGCGCTGCGCCCGAGCGCGCCAAGGGCCTGACCCACAGCTTCGACATGCTCGGCGAAGCGGCGATGACCTTCGAGCACGCCGAGCGCTACCGTCTCGCCTACGAAAACGCGATCGCGCGGCTCGCGCGCGAGACCGACGGCGGTATCGCCAGCTCGCCCGGCATCTCGGTCAAGCTCTCGGCGCTCTATCCCAAGTACGACCACTTCCACGCCGAGGCGGCGGTGAAGGCGCTGGTCCCGATGCTCAAGGGGCTCGCGATCAAGGCGCGCGATGCCAACATGCACTTCACCATCGACGCCGAGGAGGCCGAGCGGCTCGAGCCCTCGCTCGACATCCTCGAGGCGCTGGTGGCGGACGACGCGATCTTCGCGCGGCCGGGCGGCGGACAGTGGGAAGGCTTCGGGCTCGCGATCCAGGCCTATCAGAAGCGCGGGGTGCCGCTGTGCGACTGGGTGGCCAAGCTCGCGCGCAAGCACAACCGGCGGCTGATGGTGCGATTGGTCAAGGGCGCCTACTGGGACACGGAAATCAAGCTGAGCCAGGTCGGCGGCTTCAAGGATTTCCCCGTCTTCACCCGCAAGCTCGGCACCGACGTTTCCTACCTCGCCTGCGCCGCCAAGCTGCTCGAGGCGCGCGACGCGCTCTATCCGGCGTTCGCGACGCACAACGCCTATACGATCGGCGCGGTGAAGGCGCTGGCCGCAAAGGGCGAGGGACCCTTTGAATTCCAGCGGCTGCACGGCATGGGCGAGGAGGTCTATTCCGAGCTCAGCCAGATCGAGGGCAACCGCAAGACGCCGGTGCGCATCTACGCGCCGGTGGGCACCCACAAGGACCTGCTCGCCTATCTCGTGCGCCGCCTGCTCGAGAACGGGGCGAACTCCAGCTTCGTCAACCGCATGGCCGACGCCGAGGTGCCGGTGACCGAGCTGACCGGCGACCCGGTGGCCGAGCTCGCGGCCACGGAGCCGCGGCGCAACCCCGCGATTCCCCTGCCCGCGGACATCTTCCCGGGGCGCCGCAACAGCGCGGGCATCGATCTCGCCGATCCGCTGGTGATCGAGCCGCTGCTCGAACGGCTGCACGTTCTCGACGCGCGCCGCTGGCATGCCGAGCCGACGCTGCGCTCGCCCGAGCAGGGCGAAGTCGCGCCGATCACCCAGCCGCAGGACCTGACGCACGAGGTCGGCACCCGGCGCGACGCGCTGCCCGAGGAGATCGACGTCGCGATCACCCGCGCCTCGGCAATCCAGCCGGGCTGGGATTCGCTCGGCGGCGAGAAGCGCGCGCTGCTGCTCGAAGCCGCTGCCGACATGTTCGAGGCGCACACCGACGAATTCCTCAGCCTGTGCCAGCGCGAGGCGGGCAAGACGCTGATGGACGCGGTGCTCGAACTGCGCGAAGCGGTCGATTTCCTGCGCTACTACGCCAACGAAGCGCGCCGCCTGTTCACCGCGCCGCACCCGCTGCCGGGGCCGACCGGGGAGGAGAACCGGCTGAGTCTGCACGGCCGCGGCGTGTTCGCCACGATCAGCCCTTGGAACTTCCCGCTCGCGATCTTCATCGGCCCGGCCGCCGCCGCGCTCGCGGCAGGCAACGCAGTGATCGCCAAGCCCGCCGAGCAGACCCCGCTGATCGCCGCGCTCGCGGTCAAGCTGTGTCACGCGGCGGGCATTCCCGAAGATGTGTTCCAGCTCATGCCCGGCGCGGGCGAGGTCGGCCAGCTGATCACCTCCGATCCGCGCATCGCCGGCGTCGCCTTCACCGGCTCCACCGCGACCGCGCACGCGATCAACCGCAGCCTCGCAGCGCGCGATGGGCCGATCGCGACGCTGATCGCCGAGACCGGCGGCCAGAACGCGATGATCGTCGACAGCTCGGCGCTGCCGGAACAGGTCACGCGCGACGTGGTGAACAGCGCGTTCCAGAGCGCGGGCCAGCGGTGCAGCGCACTGCGCGTGCTCTACCTGCAGGACGACGTGGCCGACGAGATGCTCGAGATGATCAAGGGCGCGTTCGAAGCGCTGGTGATCGGCGATCCCGAGGAGCTCGAGACCGACGTCGGCCCGGTGATCGATCCCGACGCCAAGGCCGCGCTCGAGCGCCACGTCGCGCGGCGCAAGAAGAACGGCCGCACCGTGTGGCGGCGCAAGCTGCCGCGCAGCGTCAAGGACGGGTGCTTCGTCGCGCCGACGATCATCGAGATGGATTCGATCCTCGACCTGCGGCGCGAGAACTTCGGCCCGATCCTCCACGTCGTGCGCTTCAAGGCGAGCGATCTGGAGCGCGTGATCGAGGATATCAACGCCACCGGCTTCGGCCTCACGCTCGGCCTCCACAGCCGGATCGAGGCGACCCGCCGCTTCGTCGAGGCGCGCGCGCGGGTGGGCAACTTCTACGTCAACCGCAACCAGATCGGCGCGGTGGTTGAAAGCCAGCCGTTCGGCGGCGAGGGGCTCTCGGGCACCGGACCCAAGGCGGGCGGCCCGAACTACGTCGCGCGCTTCGCGACCGAGCGCGTGGTCTGCATCGACACGACCGCCGCGGGGGGCAATGCGACACTGTTGGCAAGTTAGCTCCACTGCTCTCTCCCCTGAAGGGGAGAGATACGCAGGCTTACCGGCGCAGCCGGTTAGCCGAAGTTGAGAGGGGGAGGTGTGCACGACGTCCCCTCTCCCAACCCTCTCCCCTCATGGGGAGAGGGCTTTTCATTGCAAGTTCAGTCGCCTGCTTGCTAGGGCACGCACGATGCGCCGCCTCACGACCCTGATCCTCGCGCTGGCCGCGCTCGCCTGGTCGGCGGGCGCGGCAGCCGAGGTCCGCATGAGCTTCCACAGCTTCAACGGCTCGATCTTCTTCGGCCGCTACCCGCATACCTTCGTGGTGCTCGAAGGGACGCTCGAGGAAACCGGCGCGCCGATCGACGAGAACTACGGCTTCACCGCCAAGGAAGCCGGAATCGCCGCGCTGCGCGGCCCGGTCGAGCACGCGATCCTGATCGAGGAAGACAAGTACATCCGCGACACCAACCGCCACTTCACCGTGACGCTGACCGACGCTGAATACTGGCAGGTGCGCGCCGAAGTGGATGAATGGCGCAACGCGCCGGGCAAGTACTACGACCTCGACACGCGCAACTGCATCCACTTCGTCGGCACGATGGCGCAGATCGCCGGGCTGCGGGTGAACTATCCCGAGGATCTGCTGCGCAAGCCCAAGTCGTGGCTCAACCACATCGCGCGGCTGAACCCGCAGCTCGGGGCGGAACAGATCGACTGATCGATCGACCTCCCCCGCCTCTGAAGTGGAGGGGGATAACGGCTTTCCCCGCCTTGCCGGGCCGCGCAGGCTCGGGAATCACACCGACATGGCGATTCTTTCTGACAGGTGGATCAGGCAGCAAGCGACCGAGAAGGGCATGATAGAGCCCTTCGTCGAGGCGCAGCGGCGCGAAGGGTGCATTTCGTTCGGCCTCTCAAGCTATGGCTACGACGCGCGGGTGGCCGACGAGTTCAAGATCTTCACCAACGTCGACAGCGCGGTAGTCGACCCGAAGGACTTCGCCGCCAACTCGTTCGTCGACCGCAAGACCGATGTGTGCGTGATCCCGCCCAATTCGTTCGCGCTCGCGCGCACGGTCGAATACTTCCGCGTGCCCGAGGACGTGCTTGTCATCTGCCTCGGCAAGAGCACCTACGCGCGCTGCGGGATCATCGTGAACGTCACCCCGCTCGAACCGGGCTGGGAAGGCCACGTCACGCTCGAATTCTCGAACACCACGCCGCTCCCGGCGAAGATCTACGCCAACGAGGGCGCGTGCCAGTTCCTGTTCCTCCAGGGCAACGAGCGCTGCGAGACGAGCTATCGCGACCGCGCGGGCAAGTACATGGGCCAGCGCGGAGTGACGCTGCCGAGGTTGTAAGCGCGGCGGCGCTGTATCATTCTCTCCAGAGGTGGGAGAATCGACATGGCCGACAAGGAATTCGACATCGTCGTCTACGGCGCGACCGGGTACACCGGGCGCCTCGTCGCCGAACATTTCGTGCGCGAATACGGCAGCCAGCCCGAAGCGCCGAAATGGGCGATGGCGGGACGCAACCTGACGAAGCTTCAGGATGTGCGGGACGCGATCGGCGCGCCGGCCGATACGCCGCTGATCGTCGCCGATGCCGACGATCCGGTGAGCCTGGAGACGATGTGCAATCGCACGCGCGTGGTGCTGACCACGGTCGGGCCCTATCAGCTTTATGGCGACGCGCTCGTCGCGGCCTGCGTGAAGACCGGCACCGACTACGCCGACCTGTGCGGCGAACCCGGCTGGATGCGCGAGCAGATCGACCTCCACCACGAAGGCGCCAAGGCGAGCGGCGCGCGGATATGCTTTTCGAGCGGGTTCGATTCGGTCCCGTTCGATCTCGGCGTGCTGATGCTGCAGAAGCAGGCGGCCCTGCGCTTCGGCAAACCGGCCCCGCACGTCCGCGGGCGGGTGCGCGGAATGCAGGGGACGTTCTCGGGCGGCACCGCGGCCAGCCTGACCGCGACGATGAAGGCCGTGGCGAGGAATCCGCGGCTGATCCCGGTGCTCCAGAGCCCGTTCGGCCTCACCCCCGGCTTCGAGGGGCCCGACCAGCCGAGCGGCCTCGTCCCGCGCTACGAGGACGATCTCGGCAAGTGGGCCGCGCCGTTCATCATGGCGACGATCAACGTCAAGAACGTTCACCGCACCAATTTCCTCGCGGGTTTCCCCTACGGCGAGGACTTCCGCTACGACGAGATGATGCTCACCAGCCCGGGCGAGGCGGGCAAGGCCGCGGCCCACGCTGTGGCCGAGATGCTCAAGAACCCGTTCGGCGCGCGGCCGCCCAAGCCCGGCGAAGGCCCGAGCAAGGCCGAGCGCGAAAGCGGGTTCTACGACGTGCTGTTCGTCGGCGATTATCCCGACGGATCGTCGCTGCGCTACGGCGTGAAGGGCAAATACGACCCGGGCTACGGTTCGACCAGCCGGATGCTCGCCGAAACCGGCATGGCTCTCCTCGCAAGCGACGCCGCCGGGGGCGTGGGGACGCCGGGCGCGTTGCTCGGCGAAGCACTGGTCCAGCGGCTCCGCGAACATGCCGAGATCGCCTTCGCGCCGGAGGGCTGATCGGCGCCGCGATGGCTTTTTTCCGGCCTCGAACGTATTGTTCGCGAGGAAAAGGGGAAGAGGAGCATTCGCATGTCCACCATTGCCGCAGTCATCGGCCGCATCATGCTGGCCGTCATCTTCATTCTGTCGGGCATCGGAAAGATCACCGATCCGGCGGGAACCGCGCAATTCATCGAAAGCGAGACCACGCTGCCGGGCAGCCTCGCCCTGCCGACCGGAGTGTTCGAACTGGTGCTCGGCCTGATGCTGGCGATCGGGCTGATGACGCGCATTGCCTCGGTGCTGCTCGCGGGCTTCTGCCTGCTGGCGGCGTTTTTCTTCCACAATGCGTTCGGCGACATCACGCAACTCACCGCGGCGCTGAAGAATCTCGCGATCGCGGGCGGGCTGCTGGTGGTCTTCGCCTACGGCCAGATGCGCGGCAGCTTCGACCATATGCGCGAGCGCAACCGCGCGCGAAAGGCCGAACTGCGCGCCGCCCACGCCGAGGGCAAGGCCGAGGGCCTCACCGACCGCGTCACGCACTGAGTCTGATCCTCCCCTGCAAGGGGAGGGGGACCGCCGGGCCGCAGGCCCGGTGGTGGAGGGGTGTCCATGGTTGCGGGCGGCGACACCCCTCCGTCAGCCGCTGACGCGGCTGCCACCTCCCCTTGCAGGGGAGGATCGCACTGCCATATCGATGGAGCCTAGAAGCTCGTCCGCACGCTCAGCTTGAAGTTGCGGCCCGCGAGCGGGACGAACTGCTTGGTGAAGCTTGCGTGGCGGCGTCCTTCGACGTCGAAGATGTTGTCCGCCTGTAGCATCACGGTGACGTTGTCGTTGCCGCGGATCGGCTTCCACGCGATCGAGGCGTTGACGTGGGTGAAGCCGTCGGTGGCGGTTTCGAACGGCGCGATGCGCTCCTGATCGTCGAACCACTGGACCTCGCCGCGCACGTCGAACGCGCCCGCCTGCGCCTCGAGCGCGCCCGAAAGGCTCAGCGGCGGGATGCGCGGCAGCGGGGTGCCGTCGTCAAGCTCGGCGCGGATGTAGTCGCCGCGCAGATCGGCGAGCAGGGTCAGGCCGTCGCTCTCGTAAACGGGGTAGGTCAATTGACCCTCGACCCCGAAATAACGCGCGTCACCCTGAAGGTACTGGAAGACCGGCAGATCGTCTTCCTCCAGCCCCGTTTCGGATAGGAAGATGTAATCGTCGAACCAGTTCTGGAACACCGCGACGCTTACCGTGCCCGCACCGAGCGGGCCGCGTGCGAAGGCTTCCAGCCCCCACGCGCCTTCGACCTCGAGGTTCGGGTCGCCGATCTCGAACGCCTGGGTTGCGATGTGCGGGCCGTTCGAGAGCAGCTCTTCGGCACTCGGTGCGCGTTCTGCGCGGCTGCCGGTCAGCCCGATCCGCAGATCGCCCTCGGTCTCGTAAACCAGCCCGAGCGCGCCCGAGAAGGCATCGAACGAGCGCCGGAAGCCGAGCGCCTGCGATTCGACCTTCGTTGCTTCATAGCGCCCGGCCAGCTCGAGCTGGAACGGTTCGAGCGCGATCTCCTGCAGACTGAACACCGCGAACTGGTCCGTACGGTTCTTCGGCACGTATGCTTCCGCGCCGAAAGCGTCGAAGTCGCGGAAGTAGTACTGCACCCCGGTCGAGCCGCCCCAGCCGCCGCGATCGCTTTGCTCGAGCACCGCGCGCGCTTCGATTCCCTTGACGTCGAACACGGTGCCGACCTCGTCGCCTTCGAATTCGGTGTGGGTGTAATCGCTGAAGCCGACGCGGGTGTTCAACGCCGAGAAGAATCCGTCGCCCAGCGCGAGCTTTCCGCGCAGGTCGGCGCGATACTGCCTGAGGCCGATGGTGACGAGTTCCTCGCCGTGCCCTTCTTCCTCGCCGCCGCCGTCCTCGGCATGATGGTGGCCCGCGCCCGGGCGCATCGGCACGCCGTAAGTCGTGTCGTAGATGCCGATCGCGGCGCCGAGGTTGCTGTCGCCTTCGAAGAAAGCGAAGCCGGCGTTCGCGCTCCAGGTCTCGGTCGCGCTGTTGGGCAACACGCCGCGCTGGCCGGCCGTCTCGCGCAGTTCCTCGGCTTCGTCGAGGTGGCCTTCGGATTCCTCTTCCGCGGCATCGGCGAGCAAGTCGGCGCGCAATGCCTCGGAGTTGGCGAAGCCCGCGATCTCGAGATCGTCGGTCGTGCGGTAGGAGCCGTCGACATGGCCGACGAAGCCGCCACCGAGCGGTACGTCGAGCGAGGCGCCCCCCTCGCGCAGATTCGCCGCGGTGTCGGCCCCGGCGAGCGCGTCGATATGAAACGGCTCGTTCAACCGGCGCAGCGGGATGCGCTTGTCGATCACGTTGACCGCGCCGCCGATCGCCTGGCTGCCGTAAAGCAGCACCGCGGGCCCGCGCAGCACCTCGATCCGCTCGGCGGTGAGCGGGTCGATCGAGGTCGCGTGATCGGCCGAGGTGTTCGAGACGTCTATCGCGCCGATCCCGTCGATCAGCACCTTGACCCGCTCGCCGGAGAAGCCGCGCAGCACCGGGCGCGAGGCGCCGGGCGAAAAGCTCGTCGCCGAAACACCTGGCACCTTGGCGAGCACCTCGCCGAGCTGCCCGTGGAGGTTTCGCTGGAGCTCGGCCCCCTCGACCACCGAGGTGCCCGCAAGGACGTCGAGCTCGTCGAGACCCTCCGCCGTGACGACGATCTCGCCGCTGGTGGCGATGCGCCGGTCGTGGAAATCGTCCGAATCGGGCCCGGTTTCGCGTGCGTCTTGCGCATTCGCATCGGAGTCCTGGGCGTGAACCGGGGCGGCCAGGGCACAAAGCACGAGGCCGAGCGGGAGGGTGAGCGGGCGCGCCGCAATCAATTGACGATACAACATATCGCGGCCTGATAGCGATTCGCGCAGCCATGTCCACAGCGAAGTCGATGAATTGCAATCTGGCGGGGATGGATGACAGGCGCACGAACGAGCCGGCACGGGTTGCGCTTGTCGAAATTCGTTCTGATGGAAGAAATGGAGCGGGCGAAGAGATTCGAACTCTCGACCCCAACCTTGGCAAGGTTGTGCTCTACCCCTGAGCTACGCCCGCTCACTGGCGCTACCCGAAGCATGCTGCCCGGGTGGGAGGCGGCGCGATTAGCAGCGGGTCGGCGGGGCCGCAAGGGGAAAATACGCCGCGCGGCGCGGGTCGCTTTTCGCTTCACAATTCGCGCCGAGGCCCCACATTGGCGGCTTACCCGAACGCGCGATCACAGGAGCTGAAGTTGGCTAGCATGGGCCTCAATATCGACGAGCAGAAGGCGGTCGACCGGTTCCGCAAGGACGTGGTCGAACCGTCGATGAGCAGTCTCGTCATCCTCGACTTCTGGGCCGAGTGGTGCGGGCCGTGCAAGGCGCTGACTCCGCTGCTCGAGAAAGTTGCGGCGGATTATGCCGACAAGGGCGTGGTGCTGGCCAAGATCAACGTCGACGAGGAGCAGTTCATCGCGAGCCAGTTCCAGGTCCGCTCGATCCCCACGGTCTATGCGATGTTCCAGGGCCAGCCGGTCGCCGACCTGACCAGTGCGCGCACCGAATCGCAGCTGAAGCAGACGCTCGACCAGTTGCTCGCGCAGCTTCCGGTGCAGGGTGGCGACGGCGGCGCGGCGGCCCAGCAGGGGCAGGACGTGGCGCAGTTCGTCGCGATGGGCGAGCAAGTGCTCGCCGAAGGCGACGCCGAGCGCGCCGCGGGCATCTTCGGCCAGGTGGTCG
>CAMPIX010000008.1 GCA_946886565.1 uncultured Altererythrobacter sp.
GTGCTCGCCGAAGGCGACGCCGAGCGCGCCGCGGGCATCTTCGGCCAGGTGGTCGAGATGGCGCCCGGCAATGCCGCGGCGCACGCCGGACTGATCCGCTCGCTCGTCGCCGCGGGCCGTGTGGACGAAGCGCGCGCGGCGGCCGACGCGCTCGATCCGGTGCTCGCCGAGGACCCGGCGATCCGAACCGCGAAAAGCGCGCTCGAACTCGCGGGAACGCCGGTCAACGAGGGCGAGCTTCAGACGCTGCGCGCGGCCGCGGCGGAAGATCCGGCCGACATGGACAAGCAGCTCGCCTTCGCAGAGGCGGCGTTCGCCGCGAACAGCCGCGACGAAGCGGCCGATACGCTGCTCGCGATGATCGAGCGCGACCGCGAATGGAACGAGGGCGCCGCGCGCGCCAAGCTGCTGCAAATCTTCGAGGCGGTCGGGCTCGAGGACCCGTGGGTCGTCGCCACCCGGCGGCGGCTGTCGAAGATCCTGTTCGGCTGACGCGCTTGGCCACTCGCCTCGCCATCTTCCCCTTGCCGGGCGCGATCCTGTTTCCCGGGCTGCAACTGCCGCTGCACATTTTCGAGCCGCGCTACCGCGCGCTGGTGGGCGAGGCCCTCGCGCGCGACCGGCGGATCGCGATGATCCAGCCGCAGCGCCCGGTCGAAGGTGCGGCGCTGTTCGCAATCGGCTGCGTCGGCCGGATCGGCGAGGTCGAGGCGCTCGAGGACGGGCGCTACAACATCGTGCTCGAGGGCGAGGCGCGCTTCCGTGTGCTGCGCGAGCTCGACGTGACGACCCCGTTCCGCAAGGTCGAGGCCGAGTTGATCGACGACGACGAGGACGAGGTGCTCTCGAGCGTCGAGCGCGCCGGGTTCGAGCGCGAGGCGCGCCGCTTCGCCGACATGCAGGGCTACAGCGTCGACTGGGAATCGGTCGAGCGGCTCGACGATATGGCGCTGATCAACGGCGTCAGCCAGATCGCTCCGTTCGACCCTGCCGCCAAGCAGGCGCTGCTCGAAGCCGACACCCTGCGCGAACGGTGCGAGCTGCTGGTGCAGCTGATGCAGTTCTTCGGCCGCCGCGACGGAGACGAGGACAGAGTGACGTTGCAGTAGGTTTTTTGTTTTTCGCGTACTTTTTGTTTTTCGCACGCCCATCCGGGCGCGCGTCCTCGGCGCTATTCCCTTCGCTTCGCTACGGGGCGCCTGCGGGCGGCCGTTCGGCCTTGCGGTCCGCTGGTCGCGGACCGATTATCGCCCCTGATAGCTACAGCCGGGAAGAGTTCGGGCTGCGACTAGCAGCCCGCAAGGGCGACCGCCCGGCCGCAGCGGTCCGACCGAAGGGAGGAACAGCCGCGAGGACGCAGGCGCGGATGCGCCTGCGAAAAACAGGGAATCCTACAAAAAACTCCCTCTCAACCCGTCGATCACATACTGCGCAGCCAGCGCCGCCAGCAGCACGCCCAGCAGCCGCGTGATGACCGCTTCGACCCGTGCGCCGAGCAGGCGGATCAGCGGCGCGGCGGCGACCAGGGCGAGCGCGGTGAGCACCAGCACCGCGGCGAGCGCGCCGAGCACGACGAGGGTCTGATCGGTGCCCTGGGCCTCGTTCATCAGCAGCATGACCGCCGCGATCGCGCCCGGGCCGGCAAGCATCGGCATTGCCATCGGAAAGACCGAGACATCCTCGATCTCCGGCGTTGCAGCGACTTTCTCGGCGCGCTCCTCGCGCCGCTGGGTGCGTTTCTCGAACACCATCTCGAGTGCGATCCAGAACAGCATTATCCCGCCCGCGATGCGGAAGCTGTCGAGCTCGATGTGGAGCGCGCCGAGCAGGTCCTCGCCGAACAGCGCGAAGATCACCAGAATCACCGCCGCGATCAGGCAGGCGCGAATCGCCATCGAGCGCGACTGCGCGGCGCTCGCGCCCTTGGTCAGCCCGGCATAGATCGGCGCGCACCCGGGCGGATCGATCACCACGAACAGCGTGATGAAGGCGGAGACGAAGAGTTCGATCATATCCAGCCCCGATGCTATCCCGCGGTGGCGGGGAAGACCTGGTCGAGCGCGATCTGCCAGGCGCTCTCGTGGAAATATTCGGCGACGATCCGGCGCTGCCCGCGCGGGCCGTGCTCCCAACGCCAGCGCAAGGTACCGTCGCGGGACAGCATCGCGTCGGAGCGCGCGCCGTCCACCGCCGCCAGCGCCGGCGGCGGCGGAACAGCCTCGCCGCGCCCGGGGCAATCGGCCACCCGGCCCTGGATCGAGCCCCTGCCCGTGACCACGATCTCATCTTCGCTTTCGCCGGCCGACGCGCTGCGCGGCGGCGGCTGCGGATCGTCGGGCGCGCCGACATCGTAGATCCAGCGATAATCGTCGTCGGCGTCCTCGCGCTGCCACACGGTGACGAAGGTGCCGACCGTTCCGTCCGGTTCGCGGAATCGGCCCTGGCTGACCGCGAGCGCCCCGTCGCAACTCATCCATACCGAGCGCGCGCCCCATTGCACCGCCTCCGGCGGATCGGTCTGCACCGCGAGCCAGGGATCCGCCTCGATCGGCCCGCTGCGGACGTGGAGGAGCGCGCCGGGCGCCAGGAATTCGCGAAATGCGGTCCACTGCCCGTTCTCGCGCGCGGCGCGGGCGAACGCGATCTCGGCGGCGACGATCTCGCTCGGCTGGGCCTGCCCCGGCGCACCGGCAAGCACGCGCTCGATCCGATCGCGCGACATGTACGACGAGCCGCCCCCAGGGCCGCCGGCGCATCCGGCGACGAGCGTTGCAAGGCAGGCGGCGGTGAACAGCTTCCTCATATCGCGTCCTCCGGCAGATCGATCCCTGCGTTGCGGTGCGCAGCGACGAGCGTGTTCCTGAGCAGCACCGCGATCGTCATCGGGCCGACCCCGCCGGGGACCGGGGTGATCGCACCGGCGGCCTCGCGCGCCTCGTCGAAGGCGACGTCGCCCACCAGCCGGCCCTTCGCCGCGCCCGGCTCGGGCGGGAGGCGATTGATGCCGACGTCGATCACCGTCGCACCGGGCTTGATCCAGTCACCCCGCACCATCTCCGCGCGGCCGACCGCCGCGACGACGATATCGGCGCGGCGGACCACCTCGGCGAGGTCCTTCGTGCGGCTATGCGCGATCGTGACCGTCGCGTTGGCGTCGAGCAGGAGCTGCGCCATCGGCTTGCCGACGATGTTCGAACGGCCGATCACCACCGCGTTCAGGCCCGAGAGATCGCCCAGCCGATCCGCCAGCAGCATCATGCAGCCGAGCGGGGTGCACGGCACGAATCCGCGCTGGCCGACCGCGAGCCGCCCGGCGTTGATCACGTGGAACCCGTCGACGTCCTTGTCCGGGTCGATCGCGGCGATCACCGCCTGCTCGTCGATGTGCTTCGGCAAGGGCAACTGGACGAGGATGCCGTCGACCGCCGGATCGGCGTTGAGCCGTTCGACCAGCGCGAGCAGCTCGGCCTGAGGCGTGTCGTCGGGCAGGCGGTGCTCGAAGCTCGCCATATTGGCGGCCAGCGTCGCCTTGCCCTTGCTGCCGACATAGACCTGGCTCGCCGGGTCATCGCCCACCAGCACGACCGCGAGCCCCGCCTTGCGGCCGGCCTTGCTCTCGAACGCGGCGGCCAGCGCGCCGACCTTCTCGCGCAGGCCCGCGGCGAAGGCCTTGCCGTCGATGATCGCGGCTTCGCCCATCAGTAGCCCACGGCGACGTAGATCAGCACGCGCATGAAGATCTGCAGCGCGATGATCAGCACCAGCGGCGAGAAGTCGATCGCCCCGGTCTGCGGCAGGATACGCCGGATCGGCGCGAGCACCGGTTCGAGCAGCGAGTTGATCGAATTGTAGATCTGCCACAGGAACTCGTTGCGCGAATTGATCACGTTGAAGGCGAACAGCAGGCCGATGATGAACTGGATGATGACCAGCATCACCACCACGTTGATCAGCATGCCGAGGATGTCGATGATGAGACCCACGTATTTCCCTTTCCTGGCCCGCGAGGGGTAAGCCGCTCTCCTACGCGGTTCGCCCCCGCTGTATCAACAGTGCAATACGGCCCGCGGCCTACTGCGCGCGGATCAGCGTGCCCGCGCCGCGCGCGGTGAAGAATTCGAGCAGCATCGCGTGCGGCACGCGCCCGTCGAGGACCACAGCCGCTTCGCACCCGGCCTCGACCGCGTGGACGCAGGTCTCGAGCTTGGGGATCATCCCGCCGCCGATCGTGCCGTCCTCGCGCAGCCGCGCGATATCGGCGGGCGTCAGGTCGCTGAGCAGCGCGCCCTGCTTGTCGAGCACGCCCGCCACGTCGGTCAGCAGGAACAGCCGCGCCGCGCCCAGTGCGGCGGCGATCGCGCCCGCCATCGTGTCGGCGTTGATGTTGTAGGTGTGCCCGTCCTCGCCCGCGCCGATCGGGGCGACGATCGGGATCATGCCTGCCGCGACCGCGGTGTCGATGATCGTCGTGTCGACCGCGGAAGGTTCGCCCACGAAGCCGAGATCGACCGCCTGTTCGATGTTGCTATCCGGGTCCTTCGCGGTGCGCTGGACCTTGGTCGCCGTGACCAGCCGCCCGTCCTTGCCCGAGATGCCGATCGCCTTGCCGCCGGCCTGGTTGACCCAGCCGACCAGTTCCTTGTTGATCGCGCCCGACAGGACCATCTCGGCAACTTCCGCGGTCGCCTTGTCGGTCACCCGCAGTCCATCGACGAACGTGCTTTCCACGCCCAGCTTCTTGAGCATCGCGCCGATCTGCGGCCCCCCGCCGTGGACCACCACCGGATTGATCCCGACTGCCTTCAGCAGCACGATGTCGTTCGCGAACTCGCGCGCGGCCTCGGGGTCGCCCATCGCGTGGCCGCCGTATTTCACCACGAAGGTGCGCCCGGCGTAGCGCTGGAAATAGGGCAGCGCCTCGATCAGCACCTCGGCCTTGGCGATCGTCGCCGTCTCGTCGCTGCCGCTCATAATCGTGTCCCGCCTGTCGAAGCCCCGCGCGCTTAGCGGCTGCACGAGGGGGAGGAAAGCGCCTTGTCCGGCAAGGCGCAAGACGGCGTTTACCCGCCCGAAACCATTGCGCGGATAGGCTGACCGATAGGCCGGGAAAGGCGCGCCGCCCGTGCGCCTCGGCCCACAACGCCAATACGAGGACAAGCCGATGGCCGATTCCGCGAGCAAAGCGCGTCCCAAGCCCGACCGCCGCCAGGACGACCGCCGCGTGTCGCAGGAGCCGTTCGAGGGCTCCGACCGCCGCGGAGGGGAGCGCCGCTCGGGCCGCGACCGCCGCGGCGCCGTGCGCGTCGTCTGAACGATCGCTTCCTCAGGCGCGTGCGCGCGCCTGCGTGACCTGCCGCCCGTCGCCGGTGAAGGCGGCGAGTTCGAGCCTTTCTCCCGCGCCGCGAATGGCAAGGTGTAGCGGCTCGCTCGCTATCGCCGGGCTCATTCCGCGAAATTCGAATTCCGTCAGCCGGTTCTCGCCCAGCTCGCGCGCCGCAAGCTGCAGCAGCAGGCTCGCGGTCAGCGGGCCGTGGACCACCAGCCCGCGATAGCGCTCGACCTCGCGCGCATAGGGCGCGTCGTAGTGGATGCGGTGGGTGTTGAAGGTCAGCGCCGAGTAGCGGAACAGCAGCCGGGGGTCGGGGAGGACAACGCGGTGCGCGTCCCACGCCGAGGGATCGAACGCACCTTCGCCGGGCGGGGGCGGCGCTAGCGGCGCATCGGCCGCGGCGGCTTCGCGGTAGACCAGCGTCTGCGTCTCGCGCACCGCCAGCCGCGCGTCGGCACTGGTCTCGTGGACCACTTCGACGAACACCATCGCGCCGCTGCGCCCTTCCTTCGGAGTGATCGAGGCGACGCGCGAAACCCGCTCGACCCCGGCCCCGACCGCGAGCGGCGCGTGGAATTCGATCGCGCTCGCCGCCCACATCCGGCGCGGCAGCGGCACCGGTGGAAGAAAGCTCGCCGGGCTGTCGTCGCGCGCCGGATGCCCGTCCTCCCCGAGCTGCGCCGTCGGCGCCTCGGGGGTGCAGAGGCAGAAGTGGACACCCTGCGGCATCGGGTCGTCGTTAGGTGGCGGCAGATCGAACGTCGCGCACCACCGCGCTGCGAGCGCCGGGTCGAGGCGGTCCACGCTGCGCTGCTCGCGCCCGATCCAGGCGGACCAGTCGTTCATGCTCGCAACCTGCGGGAATGCGATTCACGCGGAGGCGGGGAGGGATTGGGGCTCACACGAAGACACGAAGGCACAAAGATGTTCGTCTCGCGCCGCAGGCGCATCGACAAACTGGATCGTTTGTCTCTGAGCCCACGGTGATGACGAAAGGCGGCTTCGCCGCGGCCATGACATCTGCGTGCCTTCGTGTCTTCGTGTGAGAAACCCTTCCGGACTTCTCCGCGTCTCCGCGAGATCATCTTAAGCCGCCCGCTCGAACAGCGCGGCGATGCCCTGGCCGCCGCCGATGCACATCGTCTCGAGCCCGTAGCGGACCTCGCGCCGCGCCATCTCGTGCGCCATGTCGGCGAGGATGCGCCCGCCGGTCGCGCCGATCGGGTGGCCGAGCGAGATGCCCGAGCCGTTGACGTTGAGGATCTCGCGGCGGCTGTCGTCGGCCGACCAGCCCCAGCCCTTGAGCACCGCGAGCACCTGCGGCGCGAACGCCTCGTTGAGCTCGACCAATCCGACATCGCTCCAGCCCATGCCGGTGCGCGCGAAGAGGCGCTCGACCGCGGGCACCGGGCCGATGCCCATGCGGGAAGGGTCGCAGCCCGCCGCGGCGTAGCCGGTGAACCATAGCGAGGGCTCGAGCCCAAGCTCCTCGAGCTTGTCCTCGGCGACGACCAGACAGGCCGCGGCGGCATCGTTCTGCTGGCTCGCGTTGCCCGCGGTCACCACCCCGCCTTCGAGCGCGCGCAGGGCGCCGAGCGTCTCCATGCTCGCGTTGGGGCGGAAGCCCTCGTCGCGGCCGAACACCAGCGGATCGCCCTTGCGTTGCGGCACCTCGAGCGGGACGAGCTGCGCGTCGAACCGGCCCGCGTCCCACGCGGCGGCGGCGTTCTGGTGGCTGCGGACCGCGAAGGCGTCGGCTTCCTCGCGCGTGATGCCGTAGTCCTTCGCGAGATTCTCCGCCGTCTCGATCATCCCGCTGATCACGCCGAAGCGCTCGACCGGCTGGCTCATCAGCCGCCCGCGGGTCAGCCGGTCCCACAGCTCGACGTTGCCCGCCTTGACCCCGCCGCGCAGCGCGGTGGTGTAGTGTTCGACGTTGGACATGGATTCGCACCCGCCCGCCACGACCACGTCGGCGTGCCCCGATTCGATCATCATGGCGGCGTTGACCACCGCCTGCAGCCCCGAACCGCAGCGCCGGTCGAGTTGGTACCCGGGCACTTCGAGCGGCAAACCGGCGGCGAGCCAGGCCCAGTGCCCGATCGCCGGCGCCTCGGCATTGCCGTAGCCCTGGCTGAACACCACGTCGTCGACCCGCGCCGGATCGATTCCGCTGCGCTCGATCAGCGCCTTGAGGATCGCCGCGCCCAGATCGCCTGCAGTCAACGGCGCAAGCGTGCCGAGGAAGCGACCGACAGGCGTGCGCAAGGGGCTGACGATGGCGGCGCGGCGTTTGGTCATCGGCGAATCTCCAGGCTCGGGCAGGGATCGAGGTTCATAACCAAATAATTCAGAAACGTCAAGATTAAATAACCATATCGGTTCACACGGCGCCGCCCAACGTCCGCTCGTCGCTCGCCGCGACGACGCCCCGGTCGATCAAACCCGCGATCGCCCCCGAGGGCAGCCCCAGCCGCTCGGCCAGCACTTCCTCGCTGTGCTGCCCGAGGAACGGCGCGGGTGCAGGATCGCCCGCGGCGCGCCCCGGCAGGTTCGCGAACGATCGCGGTGCGGGGTAGTCGAACCCGCTCGGGTTCGCCGGCGTCGGGCCGAACAGCGGATTGCTCGCCACCAGCACCGGATCGCGCGCCGCTTCGTGCATCGTGCGGTAACGCTCGAACGTCGCCCCCGCCGCCGCGAGCCGCTCGGCCAGCGTGTCATAGTCCTCGCGGTCCGCCGCCGCCTGCACGATGGCGAACAGCGCCTCGCGGTGGACGAAGCGGTTGTGGTCCGAATGCGCGAATGAGACCCCGGTCTCGACCTCCAGCGCGGAGACCGCCTCTCCGATTTGCAGCGCCGCCACCATCGCGGTCCATTGCTTGGAAGTCAGCACTGCGACCATGAAGCGCTTGCCGTCGCGGCTGACGAAATCGCGCCCGAGCGCCCCCCATATCGCGTTGCCGAGCCGCTCGCGGTCGGCCCCGCGATAGAGCATCTCGGCCATCGCCCCCGAATTGGCGATCGTGCCCAGCATGACGTCGCCCAGCGGCACGCGTACTTCGCTGCCCTCGCCCGTCGCGTTGCGGTGGTGCAGCGCCGCCATCAGCGCGAAGGCGCAGTAGGCGCCGGTGATGAAGTCCCACGCGGGCAGCACCTGATTGACCGGCGGGGCGCTCTCCTGGTCCCACTCGGCCGGGCCGGTCATCAGCGGATAGCCGCTCGCGGCGTTGACCGTGAAGTCCATTGCCTGACGCCCGTCGTGCCAGCCCATGATGCGGACCGAGACGAGATCGGGCCGCCCCGCGCTCACCGCATCATGGCTGAGGAAGCTCTTCTCGGGCAGGTTGGTGATGAGCTGGCCGGTCGCGCGCGCGAGCTCGACGCACAGCTCGCGTCCCTCGCCGCTGCGCAAGTCGAGCGCGACCGACTTCTTCGCGCGGTTGAGATTCTCCCACGCGAGGCTGCGCCCTTCCGCGGTCTGCATGTAACGGTCGTAGTCGAGCCCGCCGCCGATCTGGTCGATGCGGATGACCTCGACCCCGAACTGCGCGCAGTAGAGCCCTGCGGTGGGCGAGGCGACGAAGCTGGAGACTTCGACGATCGAGAGGTCGGCGAGGAGGTTGTACATCAGGTCCTCCCCTGCAAGGGGAGGTGGCAGCCGCGCAGCGGCTGACGGAGGGGTGTCCACGTCTGCGGATGGCTACACCCTTCCACCACTCGGCTTCGCCGAGCGGTCCCCCTCCCCTTGCAGGGGAGGATCAGGATCGTCACGCCACCCCCGCCCGAAAATCGCGCAGCATGTGCTTGGCGATCTGGAGCTGGAGGATCTGCGTCGTGCCTTCGTAGATGCGGTATATCCGCGCGTCGCGGAAGAAGCGCTCGGCGTCGTACTCGGCGAGGTAGCCCGCGCCGCCGTAGATCTGCACCACGCGGTCGACCACGCGGCCGCACATCTCGCTGGCGAAGACCTTGAACGCCGCCGCCTTGCGCAGGATGTTCTCGCCGCGGTCGGCGCGCGCCGTCACGTCGGCCATCATGCACTCGGCGGCGTAGATCTCGGTCTCGCTTTCGGCGAGCATCTGCTGGATCAGCTGGAAGTTGGCGATCGGTTCGCCGAACGCCTTGCGCTCCGTGGCGTACTTGAGCGCGCTGTCGAGCGCGCGGCGGGCATAGCCGGTCGAGGCCGCGCCGACCGAGATGCGGCCGTTGTCGAGGCTCTTCATCGCGAACACGAAACCCTTGCCGGTCTCTCCGCCGAGCAGCGCCTCGCCCGGCACGTGAACGTCCTCGAGGATCACGTCGGCGATATGGCTGCCCGACTGGCCCATCTTTTCGTCCGGGCTGCCGACGGTGACGCCGGGCGCGTCCATCGGCACGATGAAGGCGGAAACGTGCGCGTTCTTGGGCAGCGCCTCCTTCTCGGTCCGTGCCATGATCAGGCCGACGGCCGCGTGCGGCGCGTTGGTGATGTAGCGCTTGGTGCCGTTGAGCACCCAGCCATTGCCATCGGGATCGGGCTTCGCGGTGGTCGCCATCGCCGCGCTGTCGCTGCCCGAGCCGGGCTCGGTCAGGCCGAAGCAGGCGATCTCGCCCGCAGCGATGCGCGGCCACCATTCGGCCTTCTGCGCCTCGGTGCCGCCGTTCTTGATGGCGGAGTTGAACATGCCGACGTTGATCGAGAAGATCGAGCGATAGGCGGGCGCAGCGTAGGCCATCGCCTTGACGACGCGCGCATACTGGCTCGCGCTCAGCCCCGCGCCGCCGTAATCCTCGGGCACGGTCAGCCCGAACAGGCCCATCTCGCGCATCTCGGCGAGGATCGCGTCGGGCACGCGATCGTACTCGATCACCTCGCGCTCGGCGGGGATCAGCCGCTCGCGCACGTAGCGCTCGAGCTGGTCGATGAACTGCTCGAAAAGCTCGGGGTCCATGCCGGGTTCGGCCATGTCTGTCGGATCCTCTCTGATTGGCAAAACTACTGCGTGGGGGGAGGAGCCGCGGGCGGGGAGGGTTGCACCTCGGGCGCGCTTTCCGGCGCGGGCCGGCCGAGCGCTTCGGGGGGCAGGCGGCGCTGCTCGAGCATCTCGGCCGCTTCGTCGAGCGCCTTGGCCTCACCGACGGTGACGCCGCCGGGTCCGGGTTCGTTGTCTGCGGGCTCGCACCCGGCTAGCAGAAGAAGCGGTAGGGCAAAGGCTATACGCGTCATCGCCCGGCACCATAGCGAAGCGCGGACAAAGGAAAAGCGGGCGAATCGCGTCCGCGACCCGCCCGCTCCAAAAGTTCGTTTCGGCCCCTGAAGAACCGGTACGGGCTATTACTCGGTTTCGGACGCGGCGGCAGCCTCGGCAGCGACGTCGGCGGCGGCGGCGGCGGCGGCTTCACCCGCCTCGTCGGCGGCGGCATCGGCGTCGGCGGCGGCGGTGTCCTCGGCCATCGGCTCGGTCATCGGCGCGTCGACCGGGGCTTCGGTGACAGGCGCAAGTGCCTCGTCGGCGGGCATCTCGACGGTGTCCGCCTCGGCGTCTGCCGAAGCGTCTTCGGAACTGCCGCAAGCGGCGAGCGTGAGAGCGACGAGGGGGGCGAGGACGAGGGCAAACTTCTTCATCGGTGTTTCTCCGTGGTTCGGCGCGGATGCGCACGCGCTGCGTATCTATCCTCGCCACATTTCAACCGCAATCGGCAAAAAATCGCGTCCGCGCCGTTCACCCCCGCCATCGGCTATGCCATGGCGGCACGCGATGGCGACTACGGCGCAAGACGATCGGCGGCTGGACGGTGCGCGCGCGGAGCTGCGCCGGCTGTTCGGGTTCGAGGATTTCCGAGGCGTCCAGACGCAGGTGGTCGCGCGGGTGCTGGCGGGCGAATCGACGCTCGCGGTCATGCCCACGGGGGCGGGCAAGTCGCTCACCTACCAACTGCCCGCGGCGATGCTGCCGGGCACGTGCGTGGTGGTGAGCCCGCTGATCGCACTCATGCACGACCAGTTGCGCGCCGCGCGCGCCAACGGGATCGAGGCGGCGACACTGACCAGCGTCGATGCCGACTGGCGCGAGACGCTCGACCGCTTTCGCGCGGGGCAGCTCGACCTGCTCTACGTTGCGCCCGAGCGTGCGAGCCAGCCGGGCTTCCGCGAGCTGCTCGGTTCGGCGCAGTTGTCGCTGTTCGCCGTCGACGAGGCGCACTGCGTGTCCGAATGGGGGCACGACTTCCGCCCCGACTACCGCCTGCTGCGCGGTCTGCTCGACGCCTTTCCGCACGTCCCGCGTCTCGCGCTCACCGCCACCGCCGACGCGCACACCCGCGCCGACATCCTCGAACAGCTCGGCATTCCGCGCGAGGGGCTGGTGCTCGCCGGGTTCGACCGGCCCAATATCCGCTACGCCATGCGCCACCGCGACAATCAGGTGCGGCAGATAGCGGCGCTGATGGGGGAAGAGCCGGGGCCGGGCATCGTCTACGCCCCCACCCGGCGCAAGGTCGAGGATCTGACGGAGAAGCTCGCCGCGGCGACCGGGCGCGAGGTGCGCCCCTATCACGCAGGTCTCGACCCTTCGGTGCGCGCAGCCAATCAGGCGGCCTTCGTCGCGAGCGAGGACGTGGTGATCGTCGCCACGGTCGCCTTCGGGATGGGGATCGACAAGCCCGACGTGCGCTTCGTCGCGCACGCCGGTATCCCCAAGTCGATCGAGGGCTATTATCAGGAAACCGGGCGCGCGGGGCGCGACGGCGATCCGGCGCGCGCGGTCATGCTGTGGGACGCGGGGGACTTCGCCACCGCGCGCCAGCGACTGTCCGAGGTGGACGAGGCGCGCCGCGCGGGCGAGCGCGCGCGGCTCGATGCACTTGCCGGGCTGGTCGAGACCGCAGGTTGCCGCCGCGCGGTGCTGCTGCGGCACTTCGGCGAGGATCCGCCCGCGCAGTGCGGCAACTGCGACAACTGCCTCTCGCCGCCGGGCGTCACCGACGCGACCGAACTCGCGCGCAAGCTGCTCTCGGCCGCCTACCGCACCGGGCAGAGCTTCGGCTTCGGCCATCTGCAGAAGGTCCTCACCGGCACCGACGACGAGCGCGTGCGCCAGCGCGGCCACGACCGGCTCTCGGTGTTCGGGATCGTAGAGGGCGACGAAGCGCGCCTGCTGCAGCCGCTGAGCCGGGCGCTCCAGGCGCGCGGCGCGCTGGTCGCGAACGAGCACGGCGGGCTCGCGCTGGGGGGCGATGCGCGCGCGATCCTCAAGGGCGAACAGGCGGTCGCGATCGTCGTGCCACCGCGCTCTGGGCGCAAGCGGCGGCGCGATGCGAGCCCCAACCCGGTCGGGGACCCGCTGTTCGACGCGCTGCGCGAGCTGCGCCGCGAACTCGCGCTCGAGGCGCAATTGCCGCCCTACGTGATCTTCCACGACGCGACGCTGCGCGAGATGGCGGCGCGCCGCCCGGCCTCGCTCGCCGAACTGGGCGAGATCGGCGGGGTGGGGGCTAAGAAGCTGGAAGCCTACGGAGAGCGGTTCCTCTCGGTCATCGCGCGGCATTGAGCGCATATCGGAGGCCTCGCGCGGTTCGAATCGGATGCGCCGAGCCGGGAGCGGGGATCGGAGGGGGGAGGGGGACCCCGGGCCCGGCATCGGCGACATCCGATGCGGTCCGACATCGCGCGGCGCTTCGCCCGTAGGCTTTCGCGCCGCGCCAGAGGGGCCCGGTCCGCACCCTCCAGATGAGCGGCGAATGCGCTGGTTTCAAGCCCCCGCCCGAAAAGGTCCCGAACAGGTCCCGCGCTGGAGGATGCACGGCGTCGCGATCCTCCGCCCTCGGCTGGCCGAGGCGCTTGACCGCCCGTTAACTCTTAGCGGCTAACGCGGGTGTCATGGATACATGCGCCCGCGCCACGCCCGCCCGCCTCTCGCTGAAGCTGACCGTAACGCTCGGCGTGCTCGCGGTAGCCGCAATCCCCGCCGCCATCTTGCTTGCGCAGCCGGGCGGATCGCCTTTCACGGTGGTCGAGACCGGCAAGGGTTACGCTTCGCTCCAGCAAGCGGTCGATGCGATCGGCGCGGGCGAGGGGACCATCGCGATCGCCAGCGGCACCTACCGCCAGTGCGCGGTGCAGGAAGGCGGATCGGTCTCGTACTTCGCCGCCGAACCGGGCAAGGCGGTGTTCGAGGGCGAGACCTGCGAGGGCAAGGCCGCGCTCGTGCTGCGCGGACGTTCCGCGCAGGTGTCGGGCCTCGTGTTCCGCGGGATGGCGGTGCCGGACTACAACGGCGCGGGCATCCGGCTCGAGCAGGGCGACCTCACCGTCGCGCAGTCGTGGTTCGCCGACAGCCAGCAGGGCATCCTCACCGCCGACGACCCTTCGGGCCGCATCGTGATCGACAAGTCGACTTTCTCCGGCCTCGGCACCTGCGAGGGCGACGGCGGCTGCGCGCATTCGATCTACGTCGGCGACTACGGCCACCTGCGCGTCACCCGCAGCCGCTTCGAGCGCGGCACCGGCGGGCATTATGTCAAGGCGCGCGCGGGACGGGTCGAGATCGCAGCCTCGAGCTTCGACGATTCGGCTGGACGCGGTACCAACTACATGATCGACATGCCCGAAGGCGCGACCGGCCAGATCACCAACAACTGGTTCGTCCAGGGCCGCGACAAGGAGAACTACTCGGCCTTCATCGCGGTCGGCGCCGAGGACGTCAGCCACAGCTCCGACGGGTTGCAGATCGCGGGCAACGACGCGCGCTTCGTGCCCGCGCTGAGCCGCAACTCGACCTTCGTCGCCGACTGGACCGGCGCCGACCTCGCGATCGGCGACAACACGCTGGGCGAGGGCATCGCGCGCTACGAGAAGCGCTGAGGCGGAACTCCGCTCTGCTTTCGCCAGTTTGGGGAGAGAAGGAGCGTTCGCATGGCAGGCGGCTGGACCCGCGACGGGGCCGTTCAGGATCAGATCGACGACACGGTGAGCGACGCGGTCCGCGCCGCCCGCACCCGCATGCCGCGCGGCGAAAGCGCCGAGTTCTGCGATCTATGCGGCGAGGACATCCCCTTGAAGCGCCGTGAAGCCCTCCCAGGCGTGCGGACCTGCGTCGCCTGCCAGTCCGAACGCGATGCCGCGGTGAGGTCCACCGGCATCAACCGGCGCGGCAGCAAAGATAGCCAGTTGCGCTAGGACTTGGCCACGCGCGGATGAGTTCCGAATGCCGGTAAACCACCATTTGCACGAGCGAAAACGAGATCGAAGGTCTGAATTTGGGGTGGAAAGCGGACGCGGGTGTAATTTCTTGTGAGCTTCCGATTGTCCCGCCACAGTAGCTGTATGTTCACGTCCATGAAGAATCCAAGCTGGCTAGCGATAGCTGGATTGGTTTTGTCTGGGTGCGATGAAAGCGGCCTGCAATTGGACGCTGAAGGCCGAGTTGCTTACGAATGGCCCAAGCCGAAAATCATCGACACAAATTTAACGGATGGTCACTTTTCCCAAGAGCATGGTTGCATCGTTTTCACACGCTACGACGGTCGGCGCTTCCTTCCAATCTTACCGGAGGGCCAGCTTTACTCAGTTGAATCAATGCACGCTCTTTTTGATGATGACTGGGCCGTTAGCGGGTTTGATGAAAATAGTGACGCGGTGAAATCGCTCCGGGACGATCCTGTGGCCATAAAATGTAATGCGACACCCGCTTTCATCGCAGGTATCCAGCCAAAAGGTCCGCCACCGCCAGTTCCTCCGCCTTTATCTGAATCGCCTGAATAGGGTCTAATCCTCGGACGAGTTCGGAAATCAAAGTGAAAGCGTCCGCTTTGGCGTCGTTTCCTGTCTGACCGAATTTTACCGCTGCCAAGGCGTGCCGATCAGCCGAAGGCGGGTGCGTAGGTCACAATGCCGCTCGCGTTCGAGACGCCGATGACGAGCCGCTGGAAGTACTCGGGCGGCGGGCCGGGGTAGGCGAGCGCCGGGTCGTGCGCGAAGCCGAAGCGGGCGTAGTAGGCCGGGTCGCCGAGGACCACGCAGCCCACGGCGCCGCGTTCGTGCAGCAACGCAAGGCCGCGGTCGATCAGCGCCGCGCCGATGCCCTCGCGCTGGCGCTCGGGCGCGACTGCGACGGGGCCGAGGCCGAACCAGCCTTCGCTGCCGTCCGAGATCGCGACCGGCGAGAATGCGACGTGGCCGATCACTTCACCACCGTCCTCTGCGACCAGCGAGATCGTGAGGTCGCCGTCGGCGCGCAGGCGATCGACGACGCCGGGCTCGCTGCCGTCGCTGTGCGGGAGCCCGGCGAAAGCGGCGGCGACCACATTGTGGATCGCGCTCTGGTCGCCCGCGCGTTCGGGGCGGATCGTCGGGTTCATGGCAGCAGGTGCCCCGCGCGGTCGCGTTTGGTCGCGAGGTAGCGCGCATTGTGCGGGTTGTCGGGCAGGCGGTGCGGCACGCGCTCGGCGACCGCGATCCCGCTCGCCTCGAGCGCGGCGACTTTGGCCGGATTGTTGGTCATCAGCCGGATCGCGTGCACCCCGAGCAGCTCGAGCATGCGCGCCGCGACCGGGAAGTCGCGCGCCTCGTCGGGCAGGCCGAGCCGCCGGTTGGCGTCGAGCGTGTCGAAGCCCTGGTCCTGCAGGCGATAGGCGCGCAGCTTGTTGATCAGGCCGATCCCGCGCCCCTCCTGCCGCAGGTAGAGCAACACGCCCCAGCCGCCGCGCGCTGCCTCCGCCGCCATCGCGTGCAGCGCGGCGTCGAGCTGCGGGCCGCAATCGCACTTGAGACTGCCGAGAATGTCGCCGGTCAGGCATTCGGAATGGAGCCGCACGAGCGGCGGCGCGTCGCTGCGCTGCGCGCCGATCACCAGCGCGACGTGCTCGCGCAAGTCGTCGGCGCTGCGGAAGGCGACGATCTCGGCCTCTTCACTCGCCGAGACGGGGAGCCGCGCGCGAGTCGCGACTGAAAGCGCAGCGCTGTCGGCCCAGGCGCCGAGGTCCGCCGCCGCCACCGGCTGCGCCTCGCCCGCTTCGGAAGGATCGACGAGGAAGGCGGGCAGGATCCCCGCGATCCGCGCGAGCTCGAGCGCGGCGCGCGCGGCTTCGGGCCAGGCGATGTCCTCGGCGCGGAAGGGCCCCTTCAGCGGCGTGCGCAAGTCGAGCGCCGGGTCGGCCACGGGCAGCGCGGCGGCGAGGTCGAACGGCTCGGCGCCGTGGATCAGCACCGGCGCGTGCGGTTCGGCCGCCTCGCGCTGATTGGCGAGCTTGAGCGTTTCGGCGCGCGCGGCCGAGATCAGCATGCGCTCGGCGGTGGCCCGCCGCGCCACCGCGGTCTCGACCGGCAGCAGCAGCGGCCCGCCCTCGATCGCCAGCGGCCAGCCGTGGCGCAGCGCGTCGATCGCCTGCGCCGCGCGCCGGGCCGGCGATGGCGCGGAAGCCGTCAGAGATCGAACTCCGTCACCAGAGGTACGTGGTCGCTCGGGCTCTCCCAGCGCCGCGTCTCCTCGACGAAGCGGTGGCCGCGCGCCTGTTTCGCGAGGTCTGGGCTGGCCCACATGTGGTCGAGCCTCCGCCCCTGGTCCTTCTGCCGCCAGAAGCTGCGGTAGGACCACCACGAATAGTTGCGTTCCGGCGCGGGGATGAACTCGCGGCCGAGATCGACCCAGCCGTGCGCGTTGCGGAAACGATCGAGCGTCTCGACCTCGACCGGGGTGTGGCTGACGACCCTGAGCAGCGCCTTGTGGTCGTAGACGTCGCATTCGAGCGGGGCGATGTTGAAGTCGCCCACGATCAGCGTCGGCCGGTCGAGCGCGTCGGCCCAGCGCGTCATCCGCTCGAGGAAATCGAGCTTCTGCCCGAACTTGAGATTGACCTCGCGGTCGGGCACGTCGCCGCCCGCGGGGATATAGACGTTTTCCAGCACCAGACCCTTGCCGAGCCCGAGCAACTCCACCCCGACGTGGCGCGCCTCGCCGTTGTCCTGCCAGTCGTGGCGCGAGAACTCGCGCATCGGAATGCGGCTGACAGTGGCGACGCCGTGGTAGCCCTTCTGACCGTGCACCGCCTGATGGACGTAGCCCAGCTCCGCCAGCGCCTTGGCCGGGAACTGGCTTTCCTGACACTTGATCTCCTGCAGGCAAAGCACGTCGGGCGCCTGGTCCGCGAGCACGCGCGCGACCTGATCGATGCGCAGGCGGACCGAATTGATGTTCCAGGTGGCGACAGAAATCATGCGCGGGGCATTAGGTGCGTTGACCCGCAGCGGCAAGCTGCCCTTCAGCGAGCCCGTCAGCTCGTTTCGACATTTTGATGATGGCGTGCCGGGAATGGTGGTGTTGCGAGACCCGGAGCGCAGCGGGCTTTCGGCCCGTGAGCACCGGAAGCTCACAACACCGCCGTTCGCAGGCCGCCAGCGCAGAATGCGGGCATGGTCCAACAAAAAACCCTCGTGCCGGGGGCATTGGCACGAGGGTTCCATGTTAGCGTTCGTCACGCTTACAAGGCGACCTTTTCTTGCGAGGTCAGGGCAACAGGGGGGAAACCCGCCTCGAGCCGCCTTGTGATTTGCAAGATAGGGCGCGGCGGCTTGCTAGCCAATGAACAATCGACAGCGCCTCGTCGCAAAGAGCCCACCGCGTGCGGGCAAGGCGTTCACCGCGGGCGACGGGTCGAACGGCGCGGGTCCTTGTAGGTGAACGCGCTGTCGGCGACGGTAACCCCGTAGCGGTGGTTGCGCAGGCGCACCGTGGTGCGGTGATTCTGCGCATCGAGCGCAACCCAGTTGGTCAGCTCGAGGCCGCCCGGAGCCGAGGCGTCGCGGGTGAAGATCAGCGTGATCACGCCGAACTGCGGGTTCTTCGGATCGCGTACTTCGACGCTGATCACGTCGGGGTGGTCGGTCGGCACGAGCTTGCCGTAATTCTTCATGTCGCGACCGGGATCGAGCAGCGCGCCGAGCGGCGAATCGGAGATCGGCCAGCGCTCGACCTGGTTCACCTCGTAGTCGATCATGGTGAACGACTTGCCGTTCGACACGAGCAACAGCGGCACACCGTCCTCGTACTGGAAGCGGATCTTGCCGGGGCGTTTGAGGGTCATTTCCCCCGACACCGTCCGCCCGCGGCGGTCGGTCTGGGTGAAATCTGCCTTCATCGTGGAGATTCCGCGCAGCGCCGCGACCGCGCGGTCGAGATCGCCTTCCGCGGCCGCGACCGGCGCGGCAGGGGCGACAAGCGCCGCAGGCGCGGCAAGGGCCAGCGCACCGGCAATCGCGGCGCGCAGGGGAGTGATGCTGAATTTTCGCACTATGGTCATGCTCCGTGGATTAGGGTCGGAGCGTTGAACCGTCGCTGAATTCATCCGGTTCCGGAAATTCAGCTTACTTGATCTTCGCTTCCTTGAACTCGACGTGCTTGCGCGCGACGGGATCGTACTTGCGGAAGGTCATTTTCTCGGTGATGTTCCGGGGGTTCTTCTTGGTCACGTAGTAGAAGCCCGTGTCGGCGGTCGAGACGAGCTTGATCTTGACGGTGGTGGGCTTCGCCATGGCGTGTTCCTAAAGATCGATCTGGGGGCACTCGTGGCCCGAAAAAATACGGGCGGCGCACACGGCACCGCCATTCCGGCGCGGCCATTGGGCGATTCACGGCCGAAAGTCAAGCTGGCTACCAGTCGACCTTGCCGCGGTTGGCCTTGACCTCGCCGCGGCTCTTCTTGGCCTTCAGGCGCTTGACCTTGCCCACGCGGTTGACGCGGCTTTTGGCGCGCTTCGGCGGCGGGGTCAGCGCCTCGTTCAGCAACGCGGCGAGCCGTTCGCGCGCAGCCTCCCGGTTCTGCTCCTGCGTGCGGTACTCGCGCGCGGTCAGCACGATCTCGCCGGCTTGCGTCATCCGGCTGCCGGCGAGCTCCTTCAGGCGATTGAACGCCTCGGGCGGCATGCCGAGCTGGAACACGTCGACCCGCAGCTGCACCGCGGTCGCGACCTTGTTGACGTTCTGCCCGCCCGGGCCGCTCGCGGCGATGAACTTCTCCTCCGCGATCTCCAGCGCGCGATCGAGAATCTTACCCATCTGCAAACCCGAACGCCCGGAAATCGGCGGGTATCGGCGACGTCGCCTCGATCGCCGGCTTGCTTTCGCGCTGCACCACGAGGCCTGCGGCATGGAGCATCGTGCGCGGCGCGCCTTTGCCATTCCCGTAGACAGGATCGCCCAGCAGCGGCACGCCGAGCCCGCTCGCGGCGTGGACGCGGATCTGGTGCGTGCGCCCGGTCTCGGGCCGGAATTCGACCAGCGTTCGCCCCTCCTGCCGGGCGAGCACGCGCCAGTGGGTGACCGAAGCCTTGCCCTTCTTCGCCGGGATCATCCGCCACCCCTTCTCGGCGCTGCTGATCTTGCTCAGCGCGAGCTCGATCGTGCCCGCCTCCTCGGCGGGCTCGCCGTCGAGAATCCCGAGATAGCGCTTTTCGACCAGCCGCTCCTCGAACGCCCTGGCGAAGCGCTTGAGCGCCTTGGGATTGCGTGCCAGCAGCAGACAGCCCGAGGTGTCGGTGTCGAGCCGGTGAACCGGCGCGGGCGCGCGCTGGAAGCCGAGCTTGAGCGCGTCGAGGTGATCCTCGAGCGAGGGCCCGCCCTTGCGCGGGCGCTCGATCGGCAGCCCGCCGGGCTTGTCGATCACCAGCGCTTCGCCGTCTTCGAAGAGAATATGAATCTGAGTCATTACAATTTCCGTTCGCCCTGAGCTTGTCGAAGGGCCGCTTTTATTTTGGGTGCTGGGCTAGAAGAAAAAGCGGTGCTTCGACAAGCTCAGCACGAACGGAGTGTCAGGATACGAGTTCCGCCCGCATCAACCCGCGGAGCGCGTTGCCTATGAGAAAGCCGCCTTCGAGGTCGGCCAGGGTGAGTTCGGCCTCGCGCGCGCGGCCCTCGTCGATCAGCGCGCGCCGCGCGACCCCGGGCAGCAGCCCGAGCCTCGCGGGCGGGGTGAGCAAGTCGCCGTCGCGCTCCACATAGAGGTTGGTAAAGCTGCCTTCGGTCACCAATCCGTCATCGCGCACGAACAGCGCCTCGGCCGCACCTGCCGCGCGGGCGACTTCGAGCGCCTCGCCGTAGAAGCCGCGGTCGGTGGTCTTGTGCCGCAAGCGCCAGTCGCCCGGATCGACCGGCAGCGGCAGCGCGATGCAGCGCATGGGTTCGTCCAGCGGCTCGGGCATGGCGCTCGCCTCGAGTGCGATCGCACCGCTACGCGCGCACAGCAGCCGCACGCGCGATTCGCGCTCGAGCTGGAAGCACAGCGCCTGGATGCGGTTGCGTGCCAGATGGCGGTCGAACGCGAAGCCGAGCGCGGCGGCGCTCGCCTTCATCCGCTCGAGATGCCCCTCGACCAGCACGATCCCCCTGTCGGGGGTGAAGCGCATCGTCTCGATCAGGTCGAACGCGGGCGCGAGGTGATCGGGCGAGCTGCGCCGCGCGAAGCCGCCCTTGAGCACGCTCTCGCGCCACTCGTTAATCGGCTCGCTGTCGGCCACGATCGCCGAGCCGACGCCGAGCACCGCCGAGCCCTGCGCGTTCTCGATCGGGGTCAGCCGCAGCGTGCGGATCGCGACGTTGAACGCCGCGTCGCCGCCGTGATCCGCCGTCGGCGGGCCGATATGCCCGAGCGCGCCGCAATAGGCGCCCCGCGCGTCGCGCTCGACCTCGGCGATCAGCTCCATCGCGCGGATCTTGGGCGCGCCGGTGATCGAGCCGCACGGGAACACCGCGCGCACGAGGTCCGCCGCGCCGCGCCCTTCGGCCAGCCGCGCGCGCACCGTGGTGACCATCTGGTGCACCGTCGGATAGCTCTCGACCGCGAACGGCGCCTCGACCCGCACGCTGCCCGCCTCGGCCACGCGCGACAGGTCGTTGCGCATCAGGTCGACGATCATCAGGTTCTCGGCGCGGTCCTTGTCGGAGGCGGCGAGCTCCTCGGCCAGCGCGCGATCTTCGGCGGGATCGTCGGCGCGTGGGCGCGTGCCCTTCATCGGCTTGGCCTTCGCCTCGCGGCCCTTGAGCGAGACGAACAGCTCGGGCGAGAGGCTCAGCAGCCAGTGCTGCCCGTCGAACACCAGCCCGCCGTAGCCAGCCTGCGCCGCCGGGCGCAGCGCGGCGTAGAGCGCGAGCGGGTCGCCGCGATACGAGCCCGCGAGCGGGAAGGTGAGGTTCGCCTGATAGATGTCGCCCGCGCCGATCGCGTCCTGCAGCCGCGCGAATGCCTCGGCATAGGCGCCGGGCGAGACTTGCGGCTCGAGCGGACCGAGCGACGCATTGGCCCCTCCCGCGTCGGCGCAGCGCGCGGCGAGCCAGCCGGGAACCTCGGCGGCGGGGATCACGCTCTTGCCCTCGAACAGCCCGAACCAGACGAGCGGCCCTGCGGCGCCGGTCCGCGCTTCCGCCAGCGGGCGCAGCCGGGGTTCGAGCGCCAGGCCCGCCTCGTAGGCGAGGAACCCGGCCAGCCAGCCGCCACGCTTCACCCGCGCGGCGTCGGCGGCGGCGAGCACCTCCTCGACCTCGCCTGCGCGGCGCGCGACGAACACCTCGGCCGGGTTCTCGTAGAGGTGGGCATCGGCCGCACTCTCTGCGCGCGCGTCGTCGAGCAGCACGAAGGGAGTCCGGTCGGGCATCCAGCCAGCCTTAGGAGCCAGACCCGAATCCGCCAACCCGGGAACTTGACCGTGCGCGACGCTCTGCGCCATTCCGGCAGCGACACGAACGGCGGGAGAATCGGCACATGGGCGAGATATTCCTCGGGCTCGGGGCGAACGGCGAACAGCAGACGCTCGATCTCGCGCGCGCCAACCGCCACGGTCTGATCGCCGGCGCGACCGGCACCGGCAAGACGGTCACGCTCCAAGGCCTCGCCGAAAGCTTTTCCGCGGCCGGTGTGCCGGTGTTCGTCGCCGACGTGAAGGGCGACCTCTCGGGGATCGCCATGCCCGGCTCGCCCACCTTCGAGAACGCCGACAAGTTGGAAGAACGCGCGCGCGAGCTCGGCATGAGCGACTACGCCTATGCCGACAATCCGGTGGTGTTCTGGGACCTCTACGGCGAGCAGGGGCACCCGATCCGCACCACGATCTCCGAAATGGGCCCGCTGCTGCTCGCGCGGCTGCTCGATCTGAACGAGACGCAGGAAGGCGTGCTCCAGATCGTCTTCCGCCACGCCGACGACAACGGCATGCTGCTGCTCGATCTCGGCGATCTCCAGGCGATGCTCACGCATTGCGCCGACAACGCGAAGGCGCTGAGCGCACAGTACGGCAACGTGAGCCGCGCGAGCGTCGGCACGATCCAGCGCCAGCTCCTCAGCTTCGAGAGCCAGGGCGCCGACCGCTTCTTCGGCGAGCCCGCACTCGAGATCGACGACTTCCTCGCCTGCGACGATCGGGGCCGCGGGATCGTCAACGTGCTCGCCGCCGATCGGCTGATGCGCAGCCCCAAGCTCTACGCCACCTTCCTGCTGTGGCTGCTCGCCGAACTGTTCGAGAGCCTGCCCGAAGTCGGCGACCCGGAGAAGCCCAAGCTCGTGTTCTTCTTCGACGAGGCGCACCTGCTGTTCGATGACGCGCCGCGCGCGCTGCAGGACAAGATCGAGCAGGTCGTGCGGCTGATCCGCTCGAAGGGCGTCGGCGTGTTCTTCGTCACGCAGAACCCGATCGACATTCCCGAGGAAGTGGCGGGCCAGCTCGGCAACCGGGTGCAGCACGCGCTGCGCGCCTTTACCCCGCGCGACCAGCGCGCGGTCAGGGCCGCCGCCGAGACCTTCCGCATCAATCCCGAGCTCGACGTGGAGACCGCGATCACCGAGCTCAAGGTGGGCGAGGCGCTGGTCTCGACGCTGATGGAGGACGGCGCGCCGAGCGTGGTCCAGCGCACGCTGATCAAGCCGCCGCGCAGCCGGCTGGGGCCGGTGACCGCGAAGGAGCGTGCGATCGTCCAGTCGGTCAGCCCGTTCGAAGGCAAGTACGACGCGGCGGTCGACCGCGACAGCGCCGAGGAGGCGCTCGCGCAGAAGGCGGCCGACGCCGCCGCGACCGCCGAGGAAGTCGAGGCCAAGGGCCGCGAGGAAGTAGCGAAGCAGCCGCGCAAGTCGACCTCGATCTGGAGCAAGGCGATCAAGCGCGCGGTCGGCGCCGCCACCGGCTCGGGCGCGGCGATCGCGGCGAGCACGATCACCGGGCGCAAGTCGCGCGCCAACCCGATGAAGACCGCCGCCTCCTCCGGCCTCGGCTCGCTCGCGACCGACCTCGCGGGCCCGCTCGCCGGGCGCTTCGTGCGCAACCTGATCGGCGGGCTGATGCGTTAGGTCTGGCGCAGCGGCAGGCGGATTTCCGCGCGCAGGCCGCCCTCCGGACGATTCGCCAGTACCAGTTCGCCGCCGTGCTGCTCGGCGATCGCGCGGGCGAGCGTGAGGCCAAGGCCCGCGCCGCCGGTTTCGCGGTTGCGCGAGGCCTCGCCGCGGGTGAACGGCTCCATCATGTCGGCGATGCGTTCGGACGGGATGCCGGGCCCGCGATCGTCGACCCGCAGCACCGCGTGGCCGCCTTCGCGCAGCAGCGTCACCTCGGCCCCGCCGGCATAGCGCACCGCGTTCGCGATCAGATTGCGCAAACCCCGGCGCAGCCAGGTGATGTGCACCGGCAGCGCAATCCGCACGGTCTCGCCGAGCGCGACCGGATCGCTCATGTCCTCGAACTCCTCGACCACCGCGGCGGTGAGCGCGGCGAGATCGACGCGCTCGGGCGGGCCGTTCGCGCGGCCGACGCGGGCGAGCGAGAGGATGTCGTCGAGCGAGCGGGTGATGTCCTCGATCCCCGCCGCCATCTTCGCGCGCTCGGCTTCGTCCTCGACCGATTCGATCCGCACCCGCAGCGCGGCGAGCGGGGTCTTGAGGTCGTGCCCGATCGCGCCGAGCATGACGTCCTTCTCGTCGAGCAGCGCGGCGATCCGCGCCTCCATCGCGTTGTGCGCGGCGATCAGGCGGCGCACGTCCTCCGGCCCCCGCGGCGCGAGCTGGCCATCGGCGCTCTGCGTGCGTGCGAAGCTCTCGGTGCGCTCGGTCAGCGCGGCGAGCGGGCGCGTGATTCGCCGCAGGAGGAGGAAATGCAGACCCACGAGCAGCACATAGATCACCAGCGTCTGGAGCAGAATCGAACTCACCACCCCGCGCGGTGTGGGCGGGATCGGGACCCGTGCGACGATCCAGCTCTCGCCTCCGGGGCGCTGGAGCGCTGCGACGAGCAGGCGTTGCCCGGGCTCGCCGCGCCGCAGCAGCCGCGCCTGCAACCGGGGGCGTCGGGCAATATAGGGGTCGCTCGCGAGCGCGCGCTCGACCACTACGAGATCGCCCACCACGAGGCCCTGGTTTTCGACGATTTCTTGCAAGGCGTCCGCGCGCTCGGGCTGGGCAACGTCGTCGGGCAGCGGGGCGAACATGGCCGTGCGCTCGATCCGCAAGGGTCGCGTCGAACGGTGGGCCAGGCGCGCGCGTCGTTCGGCGCGGCGTTCCGCACGGCGTTCGGCGCGCCGCTCGGGCTCGGGCTCGCCGCGCACCACCAGCGCGAAGGCCGCCGCATTCAGCACCGCCGCCTCGCGCCGAGCCTCGGCCGCCTGCCACAACAGCGCGGCCGAGATCGCCTGCGCGATCAGCAACACCGCGGCCACCGCCAGCAGCATCTGACCGAGCAGACTGCGGGGCCACAGGCGCACGATCAATCCCGCCCGGGCGCGGCGCGGCGCACGTCCGCGGCGAAACGGTAGCCGCCGCCGCGGACGGTCTGGATGAAATGCGGATTGCGGCTGTCGGCCTCGATCTTGCGCCGCAGCCGGCTGACCTGATTGTCGACCGCGCGGTCGAACAGGTGCGCTTCGCGGCCCTGGACCATGTCGAGCAGTTGGTCGCGATCGAGCACCTGCCGCGGGTGGTCGAGGAAGGCGCGCAGCAGGCGGAACTCGGCGGTCGAGATCGGCACCACCGCGCCTTCGGGATCGGTAAGCTTGCGCTTCAATGGATCGAGCCGCCAGCCTTCGAACTGATAGACGGCGTCGCTTTCGGACGGTGAAGGGGCACGGCCTGCGCGGCGCAACACCGAGCGGATGCGCGCGACCAGCTCGCGCGGCTCGAACGGTTTCACGACATAATCGTCGGCACCGATCTCGAGCCCGACGATGCGATCGGTCGCCTCGCCCTTCGCGGTGAGAAAGATCACCGGGATCTCGCGCGATTCGACCAGATGGCGGCACAGCGAAAGCCCGTCCTCGCCCGGCATCATCACGTCGAGCAGCACCAGATCGGGCACCTCGCCCGCCAGCGCGCTGCGTGCCGCCGCCGCGCTCGACGCCTGCCGCACGACGAACCCCTGGCGGACCAGATAGTCCGCCAGGGGTTCGCGCAGGCTGGCCTCGTCGTCGACCAGCAGCAGCCGGGTGGGCGCGGTATCGTCCATCGTGGAGCCGGCCCTAGGCGCGTGCCCGGCACGCGATCAAGCGTGCACGCATCAGCCGGGCTGGCGCGCGGCGCGGCGTTCCTGCATCGCCTCGCGCATCGCCTGCCGCGCAACCTTGCGCTCGTCGCGGCTGATCGCACCGTCGCCATCAGCGTCGGCGCGCGCGAAGTGCTGCTCGACTGCGGCGTCGAATTCGGCGCGCGAGATCGAGCGATTCTGATCGGCATCGGCCATGTGCAGCATCGCCCGGCCCATCATGCGGCCACCGCGGCGATGACCGCGCATCTTGCGCCCGCCGCGCTCGCCGCGGGCTTCGCGCGCGGCCTCGCGCCCGGCCTGCATCTCGGCTTGCGAGACGCCGCCGCTGCCGTCCGCGTCGAGCCGCGTGAAGCGTTCACCGCGGCGCTCTTCGCGCCGCTCGGCGCGCTGCGCGCGGCGTTCTTCGCGCTTCGCCCGGCGTTCGGCGCGGCGCGCGTCCATCTCGGCCTGAGTGACCTCGCCGTTGCCGTCGGCGTCGAGCCGAGCGAAGCGCGCCGCCTTGCGTGCCGTGCGGTCGGCGGCGTCGATCGTGCCGTCGGCGTTCGCGTCGAGCCGGGCGAACATCGCCGCGGCGTGCGCGCTCGCTTCGGCGCGGGTGACGCTGCCGTCGCGATCCGCATCGCGGCCGGGGCGCGGCGGAGCGTCCTGCGCGCCCTGGGCATGGACGATCGCGCCCGCGCCAAGCGCGAGCGTTGCAGCGGAAAGCGAAAGAACCAGTTTCTTCATGACGAATGCTCCCATCGGAAAGGGGATGGAACTGCGAGGCCGCACGGAAGGGGGGAGATCGATGAAGCGGCGCTCGCAGCTCACGATGCCCGTTCTAGGGCGGCATTGTCGCACGAATATGCCCGCGCGCGGGAGAATTGTCGCGGCTTGTCGCGCCCGGCGAAGCGCGTTCAAGCAGGCGCAAGGTTCAGCGCGGCCGGTGTTCGGTGCCCTCGCCTGCGGTGATGAAGATCACGGTCGCGCTGTCCGCGACATCGGCGATATGCCAGACGCCGGGCGGGTTGATCGCGTAGTCGCCCGCGCCGAGCGTCGTGCGCTCGGTCCGCCCGTCGGGAAATTCCTGCGTCAGCACCATCTCGCCCACGGTGCAGATCACGACTTCGGCGCCGTGCGGATGCATCTCCCAGCTCGGCCAGCTCTCGGTGAAGCTGTGCTCGGCGACCAGCCGCCCTTCGCGCCCGTCGCCGGCGTGGCGTGCACCGTAGGCCTCGTACCATTCGATCCCGTCGAACGGCGGCTGGGGCACCGCGCTCGCGCCGAGCCCCAGATGCACGAACGAATCGGCGAGACGGCGCGCCTCGCCCATCAATCCTGCACCATGCAGAAGGCGTTGAGCTTGTTGCCGTCGGGATCGCGGAAATAGCCGGCGTAGAAGGTGTTGCCCTGCGCATCGGGTTCGCCGCGCGGGCCGGGCGCGCCCTCGTCGCTGCCGCCGTTGGCGAGCGCGATGTCGTAGAGCCGCTGGACCTGCTCCCGGTCCTTCGCCTGGAGCGCGACCATCGTGCCGTTGCCTACGCTCGCGGCCTCGCCGTCGAACGGCTTGGTCAGCGCCACCCCGGCGCCACCGTCCCACGCGCCCCAGGCGATGAAGCTGTCGAAATCCATCATCCGCCCGACGCCCATCTCCTTGGCGATGGCGTCGTAGAAACTCGCGTTGCCCTGCAGGTCGTTGGTCCCCAGCGTCACGTAACCGATCATCGCCCATCTCCTCGCTTCCGACTCGCGACCGATGAGAACATTAGCGGAACATGGCTCTGTAGGAAAGCGCTAATCTACAGCGGCCGGCAGGCCTCCTCGAGCCATACCAGCGCCTCGCCTTCGAGTTGCGGGGCGAGGATCTCACGCGTCTTCGCGTGGTAATCGTTCCACCACGCGATCTCTTCCTCGGTGAGCAGCGCGCGGTCGACCAGCGTGGCGTCGATCGGCACGAAGGTCAGCGCCTCGAACCCGAGCCACTTGCCTTCGCCGCCGGCGATCTCGCGCTCGACGGTGAGGACCAGGTTCTCGATCCGGATGCCGTATTCGCCGGCTTTGTAGTAGCCGGGCTCGTTCGAGAGGATCATCCCTGCGTGGAGTTCCTGTCCGGTGCCGGCCTGCCCGCCGCTCGCCTTGGCGATCCGTTGCGGCCCCTCGTGCACGCCGAGGTAGCTGCCGACGCCGTGGCCGGTGCCATGGCCGTAGTCGACCCCCGCCTGCCACAGGAACTGCCGCGCGAAGGCGTCCAGCTGGCTGCCGTTGGTGCCCTGCGGGAAGGTCGCGCGGTCGATCGCGATATGGCCCTTGAGCACGCGCGTGAAGCGGTCCTTCTGCTCGGCCGAGGGTTCGCCCGGGCCGATCCAGACCGTACGGGTGATATCGGTCGTCCCGTCGAGATACTGGCCGCCCGAATCGCACAGGAACACGCTGCCCGGTTCGATCGGGAGGTTCGATTCCTCGTCGACCCGATAGTGCGGGATCGCGGCGTGCGGCCCGGCGGCGGAGATCGTGTCGAAGCTGTTGTCGCGCAGCAGGCCGGTCGCCTTGCGGAACTCCTGCAGCTTGGCCGCGGCGGAAAGCTCGGTCTCTCCGCCCTTGGGCGCCGCGACCGAGAGCCAGTGGAGGAACCGCGTCACCGCCGCGCCGTCGCGTTCCTGCGCATTGCGGTGGCCCTGCTGCTCGGCCGGGTTCTTGATCGCCTTGGGCAGGATCGCCGGATCGCGCTCGGCGACCGGCTTCGCGCCCGCATCCTCGAGCAGGCGGAAGATCGCCGCCACACCGTAGTCGGGATCGACCGAGACGGTCTTGCCCTTCATGCCCGACAGCGCGCCGTCGAACGCGTCGCGCGGGCGGATCGTCACCGCGTTGCCGAGGTGCTTCTCGAGCTCGGGGGTCACTTTCTCCGGCGCGATGAACAGTTCGGCGGTGCCGTCGGCGTGCGCGATCAGATACGACAGCGCGACCGGGGTGCGCTCGACGTCCCCACCGCGGATGTTGAGCAGCCAGGCGATCGAATCGAGCGCCGAGATCACCGCCGCGTCGTAACCCTCTTCCTTGAGCCAGTCGGCGACTTCGGCGCGCTTTTCCGCGCTCGAGCGGCCGGCATGCTCGCCGGGGTGGACCAGCGCCGGAGCGGGGGAGGGCGCAGGGCGGTCGTCCCACACCGCGTCGACCGGATTGCTCTCGACCGCGACCAGCTCGCTGCCCTTCTTCGCCAGCGCCTTGCCGACCTGATCGGCCCAGCCCTTGGTGTGGAGCCAGGGATCGAAGCCGATCTTCGCACCCGCCGGGGCGTTGTCGACGATCCACCTGGCCATCGGCTCCTGCGGCACGAGGCAATAGTCGTAGAGCTTGCCGTCGACCTGCTCGCGCACCTGAATCGTGTAGCGGCCATCGGTGAACATCGCCGCCTTGTCGCGCAGCACCACCGCGCTGCCCGCCGAGCCGCCGAAGCCGGTCAACCAGGCGAGCCGCTGGGCGTAGCCGCCGATGTACTCGCTCATGTGTTCGTCGGAGATGGGGACGACGAAACCGTCGAGGCCGCGGCGCTTCAGCTCCTCGCGCAGCGCGGAAAGTCGGGCTTCATGGGTTTGCATAAGCATGGTTGCGGTCCTTTCACGGCCCCCATAGAGGCGCAGGATGGATCATGCCACCGAACAATCCGTATTTGGGCCCCCGATAGCCGATAAGCGCCCCGTAACGGCAACGCACCACGGGCACGAGATTTCCGACGATTACGCCTGGCTGCGCGACGCGAGCTACCCGATGGTCGACGACGCCGAGGTGCTCGCCCACCTCGCGGCGGAGAACGCCTGGTTCGAAGCGCGAATGAAGCCGCACAAGCCGCTGGTCGACACGCTGTTCAGGGAAATGCGCGCGCGGATCAAGGAGGCGGACAAGTCGGTTCCGCAGAAGGACGGCGACTGGCTCTACTGGATCGAGTTCGAGGAAGGCGCCGAGTACAAGAAATGGTGGCGCCGCCCGGTCGGCGCGCCCGATGACGGCGCCGCCGACGTGCTGATCCTCGACGAGCCTACGCTCGCCGAGGGCAAGGACTATTTCCGCATCGGCGCGCTCTCGGTCAGCCAGGACGGGAGCAAGCTCGCCTATTCGGTCGACGACAACGGTTCGGAACGCTTCACCGTTCGGATCAAGGATCTCGCGACCGGCGCAATGCTGCCCGACCAAATCCCCGGTACGCTTTCCTCGCTGGTGTGGGTCGCGGGCGACACCGGGCTGATCTACTCGCTCGCCAACGAGCAGTGGCGGACCGACAACGCCCGGCTCCACTGGCTCGGAAAGCCGCTCGCCGACGACGTCGAGCTCTACCACGAGGACGACGAGGGCTTCCGCGTCGGCTCCTCGCTCTCGGCCGACGACAAGTGGGTCATGATCGGCGCGAGCGACCACGAGACGAGCGAGGTGCGGCTGGTTCCGGCGGACGATCCGCTGGCCGAGCCGCTGCTGGTCCGCGCGCGGGCGAAGGGCGTCGAATACGACGTGGATACCAATGGCGACACGCTGTTCGTCCATACCAACGACACGCACGAAAACTTCCGCCTCGCCACCGCGCCGCTGGCCCAGCCGTCCGACTGGACCACGCTGATCGAGGGTTCGGACGAATTCTACCTCACTGGCTTCGCGCTGTTCCGCAATTTCTACGTGGTCGAGGGGCGGCAGGCGGGGCTCGATACGATCGAGGTGCGCTATTACGACGATCCGCAGCGGGTGGAGCCGGTGGCATTTCCCGAGGAAAGCTACAGCGCCGGGCTCGGCAACAATCCGGAGTTCGCGGTCGATACGCTGCGCCTGTCGTACGAGAGCATGGTCAACCCTGCCACGACCTACGACTACCACGTCGCCGGGCGCCGGCTCGAGACGCTCAAGGTGCAGGAAATTCCCTCGGGTTACGACGCGACCCTCTACCGCACCGAACGGCTGGAGATCGAAGCGCGCGATGGTACGGCGATTCCGGTCTCGATCGTCTATCGTGCCGACCGCGAGAATCCCGGCCCGCTGCACCTCTACGGCTACGGCGCGTACGGGATCGCGATTCCGCCCGGCTTCTCGACCGCGCGGCTCAGCCTGGTCGACCGCGGCTTCGCCTACGCCATCGCGCATATTCGCGGCGGCGACGACCTGGGGCGCGCCTGGTACAAGGCGGGCAAGCTCGAGCGGCGGACCAACGCCTTCACCGATTTCGTCGACGTGGCGAAGGGGCTGATCGCGAAGGGCTATACCGAGACGGGCAAGATCACGATCTCGGGCGGCTCGGCCGGGGGGGAGCTGATGGGCGCGGTGGTCAACTCCGATCCCGAGCTGTGGGG
The DNA here is from genome assembly GCA_946886565.1 of uncultured Altererythrobacter sp. The sequence goes on from CAMPIX010000008.1 coordinate 31,121, forward strand.
CGCGGTGGTGGCGCACGTGCCGTTCGTCGACGTGCTCAACACCATGCTCGACGCCTCGCTGCCGCTGACCCCGGGCGAATGGCCCGAATGGGGCAATCCGATCGACGACCGGGCTGCGTTCGAGCTGATCCGCAGCTACAGCCCCTACGAGAACGTGCGCGCGCAGGCCTATCCGCCGATGCTGGTGACCGCCGGACTCAACGATCCGCGCGTCACCTATTGGGAGCCCGCCAAGTGGGTCGCGCGGCTGCGCGAGCTCAAGACCGGCGACAGCGAGCTGCTGCTCAAGACCAACATGGGCGCGGGCCACGGCGGCAAGTCGGGCCGCTTCCAGAGCCTCGAGGAAACCGCCGAGGAATTCGCCTTCATCCTGTGGCAGACGGGCGTGGCGGAATAGCTTTCCGAACGGAGGTTGACTTGAAATTCGAGCGCGAGTTCACCGCCCGTCCCGAGCACATCGACGCGCTCGGCCATGTCAACAACGCGGTCTGGGTCCAGTGGGTGCAGGACATCGCGACCGCGCACTGGGAAGCAATGGCCGAGCCAGCGCACGCCGCGGCCTGCCTGTGGGTCGTGACCCGGCACGAGATCGACTATCGCGGCAACGTCTCCCAAGGCGAGGCGGTCGCCGGCGAGACCTGGATCGAGGGCGAGCCCCGCGGGGCGACGTCGGTGCGGCGGGTCGATTTCCGCGACGCGGCGGGCAAAGTCATCGTTTCGGCCGCCACCACTTGGGCCATGCTCGACCGCGAAAGCGGCCGCCTCGCCCGGGTGCGGCCCGAAGTGGTCGCGCCGTTCCGCCTTTAGGCCGCCGCGCCGCGCGCGGTTGCAGCGTCGAACAGCACCAGCTTCTCGTGCATCGTGCGGTTGCGGCCCGCTTCCTTGGCTTCGTAGAGCAGCATGTCGGCGCGCGCGTAGAGGTCGGCGAAGCTTGCCGGCTCCAGCCCGTCGCGCGGCATCTCGATCACCCCCATGCTCGCGGTGACCGGCGCGGCGAGCCCCTCGATCTCGTCGGCCACGCACCGCGCGATCGCGCGACGCAAATGCTCGGCGCGCTGCCGGGCGTGCGGTCCCCGCAGCAGCACCATGAACTCTTCCCCGCCGAGGCGCAGCGCGATCGTATCGCGGTCGTCCTGCGCCTGCAGCACACGCGCGCAAGTGCGCAGCACCTCGTCGCCGAGCTGGTGCCCGTGGGTGTCGTTGACCGCCTTGAAATGGTCCAGGTCGATGAGCGCCATCGTGTCGAAGCCCTGCCGCTGCAGATCGGCGAAGCGCCCTTCGATCGCGCGGCGGTTGAGCAGCCCGGTCAGCGGGTCGCGCTCGGCCATCGCCTCCATCGCAGCCGATCGGGCACGGGCGTTATCGCGCTCGTGCTTGAGGATCATGAACCGGTCGGCGGCGCCGAGCGATGTGACGATCAGCTCGAACGCGATCGCCGCGCTGAACGCCAGCACCTGATCCTGCGGCGCTTCGCCCACGCCGAGGTTGGTGAGGATGCGCACCAGCGAGACGATCCAGATCGGCATGCAGGCGACGAACTGGTAGCGTGCCGCCCGGCTGCCGCGCGCCATCGCCTGGATCAGCGCGACGAAGAACAGAGCGATCAACGGGAGGAAGGCGAGGTAGTAGAGATCCACCCCGTGCTCGCGCAGCGCGGGTATCTTGCATGCGTAAAGCAGCGAGGACACGGCGGTGACACCGGCCGCGATGCGCAGCAGCCGCCGCGTCCGGTCGGGCAGGCAACCCTCCTCGAACAGATCGGCGGCGAACATCGCCGCGCCGCACACGCCGACCAGCGAGGCGAGCGGAAACAGCATGGAAAGCTGCCACAGCTCGAGTTCGACAAGCTCGAGAATCAGGCCCGAGGTGGCCAGCGTCAGCGCCAGCATCCCGAACACCGACAGCCAATGCCACAGCAGGAACCGCGCGCGCAGCACGCGGTAGAACGCAAGATCGAACAGCAGCGGCATGACCAGCAGGCCGCAGATCGCCGCGATCGCGAGCATCGCATCGTAGGGCCAGCGCACGTCGCGGGGCGAGGAGACGAGGCGCGCATCGCCCACCAGCGGTGCGACCCAGCCATTGTCGATCGCGACCACGACTTCGCGCGAGCGCTCGGTCACAGGCGGGAGCGGCAGCGCGAAATCGATCCCGCGGCCGAGCAGCCGTGCATCGTCCATCGAATAGCTGGCGCTCCGCACCGCGCCGTCGCGGTCGATCACCCAGATAGCGATGCGCGAGAAGTCGCCGACGCGGGTGGTGAACAAGACAGGCGGTTCGGCGGCATGCGCAAGATCGAAACGCAGCAGTGCGCGCGGCGCGCGATAGGTTGCGAGGCTGCCGTCGCAGCGCCACGCGGGCGCGCGGCTGCCGGCTGCGACGGGATCGGTTGCGAGCGTCGCCTCGGCCTGACACGCCGCGGCGAGCGGCTCGGCCTGGGCGGCAGGAACGGCGAGGAGCGCGGCGGCGAGGGCCACGAGCGCAAGCAACCCCCTGATCGCACGCCCAAGCATGCGGAGCTTCTAGAGCCGAATGGTTGTGTTGGGCTTAAGCCCGCGGCGCGAGCTTTCCCCGAAAGGAAAACGTCATGCGGCCACGATGGACAGTTGCGTACTGTCGCGCGCGAACAGCGTCAGCCGCTCGTGCATCGTGCGATTGCGCCCGGCTTCCTTGGCCTCGTAGAGCAATTTGTCCGCGCGCGCGTAGAGCTCGTCGAAACCGAGCGTGTCGGCGAGTTTCCCCGGCGCTTCGACCACGCCCATGCTCGCGGTGACGAGCCGGTCGATTTCGGTGATCTCGCGCGCGACGCGCAAGGTGATCGCGCGGCGGATGCGCTCGGCGCGCTCGGCCTGGTTGTCGCCGCGCAGCAGGATCAGGAACTCTTCGCCGCCCATCCGGACGGCCACCGAGTTCCGGTCGGCCTCGCCCGCCAGCGCCCTCGCCACGGATCGCAGCACTTCGTCGCCCACGCCGTGCCCGAAGGTATCGTTGATATCCTTGAAGCGATCGAGATCGAGCAATGCGAACGTCGCGAACCCCTGCGATCGCAGTTGCGCGAAGCGTTGATCGAGCCCGCGGCGGTTGGTGAGGCCGGTGAGCGGGTCGCGCGCGACCAGCGAGCCCAGTTCCATGGCCATCTTGCGCGCGCTGTCGCGTTCGCGCCGCAACATCAGGAACCGGTCGGCCACTCCCAGCGCGGTAATCATCGCCTCGCACAGCATGCCGAAGTAGAAGAGCTGGAGCGCCTGCATGGCCTTTACGCCCGGGAGCAGTTCGGTGACCAGCTGGACCAGCATCGCGGTCGTCAGCGGAATCCATCCGACCAGCTGGAACGCAGCGGCGCGGCTGCCGCGCGCAAGCGCCTTGCCGTTCGCGAAGAGCCACAGTGCCAGCACCGGCGCCAGCGCCAGTGCGTGCAGCGGCAGGCCGCCGGCGAGCAACCATTCGGGACGAAGCGCCTGAACCGCCGATACGAGCAGCACCCAGGGCGCGGCCCACGCCATCGCGCGGCCGAGCTGCGGGTCGAGCTTGTCCTGTTCGAGGAAATGGCGGGTGAACAGCAGGCACGTGGATATCGCCATGCCGAAGGTCGCGATTATCGCATGGCGCCAGGTCGCGGGGTCGAGCGCGACGACCTCGTTCACGATCCCGCTGCGGACCGCGATCAGTGCAAAGAAACAGGCCGTCATTGCCGCATGCCAGGCGATGAATCGGTCTCGCAGCACGCGCCAGAACAGCCCGTCGAACAGGATCGGCATGGCCAGCATACCGAGCAGCAGCGCGATCATCAGCAATCCGACCATGTGTCCCGGTGCGCGGTCGGGGCGCTCGACAGCGAGTTCCAGGCTTTCGAGGCTGGCCGTGTGCGTCAGATGCTCGAACCGCACAAACACCCTCTCGGGCGCGCCCGCGGTGTCGGGCAGTGCCAGTGCGATCGTCGTCCCGTCGCTGGTCGGGATCGCCTCCGCCATCGGCACTCGCGCGCTCGCCCGCCGCCCGGCCCGATCGACCACGACGATCGTCGCCGCTTCGAACCGCCCGAGCCGCATCGTCAGATAGCGCGGGGCGGCGCGCGCGGGATCGACTCGGAAGCGCAGCGTCAGCGCTTGTGCGGGCAGAGTCGGGGTTCGGCCGCTGCAGTCCCACGCGATATCGGCGGGCAGCGCGGCGAGCGGCGTCGCGGCGTGATCGCGGGTGATGCAGGGCGGTGCGGCCGCGGCGCCACTGGGGCACAGTGCGGCGAGAAGCGCCAGCACCGCCGCTACGGCTGCCCTTATCGGAAAACCCCCGCCCATGCGGGAGCGATAGTGCCTCTGGGTTATCGCCCGGTTAAACGGGCGCCGGTATCATCCGAGCAGGTCGGCGATGGGCGTATGCTCGTAGCCCAGCTCGTCGGCGACCGCCTTGTAGGTCACCTTGCCGCCGTGGACGTTGAGCCCTTCGGCGAGGTGCGGATCGCGGCGCATCGCTTCCTGCCAGCCGAGCTCGGCGATCTTCAGCGCATGGGGCAAGGTCACGTTGTTGAGCGCATAAGTGCTCGTCCGCGCGACCGCGCCGGGCATGTTGGCGACGCAGTAGTGAACCACATCGTCGACCACGTAGGTCGGATCGTCGTGGGTGGTGGCGTGGCTGGTCTCGAAACAGCCGCCCTGGTCGATCGCGACATCGACCAGCACCGCGCCCGGCTGCATGCACTTGAGCATGTCGCGGCTGACCAGCTTGGGCGCTGCGGCGCCGGGGATCAGCACCGCGCCGATCACCAGGTCTGCCTCGCATACCGCTTCCTCGAGGTTGGCCTTGTTCGAGAAGCGCGTCTTGGCGCGGCTTTCGAAGTGGATGCCGACGCGCTCGAGCACCGCCGGGTCGCGGTCGAGGATCGTGGTGTCGGCGCCGAGCCCGACCGCCATCTGCGCGGCGTTGAAGCCGACCACGCCGCCGCCGATCACCAGCACCTTGCCCGGCAACACGCCCGGCACCCCGCCGAGCAGCACCCCGCGCCCGCCGTGGGCCTTCTCGAGCGCGGTCGCGCCCGCCTGCACGCTCATCCGCCCCGCGACCTGGCTCATCGGCTTCAGCAGCGGCAACGAGCCGCCGGGGCCGGTGACCGTCTCGTAAGCGATCGCGGTGACTCCGCTTTTCACCAGATCGGCGGTCTGCGGCGCATCGGGCGCGAGGTGGAGGTAGGTGTAGAGCACCTGGCCCTCGCGCAGCTTGCCGCGCTCCTCGGTCTGCGGCTCCTTCACCTTCACCACCATCTCGCACTCGGCGAAGATCGCATCGGGGCCTTCCTTGATCGTCGCGCCCGCCTGGCGATAGGCGGCGTCGTCCGCGCCGATGCCGTTGCCGGCACCGCTCTGGATCCACACCTCGTGCCCATGCGCGGTTAGCTCGCGCGCGCTTTCCGGGGTCAGGCCGACGCGGTATTCGTGGTTCTTGATCTCGGTGGGGCAGCCGATGCGCATGGGTCGTGTCTCCTTGGCTGGCGCGCCGTTACAAGTGAAACCAGTGCGCGGCAACCTGTCATCGCCCGGTCGCACGGGCCGGGACGGCATTGCACCCTTACGCTACGGCGGGCGAGGGGAAGCGCTCGGCTGCGCAATCTGTCACCGGTCTGTCACAAATCGGGCATAGATGCGCCGCCAATCGGTCAGAAACTGGTCACCAACAGGTAACTGAAATGAAAAACATCCGTGGCGCGTCGATCCTGGCTATTGCGGTCGGCGCCTGTCTTGCGACGCCGGTTTCGGCACAGGATTCGGGAAGCGAGGCGGTCGCGCGCGAACTCGCTGCGATGCGTGCCGAGATGGCGCGCATGGCGGAGCGGATCGACACGCTCGAAGGCGAGCTCGCCGAAGCTGAAGCGCGCGCCGCCGAGCCTGCGTCCGAAGCCGAGGACGACGGAGTGAAGGTGAGTTGGAAGGGCGCGCCCGAGATCGAGGGCGAGGGCGGCTGGAGCTTCAAGCCGCGCGGCCGGCTGCAGATCGACGCCGGCGCCATCGACGCGCCGTCCTCGGCCGGCGCCGACGACGGATTCGGCAGCGAAATCCGCCGCGCGCGGCTCGGGGTCGAGGGCGATATTCCGGGCGGCTTCGGTTACAAGTTCGAGGTCGATTTCGCCGGCAACGAGGTCGAGGTCGCCGATGCGATCGCAACCTACGGCGATGGCGGGCTGACGCTTACCGCGGGCCAGCACAACGGCTTTCAGGGTCTTGAGGAACTGACCAGCAGCCGCTTCATCTCGACCATGGAACGCGCCGCCTTCACCGACGCCTTCGGCTTCGAGCGCCGCGTCGGCCTCTCCGCGCAATACGCGGCCGAGGCGTGGCTGGTGCAGGGCGGGATCTTCACCGACAACATCGACGCGCTCTCGAACGAGAACTGGAGCGTGGACGGGCGCGCGGTGTTCATGCCCAGGCTCGGCGAAACCCGGCTCCACTTCGGCGGCTCGATTCACTACGCCGACTACGAGGGCGGCACCGAGCTGCGCTATCGCCAGCGGCCCTTCGTCCACTTCACCGACGAACGCTTCATCGACACCGGCAGCTTCGCGGCGGCGAGCGAGTTCGGCATGGGCGTGGAAGCCGCGGCGATCGCCGGCCCGTTCCATGCGGTCGCCGAAGGCTTCTGGCAGAAGGCCGACCGCCCGGGCGCGCTCGCCGATCCGACCTTCTTCGGCGGCTATGCCGAGGTCGGCATGTTCCTTACCGGCGGCGACACGCGCGGCTACAAGGAAGGCACGTTCGACCGGGTGAAGCCGGCCAACCCGGTCGGCGAAGGCGGGTTTGGCGCGGTGCAGATGAACTTGCGCTACGACTATCTCGACCTCGTCGAGACCGGCCTTACCGGCGGCACGCAGAACGCCTACGCCGTCTCGCTGGTGTGGACTCCGACCGACTACACGCGCCTGATGATGAACTACGCGCGGCTGCAATACGACGACGCAGCAGTCGCGGCTGCGGACGGCAGCAGGTCCTACGGCGTCGACGCCTTCGGCGTGCGCGCCCAGATCGATTTCTGACCACCCGCGGCCGGATGTCATGCGCCTGTCATATGGCGGGCATATCGGCCGATCCGATCCAAACCTTCAGGGGTAAGCACATGCGTTTCACGACATCCATCTGCCTCGCCGCGGCCGCGGCGCTTTCGCTTTCCGCCTGCGACGCGCCGGGAGCGGGCGGCACGCGCGATTCCATCCGCGCGGTCGGCTCGTCCACCGTCTATCCGTTCGCCAAGGTGGTCGCGGAAAACTTCGCCCGATCGCACCCCGATTTCAAGTCGCCGCTGATCGAATCGACCGGCACCGGCGGCGGGATCGCGCTGTTTTGCGAAGGCTTGGGCCCGACCACGCCCGACATCGTCAACGCCTCGCGCCGCATGAAGGCGGGTGAGTTCGAGACCTGCCAGACGAACGGCGTCAAGGACGTGATCGAGATTCAGGTCGGGCTCGACGGGATCGCCTTCGCGTCGGCTCAGGGCGGAATCATGATGAACCTCTCGCCCGAGATCGTTTACGAGGCGCTTGCCGCGCAGCCCTATGGGGAAGAGCAGACCAATCGCACTTGGGCGGACGTGGACCCCTCGCTCCCCGACGAGCCGATCCTGGTCTACGGTCCGCCGTCGACCTCGGGCACGCGCGATGCGCTCAAGGAACTTATCCTCATTCCCGGTTGCGAGTCCGATCCGGCGATGGCCGAACTCGAAGAAACCGACGAGGAACGCTTCGAGCAGATTTGCACCGAAGTCCGCTCGGACGGCGCCTATGTCGACCAGGGCGAGCAGGACAATCTGATCGTGCAGAAGATCGCCAACAATCCCAAGGCGGTCGGCGTGTTCGGCTACGCCTATCTCGAGGAGAACGCGGGCCAGGTGCAGGGCTTGCCGATGAACGGTGTCGAGCCGACTTACGAGAACATTTCGAGCTTCCGGTATCCCGGTGCCCGCCCGCTCTACATCTACGTCAAGAAGGCGCACCTCGACGCGATCCCCGGGCTCAAGGAATTCGTCGCGGCGTGGACGGAGAGTTGGGACAAGGGCGGCCCGCTCGCCGCGATCGGTCTGGTGCCCTCGCCAGAAGAGACCATGGCCGAGAACGCTGCCGCAGCAACCCGGTACATCACGATGACGGGTGACGAGCTCGAATAGAGCCGAGCGCTTTCGGCTCGCTCGAAAAGGGGCGTCGCTCGAACGGGCGGCGCCCTTTCGCATGGCTGGAACCGAATCCCCGCGCCAAGCGCTGAATGGCGCGAAAGGGGTAAAGCACCATGGCGGTACGCGCCTATTGGCAAGGGCAGATCAGGCTGGCGCTGGTCTCGATTCCCGTCGAAGTCTATGCCGCTACCAAGAGCGGCGCCTCGATAGCGTTTCGCCAGATCCACGAACCGAGCGGCAAGCCGATCAATTACGAGAAGGTGGTTCAGGGCATCGGCCCCGTCGACCGCGACGAGATCGTCAAGGGCTACGAGGTGTCGAAAGGCAACTACGTTCTGCTCGAGGACGAGGAGATCGAGGCAGTCAAGATCGAGAGCCGCAAGACGCTCGAACTGGTCCAGTTCGTCGATGCGAACGAGATCGACGTGTTCTACTTCGAGAAGCCCTACTACGTCGTCCCGCAGGACGAGCTGGCCGAAGAGGCCTTCGTCGTGCTGCGCGAGGCCTTGCGGCAGAAGAAGAAGGTCGCGCTCGGGCAATTGTCGGTGCGCGGGCGCGAGACGCTCGTCAGCCTCAAGCCCTGCGGGAAGGGGATCGTGCTCGAGACGCTGCGCTACGAGGACGAGGTCCGCCGCGCGCAGACCTATTTCAAGGGCATTCCCGACAGCAAGCCCGACAAGGAGATGCTGGAGCTTGCCGGCGCGCTGATCGACAAGAAGAGCGCGCCGTTCGATGCAGGCGAGTTCGAGGATCGCTACATCGAGGCGATCCGCAAGCTGATCGACAAGAAGGCCAAAGCCAGGGGCAGGAAGATTCTCGAAGACGTCGAGGAGCCCGCGCCGGCCGGCAAGTCGAACGTCATCGACCTGATGGCCGCGCTGAAAAAATCGGTGAAAGACGACAAGCCTGCGAAGAAGGCCTCGGCCAGAAAGGCTCCGGCGAAGAAATCCACCGCCACCAAAGCGAGGAAGCGCGCCTGATGGAGCTGAATGCACCCGTCCTGGTCCACTGGATGGATTGGGACCTGTTCACACGCCTGGGCGCCGCCGCCATTCTCGGGATCGTGCTCGGCCTCGACCGCGAGCTGCGCGGACATGCGGCGGGCATGCGCACGCACGCGCTGATCTGCTTCGCCGCCGCTGCCATGACCACTTCGATCATCGCGCTCTACACCCAGCTCGAGGGCGAGCGGATGGACCCGCTGCGCGTGTTCGAGGCGACCGGCGCCTTCATCGGCATCATCGGCGCGGGGCTGATCGTTTTCTCGAAAGGCGAGGTCAAGAACCTCACCACCGCCGCGCATCTGTGGCTGGTGGCGGTGGTCGGCATCGCCTGCGGCGCGGGCCAGTGGCCGCTGGTGGCGCTCAGCCTCGGCGTCTCGCTGATCCTGCTGACGGTGCTGTGGTTCGTCGAGAAGCGCTTCTTCCCCGATACCGAAAGCGACGAAACCGGATGACCGCGAAAGACCCGCTCGCCGAATACAACCGCAAGCGCGACTTCAAGAAGACCCCCGAACCTTCTGGCGCGCCCGCGGGCAAGCACGCGAGCAGCGAGACGGGCAACCGTTTCATCGTCCAGAAGCACGAGGCGACGCGGCTGCACTGGGATTTCCGGCTCGAGGCCGACGGGGTGCTCAAGTCGTGGGCGGTGACCAAGGGCCCCTCGCCCGACCCCGACATCAAGCGCCTCGCGGTGCGCACCGAGGACCACCCGATGTCCTACGCCGAGTTCGAGGGCTCGATCCCCAAGGGCGAATACGGCGGCGGCACGGTGATGCTGTGGGACAAGGGGACCTGGGCGCCGGTCGAGGGCAAGAGCTGGAAGGATATCGAGAAGGGCCACCTGCACTTCACGCTCGATGGCGAGCGGATGAAGGGCGAATGGCTGCTGGTGCGGATGAAACCGCGCAAGGGCGAAAAGCGCGAGAACTGGCTGCTGCGCAAGATCGACGACGAATTTGCCGCGGAGGGCGACGGGCTGGTCGAGCAGGGCCTGACCAGCGTCCTCACCGGCCGCGCGATGGCCGAAATCGCGGCGGACAAGGGGGGCGAGCGCTCGCTCAAGGGCAAGAAGGGCAAGGCGTTCGCCAAGGAAATGGCCGAGGCCGATGCGCACAATGCGAAGAAGGCGAAGCCCGAACCCAAGCGCAAGGCGGCCGGCGGCAAACCGCCCAGCTTCCGCCAGCCCCAGCTCGCCACGCTGGTCGACAGCGTCCCCACCGGCAACGGCTGGATGCACGAGATCAAGTTCGACGGATACCGCGCGCTGGTCGCCGCGGCGGGGGGCGAAGTGCGCGTCTATACCCGCAGCGGCAAGAACTGGAGCGACAAGTTTACGCCGCTGATCGAGGCGATCGCAGGGCTCCACCTGCCGCCCTGCCTGATCGACGGGGAGATCGTCGCCTACGACAAGGAGGGGAATCCCGACTTCTCCTCGCTCCAGCAGGTGCTCAAGCGCGGCCACGGCTCGCAGAAAGCAAGCGACAAGCTCTCGTTCCACGCCTTCGATCTGCTCGAGATCGAGGGCGAAAGCCTCGCCAGCCTCCCCAATATCGAACGCAAGGAGCGGCTCGAAGCGCTGCTGAAGCACGCCGAGCCGCCGATTTACGTCGCCGACCACGTGATCGGCGCGGGTGAGAAGCTCTACCGCGCGATGTGCGATGCGGGGCAGGAAGGGATCATCTCGAAGGCGGTCGACGCGCCCTATCGCGGCGCGCGCACGCGCAACTGGGTCAAGGTCAAGTGCACGCGGCGGCAGGAATTCGTCGTGATCGGATGGAAGAAATCGAGCGCCAGGGGCCGCCCGTTCTCCTCGCTCCTGCTCGCGCAGCACGAGGGTGGCGAACTGGTCTACAAAGGAAATGTCGGGACGGGCTTCAATCAGGATACTCTGGCGGACCTCGCGGCGAAGATGGCCCGGCTCGAACGCAAGACGCCGCCGGCAGAGGTCGACCGGCCCTCCGCGCGCGGGGTCACCTGGCTCAGCCCCAAGCTCGTCGCCGAGATCGCGTTCTCCGAATTCACCGCCGACGGAAACGTGCGCCACGGCAGCTTCCTCGGCCTGCGCAGCGACAAGGAGGCGGCCGACGTGACCCCCGAGAAACCCGCGGAAACGCCGGACAAGGCCGAGGACGAAGTGAAAATCTCGAACCGCGACCGGGTGATTTTCCCCGATGCCGGTTGCACCAAGGGCGATCTCGCCGACTATTACGAGAGCGTCGCCCCGCTGATGCTTCCCTTCGCCGCGCAGCGCCCGATAAGCCTCGTACGCTGCCCTCAGGGCCGGGCGAAGAAATGCTTCTTTCAGAAGCACGACAGCGGCTTGTTCGGCGCGCACGTTCACCACGTGCCGATCAGGGAGAAGGGCGGGGGGACCAAGGACTACCTCTATATCGAGGACGCCGCGGGCCTGCTCGCCTGCGTGCAGATGGGCACGATCGAATTCCACGGCTGGGGCGCGCGGTCGTCCGACGTCGAGAAGCCCGACCGCATGGTGTTCGACCTCGACCCCGACGAGGGTCTCGATTTCGAGGACGTGAAGCAGGCGGCCAAGGACATCCGCAAGAAACTCGCCGATATCGGCCTCACCAGCTTCGCGATGCTCTCGGGCGGCAAGGGGGTGCACGTGATCGTGCCGCTCACCGCAGGCCATTCGTGGGACGCGCACAAGGATTTCTCCAAGCGCTTCGCCGAGGCGCTCGCGATGGCCGAGCCCGAGCGCTTCACCGCGACGATGAGCAAGGCCAAGCGCAAGGGAAAGATCTTCATCGATTACCTGCGCAACCAGCGCGGCAGCACCGCTGTGGTCCCCTATTCGGCCCGTGCCCGCGAGGGCGCGCCGGTCGCGGTGCCGATCGCGTGGGGCGAGCTGAAAGGCTTCGACGACGCGCACCCGTTCTCGATCGCCGACGCGAAGAAGCTGCACACGCGGGCGAAGTCCAAGTCGCTCGCCGGATGGGGTTTCGCCGAGCAGCCCTTGCCCGACCTCTAGGCCCCGCATAAGCTGATCGCGCATGATCGACCGCAAACTCGCCGCCTGGCAGGAAGCCGGGCTGATCGACGCGCAGGCGGCCGCGGCGATCCGCGATTTCGAGAGCGAGAACGCGCGCCCGCTGCTGCTGTGGGCGGTGATCGGGATCGGCGCGCTGGCGATCGGGCTCGGGGTGATCTCGCTCGTCGCGGCGAACTGGGACCGCATTCCCGGCCTCGTCCGCCTCACGGTCCATTTCGCGTTGATGGCCACGCTTGCCGGGGTGCTCTGGCGCCGGCGCGAGACGCTGTTCGATCGCAACCCGTGGACCCACGAGGCGCTGCTGTTCGTGCTCGCGCTGCTCGGGCTCACGTTCTTCGGCCACCTGGGCCAGGTGTACCAGACGAGCGCGCCGCTGTGGCAGCCGATGGCGCTGTGGCTCGCGCTGTTCGCCCCACTGATCCTGCTGCGCGGTGCGAGCTGGATGACCGCGGTGCTGCTGGCGGGCGTGCTGGTGTTCGTGTGCTGGGATTTCGCCAACCCGACCCAGCCGCGCTTCGGCTTCGAGGTCGAGGAGCGCTCGCGCTTCGTCATGGGACTCGCGACCGCCTTTCCGGCCCTGCTCGTGCCGCTCGGCACCTGGCTGCGCAGCCGCAGCGCGCGGGGCGATTTCTGGCGGCGGATCGAACAGCTCGGGTTCGGATACGCGCTCGGCTGCGCCTCGCTGTTCGCGGCGGCGGCGGGGATCGACCGCTTCGATGGCGAGAGCGAGCGCTTCCTCGCATTTGCCACGCAGGCGACGCAGGCCGCGGTCGGGCTCGTTGCCGCGGCGCTGGTCATGGCCGCGCGGCGCAGGGCCTCGGGCTTCGCGACCGGCGCGGTGGTCGCGGGCGCGGCGCTGACGGTGATCGCGGCGCACGCGGTCGACGGCAGCGCGCTCGGCGCGGCACTGCTGTTCATGGCGCTGTGGATCGGGGTCGGCTTCGCCGCGCTCCACGGCGGCTGGCGCGACGTGTTCCAGCTCGCGGTCGGCGCGGTCGCGGTGCGGCTGGTGATTCTCAGCTTCGAGCTCGCGAGCGACCTGCTCACCAGCGGCTTCGGGCTGATCGTCTCGGGGCTGCTGATCCTCGGCGTCGCGTGGATCGCGGTGCGCGTCTCGCGCCGCCTCGCGCCGCCCAAGGCCGCGCGCGCATGAAGCCCCGCTCGGCCCTCGCGCTGGCGCTCGCATTGCCGCTCGCCGGGCTCGCCGCGAGCTGGGCGAGCAGCCACCACGCGGCGCAGCAGGGCACCGAATGGGAGGTGCCGATCGCCGGCTACGACCCGCGCGACCTGCTGCGCGGCCACTACGTGATCTACCGCTACGACTGGCCGGAGCTCGAGGGGCGCCGCACCAACCTCGCCCTTGAAACCGTCCTCTGCTTCGAGGGCGAACCGCCGCGCATCGCGCGCGTCTATCGTCCGGGCGCAAACGGCTGTCCCGGTCATTTCGTGCGCGCGAGCGGCGGCTGGAACGACCCGCAAGGCGGCCTCGCGAGCGGCCGGCTCTACGTCCCCCAGACCCGCGCCGCCGCACTCGAACGCCGCCTCGCCGACCCTGCGCTGCAAGGCATGCTCCGCATCCGCGTCCGCGACGATGGGCATATCACCCCGCTCGAGATCGAATTCGTTCCCCGTTCCGCGGCCCGACCGCAGCTCCGCCTCGACACGGACGGAGTTAGTTGATGAAACACATTCGCACGCAGCCGTTGCGTGCCAAAGAGGGCTCCGGATGCAAAAAGGCCCCGCTGCGAGACGGGGCCTTTTGGAATGCGCTGAAGGTGCGGGACCGGGCGGCATGGGGAGGGTGTGGCACGGGCGCGGGGGTGTAGGGAAACGATTTCGGCGCCTTAGTGCCCTATTAGGCCCCATATACCCAACATCCGTTCGTGGTGAGCTTGTCGAACCACGCGGGCACTTCGCCAGCGTCCTTCGACAGGCTCAGGACGAACGGATCTAGGCACATTACGGACTAAAGCGGATTCCCGTCCCGGTCGCGGTAGATGTCGCGGCGGCCGACGTGGTTGGCGGGGCCGACGAGGCCGTCTTCCTCCATCCGCTCGATCCATTTGGCGGCGGTGTTGTAGCCGACACCCATCTGGCGCTGGAGCCACGAGCCCGATGCCTTCTGGTTCTCGAACACGATCTGGCACGCCTGGCGGTATTTGCGTTCTTCGGGGTTGTCGCTCGCGGTCAGTTCGTCGTCGAAGCTGAAGCCGCCGTCCTCGGGCTCCTCGGTCACCGCGTCGACGTACTCGGGCTTGCCCTGGCCGCGCCAGTGGTCGGCGACCGCTTCGACCTCCTCGTCGCTCACGAACGGGCCGTGCACGCGCACCATCGCGCCCGAGCTCGGCTTGTAGAGCATGTCGCCCTTGCCCAGCAGTTGTTCGGCGCCCTGTTCGCCCAGGATCGTGCGGCTGTCGATGCGGCTGGTGACGTGGAAGCTGATGCGGGTGGGCAGGTTGGCCTTGATCACGCCGGTGATGACGTCGACCGAGGGGCGCTGGGTGGCCATGATCAGGTGGATGCCCGCGGCGCGGCTCTTCTGGCTGAGGCGCTGGATCAGCACCTCGATCTCCTTGCCGACCGTGACCATCAGGTCGGCCAGCTCGTCGACGATCAGGACGATCTGCGGCAGCGGTGCGTAATCGAGCTGTTCTTCCTCGAACAGTTCCTCGCCCGTTTCGGGGTCGAACCCGGTCTGCACCCGGCGGCCCAGCGGCTTGCCCTTGGCGATCGCCGCCTTCACGCGCTCGTTGAACGAGTTGATGTTGCGCGAGTTGATCGAGCTCATCATGCGGTAGCGCCGCTCCATCTCCTCGACCGCCCACTTGAGCGCGCGGACCGACTTGTGCGGCTCGGTGACGACCGGGCTGAGCAGGTGCGGGATGTCGTCGTAGCTCTTGAGCTCGAGCACCTTGGGATCGACCAGGATCATCCGGCATTCGTCGGGCGTGAAGCGGTACAGCAGGCTCAGGAGGATGCAGTTGAGCCCGACCGACTTGCCCGAGCCGGTAGTGCCCGCGACGAGCAGGTGGGGCATCGCGGCGAGGTCGGCGACGATCGGCTCGCCGGCGATATCCTTGCCCAGGATGATCGGCAGGTTGCCCTTCGAACTGGCGAAGGCCTCGCACGCGGCGAGTTCCTTGAACGCGACCGTCTGGCGGTGCGCGTTGGGCAGTTCGATGCCCATCACGGTCTTGCCCGGAATGGGGGAGACGCGCGCGCTGATCGCGCTCATGTTGCGCGCGATGTCTTCGGCTAAGCCGACCACGCGGCTGGCCTTGATGCCCGGCGCGGGTTCCAGCTCGTACATCGTCACCACCGGGCCGGTGCGGACCGCGGTGATCTCGCCCTTGACGTTGAAATCGTCGAGCACCGTTTCGAGCAGGCGCGCGTTGCGTTCGAGCGCGAGCTTGTCGAGCTTGGGGCCCTTGTCGGCGGACGGTTCGGCGAGGATGTCGAGGCTCGGCAGCTCGTAGGCGGCGAACATGTCGCGCTGCTTGTCCTTCGCGAGGTTCGCGCGCTTGGGCGGGGCGCTGCGCTCGGCGATCTCGGGGCTGCGCCGCGGCGCGGCGGGCTGGCCGTCCTCGTCCTCCTCCACGACCGGCTTCGGCTTCGGGCGGGCGCGGCGGGGAAGGAACGGAATGTCCGCCTGCGGCAGCGCGGGCGCGCGCTTGAGGAACGTGGGCAGCGTCAGCAGCATGCGCCAGTCGATCGCGAACACGCGGGTGACGAGCGCGACCCCGATCGCGAGGCTTGCCAGCGCCATGCCGCCGATCGCCCAGCCCTGCGCACTTTCGGGCAGGCGCGCGGCGATCGCTTCCACGGCAGCCGCTCCGAGCAGTCCGGTAATGCCGCCCATCGAGGCGGGCAACGGCCAGCCGGGTCCGGGGAGCGCAAGCGCGAGCACGGTCGAGATCAACGCCATCGCCAGCAGCAGCAGGCCGACCGGGCGCAGCCAGTGGGTGTCGGTGTCGCGGTCCTCCTCCTCGACGTCGCGCCACAGCTTGCGCGCACCGACGTAAAGCAGCGGCAGCAGCAGCACCGAGGTCAGGCCGAACAGGAACAGCACGCGCTCGGCGGCCCAGGCGCCGCTCGCGCCCATCCAGTTGCCGATGTCGTCGCCGGCCGCCGCGGTCGAGGGGCTCGGGTCGGTCTGCGTGTAGCTGACCAGCGCCAGTGTCAGAAACACCGCGCAGCCCAACAGCACGCCCGCGCCGGCCATCTGTGCGGCGCGGCGCAGACTGCGCCGGAACGCGGCGCGCCAGTCCGTCGTCGGCGATTTTCCGGCCGCGCGCGTGGCCATTCGCAATTCCCCTGCTTCCCGTGTGCACCGCACCATGCGCCTTGCGGGACTCCCCCGTCAAGAATCCTGCGGTGGGGCGAGTCTGTGGTTCGCGCAAAGAAGCCAAGGCGCGAAGGACTGATTCACACGAAGACACGAAGGCACGAAGCTGTTTCGCGTCACGCAGTGACGCGCTTCAATCGGAGATGTCGCTCCATATGTCGTTTGAAAGCGGCTTCGCCGCAGGCACTCCATCTTTGTGTCTTCGTGCCTTCGTGTGCTCAAACAAGGTGCGCAGCCCCCGCAGAACCGTTCTTCGCGTCTTGGCGTCTTCGCGCGAAACAAACTTATGAAAGGCCGTCGATCGCGGCCCAGCGGGGCCAGTCGAGTTCCGCGGCGCGGTCCGCGGTCATGCCCCCGAGCGCGATGACGGGCATTCGCGCGCGGGCGGCGAGCGCGCGGAAGCGCAGCGGACCGAGCGTGGCCGCGTCGGGGTGAGAGCGGGTCGGGAAGACCGGCGAGAGCGTCACCGCGTCGGCGCCGATCGCGTTCGCCGCATCGATCCCGCGCGCGTCGTGCGCGGTCGCGATTCGCAGCCGGCCGTTGCCGGGGCCGATCCGGCGCGCCGGGCCGTAGAGCCCGTCCGCGCCCCACACGCGCGCTTCGCCGGCGCTGCCCGAGAGGACCACACGATGTCCGCATTCGCGTGCGGCCCCCGCCAGCGTTTCGAAGCGCGTGCGGCGGCCTTTGGGGTCGAGATGGTAGTGGCGGAAGACGAAGCCCGAACCGCGCGGCAGCGCGCGCAAGGCAGACTCGAGCGCGGGGTCGTTGCGCGCGTCGGACAGAAGCCACAGGTCAGGCAAAGACTGGCGTCGCGACATGCGCGCGCTATAGCGCCTCGCGATGGAAAACCCAGACACCCCGCTCGAACAGGTCCAGGCGAAGATCGCCAAGGCGTGCAAGATCGCCCGGCGCGATCCGGGCGAGGTCACTCTGGTTGCGGTGAGCAAGACGCACCCTGCCGCCGCGATCGAGCCGCTCTTGCTGCAAGGCCAGCGCGTGTTCGGGGAGAACCGCGTGCAGGAGGCGCAGGCCAAGTGGCCCGCGCTGCGCGAGGCGCACCCCGCGGTGCAATTGCACCTCGTCGGGCGGCTGCAATCCAACAAGGCCGACGACGCGGTGGCCACGTTCGACTGCATCCATTCGCTCGATCGCCCGAGCCTCGTTACGGCACTGGGCAAGGCGATGGACAAGGCGGACAAGCGTGTTCCATGCTTTGTCCAGGTCGATGTGGGGGAGGAGCCGCAGAAGGGCGGCTGCCCCGTCGCCGAACTACCCGCGCTGCTGGCGCAGGCGCGCGATGTCGATATTCCGCTCGCGGGCCTGATGTGCATCCCGCCGCTCGGGATCGAGCCGGCGCCTTTCTTCGCGCTGCTCGACAAGCTCGCGCGCGACCACGGGCCAGCTGACGATACCTGGGGGCGCAGCATGGGCATGAGCGGCGACTACGAGACGGCGATCATGCTCGGCGCGACTCACGTGCGCGTGGGCACGGCATTGTTCGGTTCGCGGGCCTGATGAAAAAGGGGCGCCCGGAGGCGCCCCTTCCTTGCCACCACAGAATGGCGGGTCAGAACTCGCCGCGCACGGTGATGCCGTAGGTCCGCGGTTCGGCGAGGAACGCCGAGTAGGTCTGCTGCGGCGCCACGAACGGCGTGTTGAACGCCACCTGGGTGTATTGTTCGTCGAACAGGTTCTGCACCCAGCCCTCGATCGAGAAGCGGCCCGCGATGTCGGTGAGGCCGATGCGGCCGTTGACCACCACGTAGCTGTCCTGCTCCTTGCCGAAGAGCAGGTCCGAGCCGGTGTTGTAGTTGTCGGTCATGCGGGCGTTGACGAACACCAGGCCGCGCATCCCGCTCGAGCCGATCGCAGGGGTCCACGAAGCCGAGGACGTGGCGACCCATTCGGGCGCGTTCGACAGGTTGTCGCCCGGCAGCAGCCGCAGCGCGGGATCGAGCGGCGCGCCGGTGTCGTTGCCGATCAGGTCTTCCTCGTAACTGGTGTCGGTGTAGGTCACGCCGAACGTGAAGCCGAGGTCCGGGATCGGATTGAGCGAGGCTTCGATCTCGACGCCCTGCGCGACTACGCCCGGCTGGACGTTCTCCGGCGCGCACGCCCCCGTCGCCGCGCTGGTATCCTGATCCGCGCCGCCGAGATCCTCCGAGCACGAATTGACCGTCTGCACGAGGAAAACCGAACCGTTGAAGGTGTTCAGCTGGAAGTTGCTGAATTCCTGCCGGAACGCTGCCACGCTGAAACCGAATTCGCGGGTTGCGTACTTGGCGCCGATCTCGAACGCATCGACCGTTTCCTGGTCGAACTGCAGGTTCTCGACGTTGATGTTGTCGGCGTCGAGGAACAGCGGGTTGCTGAGCGCCGAACGGTCGAGATTGAAGCCGCCCGCCTTGTATCCGCGCGAATACGAGCCGTAGAGCATCAGATCGTCGGTCGCCTTCCAGCTCACGATCGCGGTGCCGGTGAACTCGCTCTCGTCGCGCGTGTCGGAGATCGAGACGCCGTCGAGCTCGGAGGTCGAGTTGCCCTGACACGAGAGCGCGAGGAGGCCTCCGCCCAGTTGTTGCAACGTCGGGCGCAACGCCGCCGGGAAATTGGCGAGGAATGCCGGATTGAGGAAGGTGCCGCCCTGCAGCGCGCGCTGTTGCGGGCAGAACACGTTGTCGTTGCTGAAGCTCGCGTCGAAATCCTTGGTTTCGTTCGTGTAACGAAGGCCCAGGGTGAGATCGAGCGTGTCGGTGACGTGGAAGATGTTGTGGGTGAAAAGCGCGAAGTTCTCGCTGGTCTGGTTGTACACGTCGCCCGTGCCGCCACGATCACGGACTTGCGACAGGATGTTGAGGCCGTTGACGAGCACGTCGCCTGCCGGGCCGAGCGCGCCGTCGAGCGGATTGGCGGGATCGCCGATCAGGGCCGCCTGCGCTCCGGCGCCGAGGCAGTTCGGATTCGCGGGGTTCACCGCGCCTGGGCCGAACGAACCGGCGAGCGCCAGTGTAATCCGGCAACTCGCGAACGTGCCGTACTGATCGCCGAAGCGCAGGTTGTCGCGCACCTCGAGCTTCTCGTTGGCGTAGAAGCCGCCGACGAGCCAGTCGAGCCGGTCGTCGAACAAAGTGCCTTGCAGGCGCAGTTCCTGGGTGAAGGTCTTGAACTCGCGCGCGCCCGCGTCGGGGCCCGGCGCGCGGTAGAGGATGTCCACCCCGGTGTAGTCGGTGTCCGACGCCTGGTTGTTCGCATATTCGCGATAGGCGGTGATCGAGGTCAGGCTGGCGCCGCCGAAATCCCAGTTGAGTTCGCCCGAGACGCCGTAGTCTTCGGTCTCGCCCTCGTAGGAGCGACCCGCGGTCGGATAGATGTCGCGGTTGAACGTGCCCTGGTTGAGCGCGCGCGGATCCTGCCCGAGCGCAAGCAGGATCGGGATGATCGGGTTCTGGGTGCTGGTCAGCGGCGGGCCGCCAATCCCCTTGGTGAACGGATCGAGACCGGGGCTGACGCGCGCGAGCGGGGCGAAGTCGGTCTGCACGAACACCGCCGCGCAGCACGCCTCTTCCTTCTTCGAATAGTCGCCGATCAGGCGGAAGCTCAGCGTGTCGCTCGGCTCGAACAAAAGCTGTCCGCGCACGAGATAGCGGTCGCGGTTATTCACGTCGGTGTCGTTGACGACATCGTTGTAGAAGCCATCGCGCTTGAAATAGACCCCGTCGACGCGCGCAGCGATCGTGTCGCTGAGCGGCGCGTTGACACCCGCCTCGACCCGGATCGCGTCGTAGTTGCCGTAGCTGAACGAGCCGTGGGCGCCGAAATCGAATTCGGGCGGGGCGGTGTAAATGCTGATCAGGCCGGCCGAGGAATTGCGGCCGCCGAGCGTGCCCTGGGGCCCGCGCAGGATCTCGATCCGCTCGATCGGGCCGAGCTCGCTCAGCGCATTGCCCGAACGCGAGCGATAGACGCCGTCGATGAACACCGCGACCGAGCTTTCGAGGCCGGGGTTGTCGCCGACCGTGCCGATGCCGCGGATACGCGCCGAGCCGTTGGCTTCGTTGCCGGTCGAGGACACGAGCAGCGAAGGCGCGACCTGGTTCAGCTCGCGGATGTCGTTGGTACCCGATTTCTCGAGCAGCTCGCCCGAGACCGCCGAGACTGCGACCGGCACGTCGGCCAGCGACTGCTCGCGGCCCTGCGCGGTGACGACGATGACGTTGGTATCTTCCGCAGCGGCCGCTTCGGCTGCTGCTTCGTCCTGCCCTTCGGCATCCTGCGCCCAGGCGACTTGCGGAAGCAGCGCGATGCCAGCCCCGGCCAGAGCAAGCGCGCGTACCGATACCATGCGGGTCATCTTATTATCCTCCACCATTGCGGACGTCCGTGCGGTGCGGTGCGCGCCGCCTGCGTCCCTTGACGCTTTCGTTAACGTGAAGTCACCCGCGAGGAAACATTGTTTTCCACGAACTGCCAAAATTGCCCGATATGTGTTGCATTCAGGCGTCTTCGAGTTCGGCCTGGCGCCGGTCGCTCGCCGCGTCGAGCAGCGCCGCCTCGATTGCGGCGAGGCGCTCGGCCGTCTCCACCTTCTCGCCGAGGAGGTCGGTGACGTAGAACGTATCCGCGGCGCGCTCGCCGTAGGCGGTGATGTGCGCCGAATGGACCATAAGCTGGCATTCGAACAGCGCCCGTGCAAGCCGGTTGAGCAGCGCGGGCCGGTCGCGCGCATTGACCTCGACCACGGTGAAGCGGTTCGACGCCTGGTTGTCGAAGATCACGCGCGGGCGCACGTCGAACGCCCTGGCGCGGCTGCGCGGCAGCGGGCGCTTCGCTAGCCGCGGGACGAGCTCGATCCGGTTGGCGAGCGCGTCGCCGATCGAGGTTTCGATCCGCCGTAACTGCTCCTCCTCGTGGAACGGCTGGCCGAGCGGGTCCTGGACGAGGAAGTTGTCGACCGCCCAGCCTGCGCGCGTGGTGTGGATGCGCGCGTCGATGATGTTCGCGCCCGCGAGGTGGATGCCGCCCGCGATGCGGTAGAACAGCCCCGGGTGGTCGGCCGCGATCACGCTCACCAGCGTCGCCCCGCGCGAGGGATAGACCTCGCAGTGGACCGACAGGTCGCGCTCGCTCGCGCGCGCCTCGGCGAACTGGTGCAGGTTGAGTGCCACGATATCCTCGGGTTCGGCGATCCAGTAGGCGTCCCCCATGTCGGCCGAATAGCGCTCGACCAGCTCGCCCTCGGCGCCCAGCAGCTCGCGCGCGGCGTCTTTCTTGGCGGCGATCCGCTGCTTGCGGCCGTGGCGCATGTGGCCGAGCCGCAGCCGTTCCTGCGCGAGGTCGAACAGCTCGCCGAGCAGTTGGCGCTTCCAGCTGTTCCACGTCTCCGGCCCGACGGCCCGGATGTCGACCGCTGTGAGGATCAGCAGGTGGCGCAGCCGCTCGACGCTCTGGACCTGGGCGACGAAGTCCTCGATCGTCTTGGGATCGGTCAGGTCGCGCTTGAACGCGGTCGCGCTCATCAGCAGGTGCTGGCGCACCAGCCAGGCGACGAGGTCGGTCTCGTCCTCGCTCAGCCCGAAGCGCGGGCACAGTTCGCGCGCGACCTCTTCGCCCAGCACCGAATGGTCGCCGCCGCGCCCCTTGGCGATGTCGTGCAGCAGCACCGCCACGTATGCCGCGCGGCGCGAGGCGACCTTGTGGATCAGCCGGGTCGAGCGCGGATGGTCTTCGGCGAGCTCGCCCTTCTCGATCCGGTTGAGCAGCCCGATCGCGCGGATCGTGTGCTCGTCGACCGTGTAGTGGTGGTACATGTCGAACTGCATCTGCGCGTTGACCTTGCCGAAATCGGGCACGAAGCGGCCGAATACGCCCGCCTCGTTCATCCAGCGCAGCACCGTCTCGGGATCGTTGCGCCCCGAAAGCAGCTCGAGGAACAGCGCGTTGGCGCGCGGATCGTCACGCACTTCCGCCGTGATCAGCCGCGAATCGCGATCCGCCTGGCGCATCGTCGCGGGCTCGATCTCGAACCCCTCGGCTTCGGCGATGCGGAAGAGCTCGACCAGCCGCACCGGATCTTCGCGGAACCAGTCGTCGCCCGGCGCCCCGATCCGCCCGCCGAACACGCGGTAGCCCTTGTGCGAGCGCGGCCGCGCGCGGAACCCTGCGAGCAGCCCGCGCCGCGCGCGCACTTTCGCGAACTGTTCGTCGATATGCGCGAGGAACACGCCGGTGAGGCTGCCGACGCGCTTGGCCTGGAGGAAGTAGAACTGCATGAAGCGTTCGACCTCGCTCTTGCCCGGACGGTCGGTGAAGTTCATCCGCTCGGCGACCTGGCGCTGGAGGTCGAAGGTCAGCCGGTCCTCGGCGCGCCCGGTGATCATGTGCAGGTGGCAGCGCACCGCGAGCAGGAAGCCCTCCGCGCGGCGGAAGCTCTTGTATTCCTGCGCGGTGAGCAGATCGACGTCGACCAGCTCGGCGGCGCTGCGCACCTTGTGGATGTACTTGCCGATCCAGTAGAGCGTCTGGAGGTCGCGCAGGCCACCCTTGCCGTCCTTGACGTTGGGCTCGACCACGTAGCGGCTGTTGCCCATGCGCTTGTGCCGCGCGTTGCGCTCCTCGAGCTTCTCGGCGACGAACTGGCGCTCGGTGCCGGTGACGACTTCGGCCCAGAAGCGCCGCCGCGCGGTTTCGTAGAGCGGCTCGTCGCCCCACACGTAGCGCCCTTCCAGCAGCGCGGTGCGGATGGTCACGTCCTCCTTCGCCATGCGCACCATGTCGTCGGGCGTACGGCTCGAATGGCCGACCTTCAGCCCGAGATCCCACAGGTAGTAGAGGATCGCCTCGATCACCTGCTCGCACCATGGCGCGCGGCGGGTGGGCGTGAGGAACGCCACGTCGACGTCCGAATGCGGCGCCATCTCGGCGCGGCCGTAGCCGCCGACTGCCATGATCGCGAGCCGCTCCCCCTCCGAGCGGTTGGCAGCGGGATAGACGTGGCCGGTCACGTGGTCGTGGATCAGCCGCACGAGTTGGTCGATCAGGAAGGCGTGGCCGGCGACGCATTCGTGCCCCGCGTGGGGCTTGCGCTCCAACCGTCGCCGCAGCTCCTCGCGGCCTTGGTCGAGCGCCTCGCGCAGCACCTGCACCACCGCGCCGCGCGCCTTTTCCCCGCGTTCGGCGGCCAGCGTGGCGATCCGCTCCGCCAGGGCGCGCCGGTCGATTATCGCGCGCTGCTTGGGGATGCGGACCTGGTTCAAGTCTCGAGCGGCTCCTTGCCCCAGGCGGCGCGCACCGCGCGCTTGTCGATCTTCTGCGTACCGAGCCGCGGCAGCGGCTCCTCGGCGCGCCACACGATCTGCGGAATCTTGAACGGCGCGATGCGGCCGTCGAGGGACGCGCGCAGTTCCGCAGGCGTCAGCGCGCATCCGTCCTTGCAGTAATAGACCGCCGCCGGCACTTCGCCGAAGCGCTCGTCGGGCAGGCCGAAGACCGAGCATTCGGCCACCGCATCGTGCCCGTAGATGGCCTCTTCCACCTCCAGGCAGGAGATGTTCTCGCCGCCGCGGATGATGATGTCCTTCTTGCGGTCGACGATGAACAGATAGTCGTCGGCATCGAGGTAGCCGAGGTCGCCGGTCCGGAAATATCCGTCGTCGAAGAACGCCGCCGCAGTCGCCTCGTCGTTCTTCCAGTAGCCGCGGAAATTCGCGATCGTGCGGATGCAGATTTCGCCGACTGCGCCCTGCGGCTGGCGCTCGCCATCTTCGTCGAGGATCGCGAGGTCCACCAATGGGCGGCTCGCGCGTCCGGTCGATCCGGGCTTGGCCATGTAGTTCTCGTTGAAGTTGCCGCAGCCGACGCCGTTGGTCTCGGTCAGCCCGTAGCCGAGCAGCGGAAAGCCCTCGGGGAAGGCGTCCTTGATCTTCGTCACGTGGTCGACCGGGCGCGGCGCGCCGCCCGCGGCGAAGCTCTTGCACGCGGTAAGGTCGAACTTGTCGCGGTCGGGATGGGTGGCGATCTCGTAGCTCATCAGCGGCACGCCGACGAAATAGCTGACCGCCTCCGCCTCCATCAGCCGCATCGCCTCGCGCGCGTCCCACCGCGGCATCAGCACGAGCTTGCGCGCGATCGCGTAGCTCTGGAGGAACAGGGGCACTTCGCCGGTGACGTGGAACAGCGGCACCGCGATCAGCGCGCAGGCCTGGGTCGAGGGCATCTCGCCCCGCTCGGTCAGCAGTTGCGCCGCCATCGCGCTCTGCGAGACGTAGCTCATCGTGCCGTGGACCACCCCGCGGTGATCCGACCAGGCGCCCTTCGCCTGCCCGGTCGAGCCCGAGGTGTAGAGGATCGTCGCGAGGTCGTCCGGCCCGAGTTCGCCGAGCATCCGCATCGCGGTGTCGCCCTCGCCCCAGATCGCGGCGAGCCCTTCGGACGGCGGCAGGTTGTGCGAGATCTCGACCACTTTCGCCGAATGATCGGTGCCGTCGAGCCGGCGTGACCGCTCGGCGTCGGCGAGCACGAGCGAGCATTCGGCGATGCGCACGCCGTACGCCAGTTCCTCCCCGGTCCAGAAGCCGTTGAGCAGCGTGGCGCAACCGCCGCCCATGACGACGCCCATATAGGCCACGATCCAGTTCGCCGAATTGCGCGCGGCGATGCCCACGCGGTCGCCTTTCTTCATCCCGTGCCGCTGGACGAGACCCGCAGCGACGCAGCTCGCCGCCGCCCAGCATTCGCCGAAGGTCAGCCGCACCCCGCCGTCGACGAGGAAGACCTGATCCTTATGTTCGTTGCAGAAGTGCGCGAAATAGTGCGCCAGGCTGGGCGGGGCGTTCCTGAACGAAGGCAGTTCGCGGCCGAAACGTTCGAACGGTGCCGTCTCGAACGGCATGCCCGGCCCGGTCAGCTCGCCGATGATTCGCTCAAGTTCGTTGTCCAGCTCGCTGGGCATTTCGTCGCCACTCCTCTCGTATTGCCGCTACGTCCCGGCGGAAACAAATCGCGCCGAGCGCTCGAACGCGGGTTTCGCCCCGTCTCGCTCTATGCCAAAAGCCGCGCGAAAATCGTGCGCAGCACGTCCAAACGATAGGGGGTTCGCGTTTTGCTGTCACTACTTGCCGCCACGGCAGGCGCGGTCGCCGAGCCCATCCAGTGGGCCGAACTCGGACTGACGCCGGGGATCGATCTCGGCTTCTTCACGCTGCGCTGGTACTCGCTCGCCTATCTCGCCGGGATCGCGCTCGGCTACTGGCACCTGTCGAAGATGGTGAAGGCCCCGGGCGCGCCGATGGCGCAGCGCCATGCCGACGACCTGTTCTTCTACTGCACGCTCGGCATCATCATCGGCGGGCGGCTGGGCTACGCGACGTTCTACCAGCCCGCGCTGTTCACCAGCTTCGACGGCGAAGGCTTCGTGAGCTGGCAACTGCTGCGCCTGTGGGACGGCGGCATGAGCTTCCACGGTGGGCTGTTCGGGGTGCTGGTGGCGATCGCATTCGTCGCGTGGCGCGGCGGGCTCTCTTTCATCCGGGTGGCGGATTACATCGCGGTCAACGTGCCGTTCGGGATGATGTTCGGACGCCTCGCCAACTTCGTCAACGGCGAGCTCTGGGGCCGCCCGAGCGACGTGCCCTGGGCGATGGTGTTCCCCGGCGCGGGGCCGCTGCCGCGCCATCCCTCGCAGCTCTACGAAGCCGCGCTCGAGGGCGCAGTGCTGATCGCGGTGCTGCTGTTCCTGTTCTGGCGCACGCGGGCACGCTACCGCCCGGGCCTGCTGGTCGGGGTGTTCACCGCCGGCATCGCGCTCGGGCGTTTCACCGTGGAATTCTTCCGCGAACCCGACGCGCAGCTCGCCGAGTTCGCCGCCGAGACCGGGCTCTCGATGGGCCAGTGGCTGACGATCCCGCTGATCGTGCTCGGCGTCGCGGTGACGGCGCGCGCGCTCGCCAAGCCGCCGCTCGCGAGCGGCAAGGGTGCGCCCGCGCCGGCATGAGCGAGGTTCCGGATCGCAATCTCCCGGGTGATTTGGGCGCGATCTTCCGCCGGCTGATCCGCTCCACCGGTCCGATCTCGCTCGCGCAGTTCATGGGTGAGAGCAACGCGCGCTACTACGCGCACCGCGACCCGCTCGGCAGCGCAGGGGACTTCGTCACCGCGCCCGAGATCAGCCAGATGTTCGGCGAGCTGATCGGGCTGTGGCTGGCCGACGTGTGGCTGCGCGCCGGACGCGAGGAGCCGGTGCTCTACGTCGAACTCGGTCCGGGGCGCGGCACGCTGGCGAAAGATGCATTGCGCGCGGGCAAGCGCTATGGTCTCGCGCCCGAGGTCCACTTCGTCGAGGCTTCGACCGCGCTGCGCGAGATTCAGGAAAAGGCGGCGCCCGGCGCGGTGTGGCACGCCGACCTCTCGACCGTGCCGCAGGACGCGCCGATGCTGCTGGTCGCGAACGAATTCCTCGATGCGCTGCCCGTCCGCCAGCTCGTGCGCGCAGCCGAGGGCTGGCGCGAGCGCATGGTCGGGCTCGACGGCGAGCGGTTCGTGTTTCTCGCCGGCGCGCAGCCGATGGACGAGGCGGTGCCACCCGACTGGCGCGAGGCGGCGCAGGGCACGTTGCTCGAAACGAGCCCCGGCGCGGCTGCGGTGACCTATGAGATCGCCGGACGGCTCGCCGAGCAGGGCGGCGCGGCGCTGGTGATCGACTACGGCAGCACCGAGCTGCGCGCGGGCTCGACGCTCCAGGCGGTGCGCGCGCATGAGAAGGTCGATCCCTTTGCCGCGCCGGGCGAGGCGGACCTTACCGCACACGTCGATTTCGCCACGCTCGCCCGCATCGCCGAGGCGCGCGGGGTGAAGCACCTCGGCACGGTGACGCAGGGCCGCTGGCTGCGCGCACTCGGGATCGACACCCGTGCGCAAAACCTCGCCAAGCGCGCGCCGCACTACGCCGAGGAGATCGAGCTGGCCAGGCAGCGCCTCGTTGCCGACGACCAGATGGGCCTGCTGTTCAAGGTCATGGGCCTCGCCGCCCCCGCCTGGCCCGGCGGTGTGGGGTTCGAGGGGGAATAAGGCCGCCTCGCATTTTGCGACCGGCTCGACGGCTGCCGGAAAGCCGATTGACCTTAGAGGCCGAGCACTGCCGCCAGTTCCCGCGCCGCCTCTGCCGGGCTGCGCTTGTTCTGCGCCCGATCGACCGAGAGGTTGGCTTCACGCATCGCCGCGACGTCGATCGCGCCGATGAGCGGTTCGAGCGCGGCGATCAGCCGTTCGTCGTCGGCGCGGTCGGGGGAGATCAGCACGAGCGCGTCGTAGGCGGGGAAGGCGCCCTTGGGATCCTCGAGCACGACCAGATTTCCGAGAGCGATCCGGCCGTCCGAGGTGTAGGCGCTGATCACGTCGGCTCCGCCCGAGGCGAGCGCGTTGTACATGAAGGTCGGAGTGAACGTGCGCTCCTCGCCGAAGCGCAACCCGTAGGCGCTTTCCACGGCGAACCATTCGGGGCGGCGAAAGAACTCGGGGTCCGCGCCGATCGTCAGCCGCGGGGCGACACGCGCGAGGTCGGCGATGCTCTCCACCCCGAGCTCGCGCGCCCGGTCCGCGCGCATGGCGAGCGCATAGGCGTTCTCGAACCCCAGCCGCCCGAGCACGCGGACGCCGTTCGTCTCCTCCTCCCATTCGACGATCTCCCGATAGATCGCATCGCGCCCAGGATTGCCTTCGCCGCCCATCTCGTTGGTCCACAGCGTGCCGGTGTAATCGACCGAGATGTCGATCGCGCCGCTCGCCACCGCGTCGTGGACCACCGCCGAACCGAGCCCGTCGCGGTATTCCACCGCATAACCCGCCTGCCGCAGCCGCTGCCCGATCAGCCGTGCAAGAATGTACTGCTCGGAAAAACTCTTCGCTCCGATCACGATCGTGTCGCGGCGCTGGCCGAGATCGAGCTGCGCCGCACCCGCTGCCGCGACCCCGAGCGCGGTGAGCCCTGCGCCAACCCAGACCAGCAGTTTGCGCCGCGTCGCGAAGCCGCGTTCGATCGTGCCGAGCAGCAGGTCGGCGGCGAGCGCGAGCCCGGCGCTGGCGATGCAGCCCGCGAGCACCAGCGCCCAGTTCTGCGTCTGCAAGCCGGCGAAGATCGGATCGCCGAGGCTCGCCTGCCCGATCGTGGTCGAGAGCGTCGCCGCGCCGATCGTCCACACCGAGGCGGTGCGAACGCCGGCCATGATGTAGGGGGCGGCGAGCGGCGCCTCGACCAGCCGCAGCTTCTGCCACGCGGTCATGCCCACGCCGTCGGCCGCCTCGAGCACGCCGGGCGCCATGTGCTCGCGCGCGGTGACCGCGTTGCGCAGGATAGGCAGCAGCGCATAGAGCGCGAGCGCGAGCAGCGCGGGGAGGAAGCCCAGCGTCGGCAGGCCCTCGCCGAACACCGCGCGCAGGCTGAGCAGGATCGGGAAGAACAGCGCCAGCAGCGCGAGCGCGGGGATCGTCTGCACCAGGCTGGCGAAGCCGAGCGCGACCCGCGCGACCGCCGGCGAACGGCTCGCCCAGACCGCGAGCGGCAGCGCCACCGCGATCCCCAGCGCGATCGCCGCCGCAGCGAGCAGGACGTGCGCCGCGAGCTTGTCGCCGAGGCCGAGGAGGATCGTGAGGATATCGTTCATCGCTCGAGCTCGGCGATGGCGTCGGCCTGCTCGCGCGGCACTGCCACCAGCGCCTGCGCCTCCTCGCCGCCCGCGCCGGCGAGCAGCGCGCGCGGGGTCTCGTCGGCGACGATCCGCCCCGCGGACATCACCAGCACGCGCTCGGCGAGCAGCAGCGCCTCGGCCATGTCGTGGGTGACCATCAGCGTCGTCAGCCCGAGCCGATCGTGCAACTCGCGGACCTTGCGGCCGAGCGCGTCGCGGGTGACCGGATCGAGCGCGCCGAACGGCTCGTCCATCAGTAACAGCTGCGGATTGCCCGCCAGCGCGCGCGCGACGCCGACCCGCTGGCGCTGCCCGCCCGAGAGCTCGTGCGGCATGCGCGCCGCATGATCGGGCTCGAGCTCGACCAGCGCGAGCAGTTCGGCGATCCGGTCCATTTCGATCGGCCGCCCGGCGAGCCGCGGCCCGATCGCCACGTTCTCCCCCACGCTCATATGCGGGAACAGCCCGATCGACTGGAACACGTAGCCGATCCGCCGCTGCAGCGCGGGGGCGGGCAGGCTGCGCACATCCTCGCCTTCGAACAGCACCGTGCCCGCGTCGGGTTCGACCAGGCGGTTGATCGTCTTGAGCAGGGTCGACTTGCCCGAGCCCGACGCCCCGACCAGCGCGACGAAGCTGCCCTGCGCAACCGCGAGGTCGACCCCATCGATCGCGCGCGTTTCGCCGAAGCGTTTGGCGAGCCCGGTCAGGAGGAGTTCGTCGTCGGTAGCAGCGGTCATGCCCTCATCCTAGGGAGGCGTGCCGCGAAACTAAAGGTCAGCTTGCCAGTGTCGCTCGCGGCAGGCGCAGCGTGACTGCGAGACCTTCCTTGCGCCACTCGCGCTCGATCTCGCCGTCGAGCTGCGACGTCACGCTCATGTCGATCAGGCGGGTGCCGAAGCCGGCCCTTCGGTCAAGCGGCGGGGCGAGCGGCTCGGGGCCGCCGCTCTCGATCCATTCCACCACCACGTGGCCGCCATCGGCGCGCAGTGCAATCGCGAGACGGCCGCCGGCAGAGGACAGCGCGCCGTATTTGACCGAATTGGTGGCCATTTCGTGCAGCACCAGCGCCAGCGGGGTCGCTGAGCGCGAACCGACCGGAGCGGTGTCGCCCTCGACCGCGATCCGCCCGCTGTCGTCCGCGAACGGTTCGAGCAGCACGCGGATCAGGCCGAGCAGATCGTTCGCGTCCGCATTGCCGGTGGGCAGGACGAGATCCTGCGCCTTGCCGAGCGCGGTGATCGTTCCGACCAGATCCTCGCCGAATTCGCGCAGGTCCTCGCGACCGCGGGTGCGGACCGAGACGAGACCCGAGATCAGCGCGAAGACGTTCTTGATCCGGTGTGCGAGTTCCCGCGCGATGGTGCCGCTCGTATCGGCCTCGCGCCGGCGTTCGTCGATGTCGGTCAGCGTGCCGTACCAGCGCACGACCGCGCCCTGTTCGTCCTTCACCGGCAGCGCGCGCGAAAGCGTCCAGCGCCAGTCGCCACCGACCTGGCGGAGCCGGTACTCGTTCTCGAACGCAGCTCCCTGGGTCGAACATTCGGACCAGTTGCTGAACACCCGGTCCCGATCCTCCTCGTGGATGAACGGGCGCCAGCCGGCGGCGTCGACAGGCGGCTTGTCGCCGGTAATATTCTGCCACCGAGCGTTGAAATAGTCGAACCGGCCGTTGCCGTCGGAAGACCAGATGATGTCGGGCAGCCAGTCGCCCAGCGTGCGGAACTGCTTGCTGCGCTGCGAGGTTTCGATTTCGCTCTCGCGCATCTCGCGCAGTGCCTGGATGCGGCGCTTGGCCGCCTGCGCCAGCACCAGCAATCCTTCCTGCTGGAGATCGGTCAGCCCTTCGGGGCGCGGCACGGTGTCGATCACGCAGAACGCGCCGATCGGGGCGCCTTCGATCGAGGTCAGCGGTGCGCCGGCGTAGAAGCGCAAGCCGAAATCGCCGGTCACAAGCTCGAACGTCGCGAAGCGCGCGTCCAGGGTCGCGTCGGGCACGATCAGCAGCCCGCCGCGCATCATCGCGTAGGCGCAGAAGCTGGTCGAGCGCGGAGTGCCGTCGGCCTCGACCCCGGTGCGGGCAAGGAACCGCTGTCGCTCGGACTGGACCAGCGTCACCAGCGAAACCGGCGCAGCGCAGAGTTGCGCGGCGAAGCGGGTCAGTTCGGTCAGCTCGGGATCGTCGACCAGCGTATCGAGCCCATGCGCCGCAATGACCTTCGCGCGCTCGCTCTCGCCGCAGAACGCGGACGCAGGCGCCGCGTAGTCCGGCCAGAGAGTGGATTCGCGCAATTTCATCCGATCGCCGGGCAGCATAGCGGAAAGCGGCGAAATTCCAAAGACTTTCGCACAACGAATTAACATCGGATCGCCGCCGCGTGCGCATGGGTTTGCGGCCGCTGAAGCCGTCGGCTATGCGCCGTGTCGCAACCAGGAGTTTCCATGCGCGCCACCCCCGATTTCGATTTCCAGCTCGGCGAAACCGCGGACATGATCCGCGAAACCACCGCCCGCTTCGCCGACGAACAGATCGCCCCGCTGGCCGAAAAAGCCGACCGCGAGGACTGGTTTCCGCGCGACCTGTGGCCGGCGATGGGCGAGCTCGGGCTGCACGGCATCACCGTGGAGGAAGAATTCGGCGGGCTCGGGCTCGGCTATCTCGAGCACGTGATCGCGGTCGAGGAAGTGAGCCGCGCGAGCGCCTCGGTCGGCCTCAGCTACGGCGCGCATTCGAACCTGTGCGTCAACCAGATCCGCCGCTGGGGCAACGACGAGCAGAAGGCGAAGTACCTGCCCAAGCTGATCAGCGGCGAGCACGTCGGCAGCCTCGCGATGTCCGAGGCGAACGCCGGATCGGATGTCGTCTCGATGAAGCTCAAGGCGGAGGAGGTTCAGGGTGGCTACGTGCTCAACGGCACCAAGTTCTGGATCACCAATGCGACCGACGCCGATACGCTGGTGGTCTATGCCAAGACCGGGGACGGCTCGAAGGGCATCACCGCTTTCTTGATCGAGAAGGACATGCCCGGCTTCTCGATCGGGCAGAAGATCGACAAGATGGGAATGCGCGGCAGCCCCACCGCCGAGCTGGTGTTCGACGACTGCGAGGTTCCGGAAGAGAACGTCATGGGCCCGCTGCACGGCGGGGTGGGCGTGCTGATGAGCGGGCTCGACTACGAGCGCGTGGTGCTCGCCGGGCTTCAGCTCGGGATCATGCAGGCGTGCCTCGACACGGTCATCCCCTACGTCCGCGAGCGCAAGCAGTTCGGCAAGCCGATCGGCGCGTTCCAGCTGATCCAGGCCAAGGTCGCCGACATGTACGTCGCGCTGCAATCGGCGCGCGCCTACACCTATGCCGTGGCCAAGAGCTGCGACGCGGGCCACACCACCCGCTTCGACGCCGCGGGCGCGATCCTGCTCGCGAGCGAGAACGCCTTCCGCGTCGCCGGCGAGGCGGTCCAGGCGCTTGGCGGCGCGGGCTACACCAAGGACTGGCCGGTGGAGCGGTATCTCAGGGACGCCAAGCTGCTCGATATCGGCGCGGGGACCAACGAGATCCGCCGCATGCTGATCGGGCGCGAACTGATCGGAGCGGCGGGGTGAACAATCCTCCCCGGAACGGGGAGGGGGCCCGCTCGGCGCAGCCGAGTGGTGGAGGGGGCCCGGCGGTCCTCCTCCAGCCGATCCGGCAGGTGAAACGAGCGCGCAAGCTGCGCCGCGAAATGAGCCTGCCGGAAGTCCTGTTGTGGCAGGAACTGCGCAAGAAGCCCGGCGGCCTCAAGTTCCGTAGGCAAGTGCCCCTGGCGCCCTACACCGCCGACTTCGCCTGCCTGTCGGCCCGCTTGATCGTCGAGGTCGATGGAGAAGTGCATGATCGCGGCGATGCGCCGAGCTACGACGCGGAGCGTGATCGCGAGCTTGTCTCTCGGGGGTTTACCGTCCTGCGCATTCCGGCGAGAGACGTCTTGAATGATCTGGAGAGTGTCTTGAACGGAATCGTTGCCCGCTGCGTCGGACTGGGCCCCCTCCACCGTCCTGCGGACGGTCCCCCTCCCCGTTCCGGGGAGGATTTGGCGTGACCGCACCCATCCTCACCACCAAGCTCGATCGCGAAAGTCCCGAGGCGAAGGCGCGGTTTGCGCATAACAAGGGGCTTGCAGACGAGCTGCGCGCCAAAGTGGCCGAGGCGGCGCTGGGCGGGGCGGAGCGGCATCGGGAGCGGCATGTCAGCCGCGGCAAGCTGCTCCCGAGGGACCGCGTCGAGCGGCTGCTCGATCCGGGCTCGCCGTTCCTCGAGATCGGCCAGCTCGCGGCCAACGGGATGTACGAGGGTGACGTCAACGGTGCCTCGATGATCGCCGGGATCGGGCGCGTCTCGGGCCGGCAGGTGATGATCGTGTGCAACGATCCGACGGTGAAGGGCGGCTCGTACTATCCGATGACGGTCAAGAAGCACCTGCGCGCGCAGGAGATCGCGACCGAGAACCGCCTGCCGTGCGTCTATCTGGTCGACAGCGGCGGGGCCAACCTGCCCTACCAGGCCGAGGTATTCCCCGACCGCGAGCATTTCGGGCGCATCTTCTTCAACCAGGCGAACATGTCCGCAGCTGGTATTCCGCAGATCGCCTGCGTGATGGGATCGTGCACCGCGGGCGGTGCCTATGTCCCCGCGATGAGCGACGAGAGCGTGATCGTGCGCGAACAGGGCACGATCTTCCTCGCGGGCCCGCCGCTGGTGAAGGCCGCGACCGGCGAGGAGATTTCGGCCGAGGACTTGGGCGGCGGCGATCTCCACGCGAAGAAGTCCGGCGTGGTCGATCATCTGGCGGAGAACGACGAGCACGCGCTCACCATCGTGCGCGATATCGTCAGCCATCTCGGCGCCAATACGGGCGCTGCGGCGGATGTCATGCTGCGCGACCCGCGCCCGCCGAAGTTCGACGTCGACGATCTCTATGCGCTCGTGCCCGAGGACGTGCGCGCGCCCTACGACGTGCACGAGGTGATCGCGCGGATTGTGGACGGGAGCGAGTTCCACGAGTTCAAGCAGCACTTCGGCTCGACGCTGGTGTGCGGCTTCGCGCATATCTGGGGCATGCCGGTGGCGATCCTCGCCAACAACGGCGTGCTGTTCTCCGAAAGCGCGCAGAAGGGTGCGCATTTCATCGAATTGGCCTGCCAGCGGCGCATCCCGCTGCTGTTCCTGCAGAACATCTCGGGCTTCATGGTCGGCGGCAAGTACGAGGCGGAAGGCATCGCCAAGCACGGCGCCAAGCTCGTCACCGCGGTCGCCACCGCCACGGTGCCGAAGGTGACCGTGGTGATCGGCGGCAGCTTCGGCGCGGGCAACTACGGCATGTGCGGCCGCGCCTATTCCCCGCGCTTCCTGTTCACCTGGCCCAACGCGCGCATCAGCGTGATGGGCGGCGAGCAGGCCGCATCGGTGCTCGCCACCGTCCACCGCGACGCCGACACCTGGACCGCAGAACAGGCCGAGGAATTCAAGGCCCCGATCCGCCAGAAGTACGAGGACGAGGGCAACCCCTACTACGCCACCGCGCGCCTGTGGGACGACGGCGTGATCGACCCCGCCCAGACCCGCGATGTGCTGGGCCTGGCCTTCGCCGCCACGCTCGAGGCGCCAATTGCGCAGCGGCCGCAGTTCGGCGTGTTCCGGATGTAACCTTGGATCCGCCCGAGCGGGTTCGGGAGGATTGGTGAATGCCGACCGGACCGGCTTGAATGTCAGGAACGCCAAGGCCTTGGCGGCATTGCATAAGGCGGGAACCATGAGGTTTGGACGGGTGCGGAGAATGCACCCATGGAAAACGATGCCCTGACGTTCGTCATCGTCGCGTTCGTCGCCATCGTCGCGCTGATCCTGATCTGGCTCTACCTGCAGCGGCGCAAGAGCATGGCGCTGCGCGACAGGTTCGGCGAGGAGTACGACCGCACCGTCGATACCCGCGGAAGCCGAACGAAAGGCGAGGCCGACCTTCTCGAGCGCGAGAAGCGGGTAAAGACCTTCGACATTCGGCCGCTCGGACCGGACGAGCGCGCGCGCTTCACCGGCGAGTGGCAAGAGACGAAGGCGCTGTTCGTCGACAGCCCGGTCGAGGCGATCGACCGCGCCGACCGCCTGCTCGCAACGATCATGAAGACGCGCGGTTATCCGATGGCCGACTTCGAGCATCGCCATGCCGATCTCACCGTCGATCACGGTGACGTCGCGACGCACTACCTCGCAGGCCACGAGATCGCCGACCGCGCCGGCCGCGGCGATGCGACGACCGAGGAACTGCGCCGTGCGATGAACCACTACGAACGGCTGTTCGATCATCTCGTCCGCGACAGCGCCGCCTCGCGCCCGGTCAGCGCGCCGGCCGACCCGCGCGGCTGACGGGCCGCCTCTCGGGGGAGGGGATGCCGCCTGGCGTTCGTCACCCCTGCGGGTTTGAAGCCTGTGCCGCGCGTTCCGTGGCGCTCTACCGCTGGAAGGCGTGGCGGCGACCACGCAGCCCCTGGCGAAACTGGACGAAGATCGACGGGCGCCGCCCGAACATGACGGCCCGGCTTCGTTTGCGCACATTCTCCCGCTGACGAGAGCGAGGGAGTCGGGCGTCAGCGCCGCGGGCTGACCGGCATGTTGTCGATCAGTCGTGTGCCGCCGATGCGCGCCGCGACCAGCAAACGTGCCGGGCGGTTGCCGAGCGTATCGAGCGGCTCGAGGCTCGCAGCGTTGGTGAGTTCGGCATAGTCGACACGCTCGAATCCCGCGCCGAGGAGCTCGTCTGCCAAGGCCGACAGCGTTGGCTGAACGGTCTGCCCGGCTGCGAGCCGTGCGGCCGCGCCCTTCATCGCGCGCGGCAGCATCGCGGCGGCGGCGCGGTGCTCGGGGGAGAGGTAGCGGTTGCGGCTGCTCATCGCGAGCCCGTCCGCCTCGCGCACGGTCGGAATGCCGACGATCGCATCGGCGTGCGGGGCGACGAGGTCGAGGTCGCGCGCCATGCGGCGGATTACCGCGAGCTGCTGCCAGTCCTTCTCGCCGAACAGCGCGAGGTCGGGCCGGACCTGGTTGAACAGCTTGCACACGACCGTGGCGACGCCGTCGAAATGCCCGGGCCGGCTCGCGCCGCACAACCCCTTGCTCACCCCCGCCACCGCGATCGAGGTCGCGAAGCCTTCGGGATACATCTGCGCGATGCCCGGCGCCCAGAGCAGGTCGACCCCTTCGGATTCGAGCATGCGCGAATCCTCGACCAGTTGCCGCGGATAGGCGTCGAGGTCCTCGTTCGGGCCGAACTGCGTGGGATTCACGAAGATCGACACCGCGACGCGATCGACGCGCGTCTTCGCCTCGCGCACCAGCGTCAGGTGCCCCTCGTGCAGCGCGCCCATCGTCGGCACCAGCGCCAGCGTCTCACCCGCATCGCGGAACGCGGCGACGGCCGTTCTCAACACATCAAGCTCGGTCGCGGTTTGCACGGGCAGGGGGCCTCCGATAAAGCGAATGCGGGGGCCATCTACCCGCCGGCGCCCGTCAAAGACAACCGACAGAAGGCCTGCACATCGTGCCCGATACTTTGCTCCACCGGCGCCCGCACCGCATCGTGTTCGCCAACGAGAAGGGCGGGACCGGCAAGTCCACCACTGCGGTCCACGTGGCGGTCGCGCTCGCCTATCGGGGGGCGAAGGTCGCCGCGCTCGATCTCGATTCGCGCCAGCGCACGATGCACCGCTATTTCGAGAACCGTACCGAGACCGAGGTGCGGCGGGCAATCGCGTTGCCCAGCGCGCGCTGCGAGGTGTTCCGCGGGCGCGAGACCGCCGAGCTCGAAGGTGCGCTCGAACGGCTCGGCGCGGGGATGGACTTCATTGTCGTCGATACGCCCGGGCGCGACGATCCGCTCGCACGCCACGCCGCGACCGGGGCGGACACGCTGGTCACCCCGATGAACGACAGCTTTGTCGATTTCGACCTCATCGGCCAAGTCGACGCCGAGACCTTCAAGGTCCGAAAGCTGAGCTTCTATGCCGAGCTGATCTGGGAAACCCGCAAGACCCGCGCGCTCCAGCGGCGGCAGGAGATCGACTGGGTCGTGGTGCGCAACCGCACCGGCCATGCCGAGGCGCGCAATATGCAGCGGATCGAGCGCGCGCTGGCCGAGCTGTCGAAGCGCGCCGGATTCCGCGTCGCCAAGGGCCTGTCCGAGCGCGTGATCTACCGCGAGCTCTTCCCCTCGGGCCTCACGCTGCTCGACAAGGGGCAGCTTGGCGAGCTGGGGACGAGCCATCTGGTCGCGCGCCAGGAGCTGCGCACGCTCGTCGCCGGGCTGCACCTGCCCGATCCTGCGCGCAAGCCGAGCGAGCTGGAGGCTGCCTGAGCCGTGCTGCGGCTGCTGGTCATCCTCGCGCTGCTCTCGGTCGGCTGCCGCATGGTGTTCGGCAAGTGGCCGTGGGACTACCTCCGTCCGTCGCCCACGCGCAGCCAGGCGCGCTTCCGTGCGCGCAAGCTGCTCGGGGTGCGCGAGGACGCAGATCGTGGGGAAATAATCGCCGCGCACAAGCGTTTGGTCGCCGTGGTCCACCCCGATCGGGGCGGGACCGGGGCGCAGGTGCACGAGGCGAACGCCGCGCGCGACCTGCTGCTCGACGAACTGCCCGACGAGCCCTGAAAGGATCGCATGCCGCATCAATTTCACCCGACCGTGCTGCGTGAATACGACATCCGCGGCATCATCGGCGAAACGCTCGGTCCCGACGACGCGCGGGCGATCGGACGCTGCTTCGCCACGTTGCTGCGCGAGGCGGGTGGCAGCAAGGTCGCGGTCGGCTACGACGGGCGGATAAGCTCGCCCACGCTCGAGCACGCGCTGGTCGAGGGGCTCACTGCGAGCGGGTGCGACGTGGTCCGGATCGGCATGGGCCCGACCCCGATGCTCTATTACGCCGAAGCCTCAGATGAAGAGGTTCACGGCGGCATCCAGATAACCGGCAGTCACAATCCCGCCAATTACAACGGCTTCAAGATGGTGTTTCAGGGTCGACCGTTTTTCGGCGCGGACATCCAGCGGCTCGGGCGCCTGGCGGCCGAGGGCGCGTGGGCCGACGGCACCGGCGAGGTCGAGAGCCGCGAGGTGCTCGAAGCCTATGTCGACCGCCTGCTCGCCGGCCTCGACGGGATCGACCGGTCCGCGCTCACCGGGCTGCGGGTCGGCTGGGACGCGGGCAACGGTGCGGCGGGCCCCGCGCTCGAGGCTCTCGCCGCGCGCCTGCCGGGCGAACATCACCTGCTGTACACCGAAGTCGACGGCGACTTTCCCAATCATCATCCCGATCCCACGGTCGAGGCGAATCTGGCGGACCTGCGCGCGCTGGTCGCGGACAAGAACCTCGACTTCGGCGTGGCTTTCGACGGCGACGGCGACCGGATCGGTGCGATCGACGGCAAGGGGCGGGTGATCTGGGGCGATCAGCTGCTGATGATCTTCGCCGAGGATCTGCTTGCGCGGCGGCCCGGCGCGACGGTGATCGCCGACGTCAAGGCGAGCCGCGCGCTGTTCGATCACGTCGGGGCGCACGGCGGGCAGCCGGTGATGTGGAAGACCGGGCACTCGCTGATAAAGTCCAAAATGAAGCAAACCGGCGCTCCGCTCGCGGGCGAGATGAGCGGGCACGTGTTCTTCGCCGACAGTTACTACGGCTTCGACGATGCACTCTACGCCGGGGTGCGGCTGATCGCGGCGAGCGCGCGGCTGGGCAGGTCGGTGACCGAATTGCGCGGTGCGATGCCGGCGATGGTCAACACCCCCGAGATGCGCTTCCAGGTCGACGAGAGTCGCAAGTTCGCCGCGATCGAGCAAGTGGCGAAGCGGCTCGCCGGCAGCCCGGCTGACGTCGACGATACCGACGGCGTGCGGGTGACGACCCAGGACGGCTGGTGGCTCCTGCGCGCCTCGAACACGCAGGACGTGCTCGTCGCGCGCGCCGAGAGCGACAGCGAAGCCGGGCTCGAGCGCCTGCTCGCGCAGATCGACGAGCAACTCGCGCTCTCCGGACTCGAACGCGGCGAGCAGGCGGGGCACTGAGGCCGTCTTAAAAAGGAGGGCCCGGACAAGCCGGGCCCCAGTTGCGGAAATCGGGAGCGGTCAGCCCTTGGTCTTGCTCTCGCTGCTGCTCGCGTACGAGGTATCGCTGGCGTAGTCGCGTTCGCTCACCCGCAGGTTGTTCTGCACGTGCTTGACGCCCGAGACGTCCTCGACGCAATCCTCCGCGCGCCGCTTGCCGAAGCGGCTGTCGACCGTTCCGTCGAGCGTCACTTCGCCGTTCGACACGGTGACCTGGACATTGCGCGCGTCGACGTCCCAGTCGTCGGTCAGCGCGTCGCACGCGTCCTCGAGGATGCGCTCGTCCGACCGGGTATAGTTGGTCGGTCCGCGCCCGCGGTGGTGGTCCTGGCGCCGCCGGCGTGCCGCGTCTTCGTCGCCGAACCAGCTCGCGACCTCGTCGCCCGCGCGTTCGAGGAACCCGCGATCTTCATAGCTGTCGCTGTAACCGCGGCGCGGCTCGGCAGCATAACTTCCGCTGGCATATCCGCCCGAAAGTCCGCCCATTCCCGCGCCATAACCGCCATAGGGACGCCGGTTGCCGGCCGCGAAGTCGGCTCCCGCCTGGTCGTTCGCGGTGAAGCTCGAGAAGCCGCGGCCCTCGCCGGTGTCGTAGCGCGAAGGGCCGAAGCTCGAACGATATTCGGATTGTCTCGTACGGTCGGTTTCGCGGCGTCCACCCCAGCTACGCGCGGGTGAACGCGAATAGCCGCGCTCGTTGCCGTTACGGTCGTAGTCGCGCTCGCCCATCTGGCTGCCGAACGAATCGTCGAAACGATCCTCGCGATAGTCGAGCTGGCCGTAGCTGTCGGCCTCGAATTGATCGGCTTGGCGATAGTAACGCTCGTTGTCGCGATCGCGATAGCGGTCGTCGTCGCGGTAGCGTCGCCGGTCGTTGTCTCGATGTGCCATGATGATGATCTCCTGCGTGTTTACGATCCTGACACGGACACCAAAACGGGCCCGCCGCATCGCCCCGTCGCATGAGACCAATGCTGCACATCGCGATTGGTTGCGCCGCTCGGCGCGACAAAACGCCGATTCGGCGTAAGGCAAACCGTTGATAGAAGTAACTTTTGTAATGAATCGTCATTCGGTCATCGAGCGCCCGACCCGTCTTGACGCCGCGCCTCTATTGTTAGATATTTCTGTCATGACAGAAATACGTGACGAGCCGGAAGCCTTGCCCGCAGCGGTGCAGGAATTCGTGCTGCGCTGGGGCGATCTCGGCGGCCAGTGGGGCGTCAACCGCTCCGTCGCGCAGATTCACGCGCTGCTCTATCTGTCCGATCGGCCGGTGACCGCCGAGCATATCGCCGAGCGGCTCGGCATGGCGCGGTCGAACGTGTCGA
Organism: uncultured Altererythrobacter sp.; assembly: GCA_946886565.1. The sequence goes on from CAMPIX010000008.1 coordinate 71,760, forward strand.
ACTCGATCAAGGAGCTGATCGGCTGGAAGCTCGTCCGTCGCGTGCCCGTGCTCGGCGATCGACGCGACCACTTCGAGGCAGAGACCGACCTGTGGCTGATGGCCACTCGCATCGCGCAAGGGCGCAAGGAACGCGAGATCGACCCGGTGGTCGCCGCGATCCACGCGGCGATGGCCCAGGCCGACGATCCCGCGATCGGCCCTGTGGTGAAGAAGCGCCTCGCCGAAATGGACGCCTTCGTCGGCACGGTCGAGCGCTGGTACGAGGACATGCTCAAGGTGCCGCCCAACCAGCTCATGGCGCTGATCCGCATGGGCGGCAGGATCGTCGCCCTGCTCAAGCCACGCGGGCGCAAGCAAGGCTGAGATGATGCAAGGGCGGAAACGGCATGGCTTGCACGAGGACTTCCTTCCCCGCCGCCGCCGCTTCGCCCAACCGAACCCCGACGCGCTCGGCGACTTGCGCTTCCGCCGCCTGCTCGACCCGGCGGACTGGGCGCGCCTTCCCGTTGCGGTCCGCGCGCGCTTTTCAAAACGGCTGCGGGCCGGTGAATCGGCCAGCTACGATGGGGTCATCACCCAATGCGCGATGAGCCGCGCGGGTGCGCTGCTCGCGCAGGCGTGCCGCCTGATCGGCGCGCCGCTCCCGCTCGAAGTGACCACCGGGCTCGCAGCGGTGGTCAGCGTGACCGAAGACGGCGCAGGGGGCGGACAGGTCTGGACCCGCGTCTACGCGCGCGCCCGCGCCTTCCCGCAGGTGATCCACAGCGCCAAGCGCTTCGCCGGGCCGACCGGCCTAGAGGAGCACATCGGCAGCGGCTTCGGCATCGCGCTCCGCGTCGAGGCGACCGCGCAGGGAATCCGCTTCGTCAGCGACCACTACTTCGTCCAGGCCGGGCCGCTGCGCCGGCGCCTTCCGCGCTGGCTCGCACCCGGCCGCCTGACGATCGAGCACCACGACATCGGCAGCGGCCAGTTCCTCTTCACGCTCGACCTCGCTCACCCGCTGCTCGGCCCGCTGATCCGCCAGCAGGGCCTGTTCCGCGACCGCCTTCCCATGCCCTGACCCGCGCTGCGGACCCTTTCGCGCTTCGCCGAATTCTGGTGGAGTGACCGCGATGCGCGCCCCTCGCCAGTTCCGTGCCTGACGCCGCGATCCCGCGCGAGATCGCGGCCTGGTTCGATGCGCGCGGCTGGCGCGTGCGGCGGCACCAGGCGGAGATGCTGGCGGCGAGCGACGCCGGGCGGCATGCGCTGCTCGTCGCCGACACCGGCGCGGGCAAGACACTCGCCGGGTTTCTCCCGACGCTGGCCGATTTCTGCCCTTCGAGACTCGATGGCGCGCCGCCGCCGGACGGCCTGCACACGCTCTACGTCTCGCCGCTGAAGGCGCTCGCGCACGACGTGCAGCGCAACCTCCTCGCGCCGGTCGAGGAGATGGGGCTGCCGCTCAGGATCGAGACGCGCAGCGGCGATACGCCGTCCGACCGCAAGAAGCGCCAGCGCGCCCGCCCGCCGCACGTGCTGCTGACGACGCCCGAATCGCTCTCGCTGCTGCTCAGCTACCCCGACAGTTTCACGATGTTCGCGGGGCTGCGCCGCGTGGTGATCGACGAGGTCCATGCTTTCGCCACCGGCAAGCGCGGCGACCTGCTCGCGCTTGCCTTGTCGCGCTTGCAGGCAATCGCGCCCCAGATGCAGCGCGCGGCACTTTCGGCCACCGTCGCCGATCCCGAGGCCTTCCGCGAGTGGCTTGCACCGTGGGGCGAGATCGATGCGGTCGAACTCGTCGAGGGCGAGGCGGGCGCGCCGGCCGAAGTCGAGATCCTGCTTCCCGAGGAAGAGCGCGTGCCGTGGGGCGGCCACGCGGGCCGCTGGGCGATCCCGCAGCTCTACGAGGCGATCCGCCGGAACCGCACCACGCTGGTCTTCACCAACACGCGCTTCCTCGCCGAATTCGTGTTCCAGCTCCTGTGGGACGTCAACGACGAGAACCTTCCGATCGGCATCCACCACGGCTCGCTGTCCAAGGAAGCGCGGCGCAAGGTCGAAGGCGCGATGGCGCAAGGGCGATTGCGCGCGCTGGTCGCCACCGCGAGCCTCGACCTCGGGGTCGACTGGGGCGATATCGACTGCGTGGTGCAGATGGGCGCGCCCAAGGGTTCCAGCCGCCTGCTCCAGCGGATCGGGCGCGCCAACCACAGGCTCGATCAGCCCAGCCGCGCGATCCTCGTGCCCGGCAACCGCTTCGAGTTCCTCGAGGCGACCGCGGCGAAGGACGCGGTCGACCAGGGCCAGCGCGACGGCGAGGATTTCCGCCCCGGCGGGCTCGACGTGCTCGCGCAGCACGTGATGGCCTGTGCCTGCGCCGCACCGTTCGACGAGGCGGACCTGCTCGCCGAGGTGCGCTCGAGCCTCGCCTACGCCTGGGTCGACGAGGCGGTCTGGCAGCGCGTGCTCGGCTTCGTCGAGAACGGCGGCTACGCCCTGCGCGCCTACGACAGGTTCAAGCGCATCGTGCGCGACAAGCACGGCGTATGGCGGCTGACCCATCCCGAGCACGCCGCGCGCCATCGGATGAACGCCGGGATCATCGTCGATTCCGAAATGCTCACAGTGCGCTTCAGGAACGGGCGTCAGCTCGGCAAGGTCGAGGAGCGCTTCGCGGCCTCGCTCTCGGGCGGGGACACCTTCTTCTTTGCCGGCATGAGCCTCGAAGTCGAGGCGGTGAAGGACATGGAAGTAATCGTGCGCGCGGCGAAAAGGTCCGCCACGATCCCCTCCTACGGCGGCCAGCGCCTGCCGCTGACCACGCATCTCGCCGATCGGGTGCGCGCGATGCTGGTCGACCGCGCGGGCTGGGCGCGCTTCCCGGACGACGTGCGCGAATGGCTGGAGGTGCAGGACTGGCGCAGCCGGCTGCCGGGGCCGGGCGAGCTGCTGGTCGAAAGCTTCCCGCACGCGAAGAAGCACTACAGCGTCTACTATACCTTCGAAGGGTGGAACGCGAACCAGAGCCTCGGGATGCTGATCACCCGGCGGATGGAGGATCGGGGGCTGCTGCCGGGCGGGTTCGTCGCCAACGACTATTCGCTCGCGGTCTGGGGCTTGAAGCCGATCGAGAACCCGGCGCCGCTGCTCTCGCCCGACATCCTCGCGCACGAATTCGTCGACTGGGTGCAGGAATCGCACCTCCTGCGCCGCGCTTTTCGCGAGGTGGCGGTGATCGCCGGGCTGGTCGAACGCCAGCATCCGGGCAAGCGCAAGACCGGCAAGCAGGTCACCTTCTCGACCGACCTGATCTACGACGTGCTGCGCAAGTACGAGCCCGAGCACGTCCTGCTCGAAGCCGCCTGGGCCGACGCGCGGGCCCGCCTGACCGACGTCGGCCGGCTCGCGAGCCTGCTCGAACGCTCGGCCGAGCAACTGGTCCACGTCGAGCTCGACCGGGTGAGCCCGCTGGCGGTGCCGGTGATGACGATGATCGGGCGCGAGGCGATGCCGCAGGGCTCGGTCGACGAGGAACTGCTTCTCGAGGCAGAGGGCCTCGCTGCCGAGGCGATGCGGGTCGATCCTGTGGTCGAGGACGAGGACATCTAGCGCGAGGGTCAGCGCGCGGCGAAAGTCCGGTACTTCTCGTTTCCGACGAACCCGAACTTGCTCACGCCCGATGCCTCGATCAGCCGCAGCGCCCGGGCCGAAGCATCGTAGCTCGCCGGTGCCGCGGGCTCGAACTGTAGCTCGGGCTCGGTCGGCATCTCGCGGCTCTCGACCAGCAGCGCGCCGAGCTGCGCCTCGCTGACGGGCGTGCCGTTCCACAACAGACGGTCTGCGCCGTCGATCGCGAGCTTGTTCTTGAGCGCGTTGACTGGCGGGCACACGCGGCAATCGCGCGGCAGGTCGACCACGACCGAATGGGTCGAGGCCGGAATGGTGATCACGAACATGATGAGGAGGACGAGCATGACGTCGATCAGCGGGGTGGTGTTGATCTCGCCGATCGGCTGAGGGTCGGGCTTCGGCATCGCGCTTCTCCCACTCTGTTATGAGATACTATTACGCGAATCGGAAGCGGAAGTCGAGCCACGTCGTGCCCCGCAGGTGGCGGGCATAGAAAAAGGGGGCGGATCGCTCCGCCCCCTCGATCTGTTTTCGGGGTGTCGTGGCCGGGCCGGTCAGGCGCCGGCGGCCTTTCCGAACACCCGATACTTCTCGTTACCAACGAAGCCGAACTTGGTCACGCCGGAGCCCTTGATAATGTTGAGCACCTTCACCGAGAGGTCGTAGCTGGCGAACTGTTCGGGCTCGTACTGCAGCTCGGGCTCGGGCTGGATCGACTTGCTGATCTGCAGATTGCGGACCAGCTCGCCCTGGTCGATCGCTTCGCCGTTCCACAGGATTTCGCCCGCCTGGGTGATGACGATCTTGTTCTTGATCGGGTCGATCATGTCCTCCGGCGGCGGGTTCGGGTTCGGCGCCGGAAGATCGATGTTGACCGAGTGGGTCGCCACCGGGATCGTGATGATGAACATGATGAGGAGCACGAGCATGACGTCAATCAGCGGCGTCGTGTTCATTTCCATCATCGGTGAGCCGTCGTCGCGGCCGCCTGACATTGCCATGGTAGGCTACTCCTGAGTTCTTTCCGTCCGCGCCGATCAGCCGTTGGGGTCGACCGGGTTGGAGATGAAGCCGATGGTCGGATAGCCGGCCGCCTGCACGTTGTAGATCGTGCCCGCAATGCACCGCCACGGGGCGTTGACGTCGCCGCGGATGTGGACCTGCGGAATCGCGTCGGGATCCTCCATGATCGCTTCGGGACCGCCTGCGCGCTGCACGATCGCGTCGAGTCGCTCGAATGCCTGGTCGTAGAGTTCCTGCGAATCCACCGGCGTCGTGTTGTTGAAGTAGACCCGGCACTCGCCTTCGCGTGAGGCTCCTTCGAAGCCCGGCTCGCCGGCGCTGCGCCCGGCGGCATCGGTCGTGCTCACGGTGAGCTGAAGATTCTCCACCTTGTCCTTCGATTCGGTCGATTCGAACACCGGGATGCGGAGTTTCTCGATCGTCTGAATCGCAACCGGGACCGCGATGAGGAAGATGATGAGGAGCACCAGCATCACGTCCACGAGCGGCGTGGTGTTGATATCCGACATCGGCCTTTCGTCGCCGCCGCCTCCCGTCGAAATCGCCATGACTATATCCTATCCAACTATTTAGTTCTCTGCTGCGGCGCCGGGCCCGCCGCTGGGGCCCGGCGTCACGGCTATCAGCGCTTCGGGGCCGTGGTGGCGGTCGTCGCCCCCGCGGTGGCCGGCTTGGACGCCGGGGCGGTGGCCGCGGCCTTGCCTGCCTGCTGGGTCGAGGCCTTGGTCATGATCGCCGGCTTCACCGCACCCTTCGAGTTGATGTTCGCGAGAATGTCGGTCGAGAAGCCCGAGAGGAGCTCGGCGATGCGCTTGTTGCGGCTCTGCAGCCAGTTGTAGGCGAGCACCGCGGGAACCGCGACGAGCAGACCGATCGCGGTCATGATCAGCGCCTCACCCACCGGGCCGGCGACCTTGTCGATCGAAGCCGAACCGGCGATGCCGATGTTGATCAGCGCGCGGTAGATGCCGATGACGGTGCCGAGCAGGCCGACGAACGGCGCGGTCGCACCCACGGTCGCGAGGAACGGCAGGCCGCCGGCGAGGCGCGCGTTGATCGACGCTTCCGAGCGCGCGAGCGAGCCGTGGAGCCAGTCGTGCGCTTCGAGGCTGTCGGTCATCTTGCCGTGCGCGTCTTCGGCGGCGAGACCGTCGTCGACGAGCTGGCGCCAGGCGCTGTTCTTGTCGAGCTTGCTCGCGCCTTCGCGCAGCGTGCCCGCGCGCCAGAAGCCGGAGCGGACGTTCTTGTACTGGTTGAAGATCTTCTGCTGCTCGAGCAGCTTGGTGATCAGGATGTAGAACGATCCGACCGACATGATGACGAGCACGCCGAAGATCGACCAGGCGATCACGCCGCCCTGTTCCATGGCTTCCATGAAGCCGAAGGAGGTCTGCGGAGCGGCTTCGGTGCCGGCGGCAAGAAGTTCGATAATCATTGCGAAAGTCCTCTCAGAAAGAAGCAGTACTGGTTGGTCGGCCCCGCCGCCGCGCCCGGCGCAGCGGCGGGAAGATTGCTAGTTCGGGATTTCCCAGCGAACCGTGCTCGAGTAGGTGCCCGCCACTTCGTCGCCATTGCCGTTGGTCGCCGGTTCGAAGCGGGCGCGGCGCTGGATCAGACTGCAGGTCGCTTCCTTGAGCTCCGATGGCGCGGAGCCGCCGGTGATCGAGCAAGATTCGACCCGGCCGTTGGCCCCGACACGGAGGCTGAACGAGGCGGTGCCGCTGTACTCGCGCGAGATCCAGCTGCTGCGGTAGTCCGAATTCGTCACCCACGTTCCGGGATTGTTACGCGGCGAGGGGTTCTTCGGCTGGAACCGGGGCGGCGGCGGCGGCGGCGGAGCCGGCGGCGCGGGCGGCGGCACGCGCAGCACCGGCGGCGCGGGCGGCGGAATCGTCGGCTGCGTCCGGATCGGCGGCGGCGCCGGGGCGATGTTGATCGGCGGCGGCGGCGCGACCGGCGGCGGCGGGGCCGTATCGGGCTCCGGCGGCGGCGGCTCTTCCGGCTCTTCCTCCGGCGGCGGCGGCTCCTCGATATCGACCGTCGTCACGCGCTCGATCGCCTTGGACACCGCCTCGTAGGCGAGACCGGTGATCAGCGCGTAGCCGACCAGTACATGGACGAGCGCCACAACGATTATGGCGACCATCCGGTTCGCGCTCATTTGTTGGTCAGCGTAAGCCATTCAGTCGCATCACTCCATCGTCTCTCGCCGGGCGCAAACCCGGCGTCTCTCCTCACGACAAGCAAATCCCTTGCCAGAGGGCAATCCCAAATGTCCACCCTGCCGGCCGATACCCGAAGCGCGAAGGCCGTAGGGGCCCAAGCGCCGAATGGCCTGGCATGGGCCCGTCCGCAGGCATCTTGTCTTATGGTTGCCCCGGACCGGCGCGACCTTTAGCTTCGATACCATACCCGCGCAAACGCTTTGTCGGTTAACGGCCAATTCACCCGCGCAAGCCTTGGAACGCTGCAAGCGCGAATCGGTTCACGAAATTGCGAAGCCGCTCAGATACGGAATAATTATGGCCCATACTCAATATCTTAAAAGGCTCTCGATCATCGCGGCCAGCGGGCTTCTCGCGGCTTGCTCGGGCGCGCTCGCACAACCTGCGCCGGTCCCGGCCGGCCCGGGCGAAGCCGCGACCTATGCCGATCTGGCCGACCTTGCGGACCGCGCGAACCTTGTGATCCGGGCGCAGATTCGCGAGCAGGCGGAGCTTTCCCCGGAACGCGCGCCCAACGTCGCGCCGGGCTACACCCGGCTCTATGTCGAAGCGCAAACGACCGCGCTGATCGGCGGCTCCATGCCGATTGGCGAATCGCTCAAGTATCTCGTCGACGTGCCGGTGGACGAAGACGGCGATCCGCCCGACCTCGAAGATCGCGAGGTGATCCTCTTCGCGCGGGCCGGGCAGGGGCGTCCGGGCGAAATTCAGCTCGTCGGCCCCACCGCCCAACTCCCCTGGAGTCCGGAACTCGAGGCGCGGCTACGCCCGATCCTCGCGGAGATGGCCGAGCCCGACGCTCCGCCGACAGTGCTCGGGGTGCGCGACATTCTCTCGATGCCGGGCAACCTGGCGGGGGAATCGGAGACGCAGATATTCCTCGATACCGACGGCGAAGGGCCGGTCTCGATCACCGTCGTCCGGCGTCCGAACATGAGCCCGGTGTGGGGCGTTTCGTGGACCGAGATCGTCGATCAGGCCGCCCGCCCGCCCGCGCGCGACACGCTCGCCTGGTATCGCATCGCATGCTTCCTGCCGGACGAGATTCCGCGCGGCGCGCTGCTGTCGCGCGATCCGGCGTCGCAGGCTCAGGCGGTGGAGGATTTCCGGTTCGTCCAGCAAAGCCTCGGCCCCTGCCCGCGCAACCGCAGCTAGCGTCTGATACGGGTCCTTGCGCGCGGCCAAGCGAAACTGGTTCCCCTGTCGCCGCGCCTCGGGCTAGGGGCGGCGCGATGAAGCGCACCGCCAAATATCTTCGCCGCCGTGGCTGAGCCGCTGCGCATCGCGCTGGCCGGGCTCGGCACCGTGGGTGCGGGGGTGATTCGCCTGATCGAGACCAACGCCGCGCTGCTGCGCGCGCGCGCCGGCCGCGACCTGCGGATCGTCGCGGTGAGCGCACGCGACCGCGGCAAGGACCGCGGGGTCGATCTGTCGCCCTTCGCGTGGGACGACGACATGACCGCAATGGCCGCGCGCGACGATGTCGACGTGGTGGTCGAGCTCGTCGGCGGGGCGGACGGCCCCGCGCTCACGCTCGCGCGCAACGCGATCGCCCGGGGCAAGGCGCTGGTCACTGCGAACAAGGCGATGATCGCCCACCACGGCGCCGCGCTGGCCGAGGCGGCCGAAGCGGCGGGCATTGCGCTCAAGTTCGAAGCGGCGGTCGCGGGCGGCATTCCGGTGGTCAAAGCGCTGCGCGAAGGCGCCGCCGCCAACGCGATCGAGCGCATCTACGGCGTGCTCAACGGCACCTCGAACTATATCCTCTCGACCATGGAAGCGACCGGGGCGGGCTTCGCCGAAACGCTGGCGGAAGCGCAGCGGCAGGGCTTCGCCGAAGCCGATCCGGCGTTCGACATCGAAGGGACGGACGCGGCGCACAAGCTCGCGATCCTCGCCGCGATCGGGTTCGGCTCGCGGGTCGATTTCGCCGGGGTGGAATGCGAGGGCATCGCCCGCATCCGCGCCGAGGATATCGCACGCGCCGACACGCTCGGCTACGTCGTGCGGCTGATCGGCATGGCCGACGTCGAGGAAGACGCCGAGGGTGCGCCCGCACTGCTCCAGCGGGTCAAGCCGTGCCTCGTGCCCAAGGTGCATCCGCTGGCGCACGTCACCGGAGCGACCAACGCGGTCGTCGCCGAGGGGAATTTCTCGGGCCGCCTGCTGTTCCAGGGCGCGGGCGCGGGCGCGGGGCCGACCGCGAGCGCGGTCGTGGCCGACCTGATCGACATCGCCCGTGGAGAGGTCGGTGCACCGTTCTCGATTCCCTCGGCCGAGATGGCGCCCATGCCGCGGGCCGGGGCGGGGCACCGCACCGGGCGCACCTACTTGCGCTTCACCGTCGCCGACCGGCCGGGGGTGCTCGCCGAGATGACCGCCGCGATGCGCGATGCAGGGGTCTCGATCGAGAGCCTGATCCAGCAGGGGCGGCAGGAGGAAGGCGGCGAAGTGCTGGTCGCGATGGTCGCGCACGAGGGGCCGGAGCGCAACGTCGAGCACGCGCTCGAGCTGCTGCGCGGCTCGGACAGCTTCACCGCCCCGCCGCTGTCGATGCAGATCATCGAGGGCTGACGCCGCGCGCTATTGCGGCGTGGCAGTGTCCTCTTTGGTCTCCGCCTCGGGCTCTTCCGTTGCCTCAGGCTCGGGCGTGAACTCGCCGTCGTAACCGCGCGGGGCGAGGCCCTTGCCCACCCGCGCCGCGTCTGATCCCGGCGGCACGTCGGGCAATTCGTCGAAGTCGATCATATAGGCCGGCGGCGCCGGACATGGCGGGATCAGGCACAGGCCCGAGACAGTCGCCGGCCCCCGGAAGATGCCCGGCCCGGCCACGTCGGGCGCTTGCGGATCGCCCTTGTACATCGTCGCCGCGGCGTAATCGTTTTCGGCGTCCTCGTCCGAGCGGACGCGGAACTGCGACTGCTCTTCCAGCGCCGCGCAGACGACGATCTCGTTGCCCTCGGGCTCCTCGCAGTCGGGGGCGGGTGGTTCGGGCGGCGGCGGACCGTAGGCTTCGCGCGCCGCCTCGAACGCCTCGTCCACCGTGTCGGGCTGGTCGTCCTGTGCCGTGGCCGGCGCTGCGATCAGCGCCGCGACAAGCGCCAGGTGGATTCTCGACATTCCCGCTCCCGCTGTCTAAGCGCGCTTCCAACCACGCCCGAGGGACTGAATCCAGCATGAATACGAAGAAACCGGAAGCAGGTTCGCAACTCGATCGCGTACTCGTGCTCGAACTGGTCCGTGTCACCGAAGCCGCCGCGATCGCCGCGAGCGAGCTGATCGGGCGCGGCGACGAGAAGGCGGCCGACGCCGCTGCGGTCGAGGCAATGCGCAAGGCGTTCGATCAGCTCGATATCGATGGCACCGTGGTGATCGGCGAGGGCGAGCGCGACGAGGCGCCGATGCTCTATATCGGCGAGAAAGTCGGTGGCGCGCCGGGCAAGGGCCCCAAGATCTCGATTGCGCTCGATCCGCTCGAAGGCACCACGATCACCGCCAAGGCCGGCCCCAACGCGCTGGCGGTGCTCGCCGCAGCGGAGGAGGGCTGCCTGCTCAACGCGCCCGACACCTACATGGACAAGCTCGCGGTCGGCCCCGGCTATCCCGAGGGCGTGATCGACCTCGCGAAGAGCCCGAGCGAGAACGTGCGCGCGGTGGCCAAGGCCAAGGGCGTCGCGCCCAAGGACATCATCGTCTGCGTGCTCGACCGGCCGCGCCACGCCGAGCTGATCGCCGAGCTGCGCTCGCTCGGCTGCGGGGTGGTGCTGATCGGCGACGGCGACGTCGCCGGGGTGATCGCGACGACCGACCCCGACACCACGATCGACATGTACATGGGGCAGGGCGGCGCGCCCGAAGGCGTGCTCGCCGCCGCGGCGCTGCGCTGCGTCGGCGGGCAGTTCAACGGGCGCCTGGTATTCCGCAACGAGGACGAGAAGCGCCGCGCCGCCAAGTGGGGAATCGAGGATCTCGACCGCATCTACAAACTCGAGGACCTTGCGAAGGGCGACTGCATCTTCGCCGCCACCGGGGTCACCCCGGGCTCGCTGCTCGACGGCGTGAAGCGCCTGCGCGGCGGCAAGATGACCACCGAAAGCGTCGTGATGCGCGCGAGCAGCGGCACCGTCCGCTGGATCAAGGGCGAACACCGGCTCCCTTAGATCCTCCCCATCGCCTCGCGATGGGGGAGGGGACCGCGAGACGCGCAAGCGGCTCGTGGTGGAGGGGCCTTCGTGCGACTTCGCCCCTCCGACCGACGCCTGCGGCGTCGCCCACCTCCCCATCGCAAGACGATGGGGAGGATTTGAACCGTCCCCCTGTTGCAATCGCGTGACGCCCGGCTAAGCGGGCGGAACCGATTCCCGCCGCAGCAAGCCCCGCCCCGCAAACAAGGTGTCCCGCGCGATGAAGATCATGTCCGGCAATTCGAACCTGCCGCTCGCGCGCGCGATTGCGGGCTATCTCGAGATGCCGCTGACCGACGCCAGCGTGCGCCGCTTCGCCGACGAGGAAATCTTCGTCGAGATCCACGAGAACGTACGCGGCGAGGATGTCTTCCTGGTCCAGCCGACCAGCTTCCCGGCGAACGACAACCTGATGGAGCTGCTGATCTGCATCGACGCGCTCCGGCGCGCTTCTGCCAAGCGGATCACCGCGGTGGTGCCCTATTTCGGCTATGCCCGGCAGGATCGCAAGCCCGGCCCGCGTACGCCGATCTCGGCCAAGCTGGTCGCCAACCTGATCGCGCACTCGGGCGCCGACCGGGTGCTCGCGGTCGATCTCCACGCCGGGCAGATCCAGGGTTTCTTCGACATCCCGACCGACAATCTCTACGCCGCGCCGGTCATGGCCGCCGACATCCAGGCGCGCTACGGCGACCGCGACCTCATGGTCGTGTCGCCAGACGTCGGCGGCGTGGTCCGCGCCCGCGCGCTGGCCAAGCGGCTCGACAACGCGCCGCTGGCGATCGTCGACAAGCGCCGCGACCGCCCGGGCGAGAGCGAGGTCATGAACATCATCGGCGAGGTCAAGGGGCGGCACTGCATCCTGATCGACGACATCGTCGATTCGGGCGGAACGCTGTGCAACGCGGCGCAGGCGCTGCTCGATCAGGGCGCGAGCTCGGTCGCGGCCTATATCACCCACGGCGTGCTCTCGGGCGGCGCGGTCGCGCGGGTCGACGGCTCGGTGCTGACCGAGCTGGTGATCACCGATTCGATCCGACCGACCGACGCGGCGCAGGATTCGTCGAAGATCCGCATCCTCACCATCGCCCCGCTGATCGGCGAAGCGGTGCGCCGGATCGCCGACGAGAGTTCGGTCTCGAGCCTGTTCGATTAACTATCGAGCGCGGGCTCGGCGCTCGGATCGCGCCAGGGCCGCTCGGCGAGTTCCGTCATCCTGGACAGCGCGAGCAGCCGGCGCGACTGGCGCAGTTCGATGTTGAGCCGCAGCATCGGGTGGCTGCCGCGCGCCAGTTCTCCCGGGGTCATCCCGAAGAACCGCCGCAACTCGCGGGTCTGGTGCGACTGGTCGTAGTAGCGCAGTTCCATCGCCGCTTCTTCTTCGGGCAGTGCCACGCCGAGCAGGCGCGCCGCGGTATCGAGCGCGCGCGCGCGGCGCAGGACCTGCTTGGGCGCGAGGCCGAAGCCGCGCTTGACCGCGCGTTCGACAGTTCGTTGCGAGACCCCCAGACCGGCAGAAAAATCCGCGATCCGGAAATCGGGACGTGCGAGGCACTCGCGCGCGAATGCGGAGACGATCGGATCGGGTCGGGGTGGACGTTCGATCGCGAGGCGAAGCCTCAGCTCCGCTTCCAGCGCGGCGAGCCAGTGGCCGAAGCTGCGTTCCACCGGAATGCACGCGCTCAGCGGTTCGCCCCCGGCGAGTTCATCGTAATCGATGATCCGGTCGAGCATCGCGGCCTGTTCGGGCAGGCTCCGCACCGGCGCCACGCCCGCGGCGAGCATCAAGGTGATCACCTGATACGACCCCGTCACGCTGATCGGCATGTAGCGGGTTTGCGGGCCGAAGTAGAGCGTCAGTCCGCGCGCGCCGGGTTCGAAAACCTTGGGACCGTCGGCCGTCTGCGCGGTCCAGGTCCCGCCGAACAGGATGCGCACGCAGGCATGATCGCCGAGCATGCTGCAGCGAACCGTCTGTTCCGCCGCAAGCTCGCCCGCGGCGGCGCTGAGCCAGAAGAACCACGGCGCGAGATCGGGCGCGACCGCGCGCGAAGCCGCCAGCGGTGCGCCCGCACGCGTAGCTCCGGTCAGCGACCGGATCGGATTTTCGCTGTCCCCCATCGTCGCGCGACCTGTTTCCCTCCGGTTGCATGATCGGCCAAGCGCGGTAATGGCGTCAAGCCGCCATCGGTCCAATCCGGAGCAAAGCATGACGATTTCTTCCGGCGACCTCGCGCTCGCCAACCGGCTCGCCGACGCGGCGGGCGAGGCGATCCGGCCGCTCTATCGGGGGCAGTGGGCCGAGGAGCGCAAATCCGACGCGACGTTCGTCACCGAGGCCGATCGCGCGGCGGAGGCGGCGATGCGCGCGATCATCGAGAGCGAGCGGCCCGACGACGGGATCATCGGGGAGGAATACGGCAGCCGCAATCCCGCCGCCACGCGCCAGTGGGTGCTCGACCCGATCGACGGCACCACCAGCTTCATCGCCGGGCGGCCGATCTTCGGCACCTTGATCGCGCTGATGGAGGGCGGCTGGCCGGTGCTCGGGGTGATCGACCAGCCGGTGCTGCGCGAACGCTGGGTCGGGCGCGTGGGGCACGGCACCACGTTCAACGGCGCGCCGGTGCGCAGCGCGCCGTGTCCCGAGCTTGCGGACGCGGTGCTCGGCACGACCAGCCCGCACTGCTTCGCGGGCGATCAGGTCGACGGCTTCATGGGGCTCGCCAAGGCGGTCGCCGAACGCAAGATCGTCTACGGCGGCGACTGCTACAACTACGGTCTCGTCGCCTCCGGGCATATCGACGTGGTATGCGAGGCGGGGCTCAAGCTGCACGATTTCGCCGCGCTGGTGCCGGTGGTCGAGGGCGCGGGCGGGACGATGTGCGACTGGCAGGGCGAACCGCTCAACGCGCATTCGGCGGGCGAAGTGCTCGCGATCGGCGACCCTGCGCGGCTCGAGGACGTGATCGAGGCGATGGCGGGCGCTTCGGCGGGTTAGCCAAATATCAAGCCGGGTGCACTAACGCGGCGCGCATGGCGAGCACAGCGATCGAGGACGGGCCGGAGCACGCCGCTTCCACGCCGCGCAGAGGCATCGTTGTCGCGCGCCTGCTCGCCCTCTTCCCGTTCGCACTGATGGCGCTCGTCTCGCTGGTCGAGCTGGCGCTGGCGGATCGCAAGTACGGGCTGTTCACCGGCGGCTTCGGGCAATCGCGCGCGGTCGATGCGCTGGGCGAAGTGGCGATCTTCACCGCCGGTTACATCGCCGCGCAGGCCATGATCGCGCTCGCCGGCTGGGAGCTCGCGCTGCGGCTCGCGCGGCGCGGGCCGGGGTGGGCGCCGCAGTTCGTCTTCGCATTGCTCAACGGCGCGCTGTTCTGCGGCCTGCTCGCGGCGCAGTACCAGCTCCATTCGTACTTCAGCGACGCGGTCGGCTTCGCCCTGCTCAAGCAATTGGGCGGCGGCAGCCTGGTCGATGCGATCCTGTTCGGGCTGAGCGAGATCGGCGTTGCGCTGCTCGCGCTCGCGGCGGTGATCGCGGGCGCGTGGATCGCGTGGAAGCTGCTCGCGCGGCTGCTCCCCGCCGACCTGCCGCGCCCTGCCGCGCCGCGCCGCGTGGTCTGGCTCGCCGCGCTCGCCGCGTTCCTCGCTCTCGTCTTCGCCATCCCGCGCACCGGCAGCGATGCCGCCTACGGATTGAACCGCACGCTCGCCTGGCAGGCGCTGACCGGCGCGCTCGATGCGCTGAGCGACCTCGATCGCGACGGCTACGGCCTGTTCGGTGTGCAGCACGACACCGCCCCGCTCGACGGCAGCCGCCACCCGCTCGCGCTCGATGTGCCCGGCAACGGGATCGACGAGGACGGTTACGCCGGCGATTTGCACCTCGTCCCGCTCGCCCCGCCGCTGGGGCCGCAGGTCTTCGCCGGCGTGCGCCCGCACGTGGTGATCGTGGTGATGGAATCGACCCGCGGCGACGTGCTCGGCAAGCGCATCGGTGGCAAGCCGGTCGCGCCCAATCTCGAAGCGCTCGCGGCGAGCGGCAGTGCAGCGCCCGCCTACAGCCACGTCGGCTTCACCACCGAGAGCCTCAAGTCGCTGTTCTCGGGCCAGCTCGCACCGCGCGCGGGCGATCCCTCGCTGTTCCGCGACCTCGCGGCGAGCGGCTACCGCATCGGGGTGTTCTCGGGTCAGCCGGAGGATTTCGGCGGGATCGCCGAAACGGTCGGGATGCGCGAAGCCGCCGAGGTCTTCGTCGACGCCGAGACGTTGCGCGACAAGCGCGCGTTCGACTTCGCCGCGCAAGGCAGCCTGCTGGTCGACGAGAGCCACCTGCTCGCTGCGTTCGACGCAACGCTGGGCGCCGAGGATTGGGAGGCTCAGCCGCACTTCGCCTATTTCAACTTCCAGTCGCCGCACTTCCCCTACCACCACGTGGGCGTGCCTGCGCGCCTGACCGACGCGCCAATCGAGCGCGGGGCGATTGCGGCCGAGCGCGCCGACGACGTGCGCGCAACCTACTGGAACGCGGTCGCCAACGCCGACGCCTGGCTCGGCGAAGTGATCGCGCGGCTCAAGGCCAGGGGGGTGTGGGACGATACGCTGCTGATCGTCACCGGCGACCACGGCGAGGATCTGTTCGAGGACGGCTTCCTCGGCCACGGCCACGTGATCAACCGCCGCCAGTTCGGCACCGTGCTGGTCGTCAACCGCACCGGCGTGCTCCCGCCCGGCCCGCTCGCGCTCGCGGACTATCGCGAAATCCTCACCGCCGCGATCCGGGGTGAACCGCCCCCATCACCCGCGGCGCCGCCGTTCCTCCATATCGGCCCCCTCGACGCCCCGACCGCGATCGGGCTCGCGGGACCGGGCGCGCTCACCAGCCTCCGGCTCGACACCGGCGAGGCGTGCCTCGTCGAGCGCGGCGAATGCGCGCCGCACCGCAGCTTCACTGGCGCTGACCGGGCGCGTATCGACGCGCTGATCGCGCGCTGGGGCTCCGAGCGCTGGCGCGCGCACCAACGCGGCGCGGAGGCCGGGCACTAAGCGCGTTCCCTTCCGTTGGCCCGGCATGGCTGATGACACCAGGACGATCGCGATCACCGGCGGCGGCGCGGGGATCGGGCGCGGGATCGCGCTGCATTTCCACGGCCTCGGCTGGCGCGTCGCCGCGCTCGACAAGGATGCCGAAGCGCTCGCCGAACTCGCCGACCTGCTGCCCGAAGACTCCTGCCTGACGCTCGAATGCGACGTCGGCAAGGAAGCGCAGGTGCGCCGCGCCTTCGGCAAGCTCGAGGAATGGCTCGATGGCGCGCCGCTCGCCAGCCTGGTCAACAACGCGGGGATCGCCGATCCCTATTGCGGGCCGCTCGAGAAACTCGAGTTGACGGATTGGCAAGGCTGGATCGACGCCTCGCTCACCGCGGCTTTCCTCTGCACCCGCGAAGCGCTCCCGCTGCTGCGCCGCAGCGAGGGCGCGAGCGTGGTCAACATCTCCAGCACGCGCTCGCTGATGAGCGAGCCCGAAAGCTACGCCTACGCCGCGGCCAAGGGCGGGCTCGACGCGCTGACCCACGCGATGGCGGTGAGCCTCGGCCCGGAAGTCCGCGCCAATGCGATCCTCCCGGGCTGGATCGAGACTGGACCGTGGCAAAAGGCCGCCGAGCGCACCGCGCCCGAGCACTCCAAAAAGGCGCGCGCGCAGCATCCGGCCGGGCGCGTCGGGCGGGTGGAGGACATCGCCGGCGCGGTCGCATGGCTGGCGGGCGCGGGCTTCGTCACCGGCCAGCGGATCGTGGTCGATGGCGGGATGACCGTGAAGATGATCTACGAAAGCTGACTCCGCGCCCGTGGCCTACGGCGAGTCTTGCCATCCACGGCGCGAGCCTCTATTGGCGCGCGCTTCACCGACACGTGATTCATCTGCCGGTCTGGCCGAAAGGGCTGCCAGGGCTGGTTGGACGTGTCCCGGAAATGGAGACGAAAATGCCCAAGCTGAAGACCAAGAGCGGCGTGAAGAAGCGCTTCAAGCTCACCGCCACCGGCAAGGTCAAGCATGGTGTCGCCGGCAAGCGCCACCGCCTGATCAGCCACAACGCCAAGTACATCCGCCAGAACCGCGGCACCACCGTCCTGTCCGACGCCGACAGCCGCACGGTGAAGAAGTGGGCCCCCTACGGCCTCGACTGAGCCCGGATCGAAGACAGGAGTACTAGCAAATGCCTCGCATCAAACGCGGCGTCACCACGCGCCAGAAGCACAAGCGGCTGCTCGACCAGGCCAAGGGCTATCGCGGTCGCCGCAAGAACACCATCCGCATCGCCCGCCAGGCGGTCGAGAAGGCCGGGCAATACGCCTACCGCGACCGCAAGGTTAAGAAGCGCAACTTCCGCGCGTTGTGGATCCAGCGCATCAACGCGGCCGTGCGCGCCGAGGGCCTGACCTACTCGCAGTTCATGCACGGCGTGAAGCTCGCCGGGATCGAGCTCGACCGCAAGGTGATGGCCGATCTCGCGATGAACGAAGGCGCCGCCTTCCAGTCGATCATCGCGCAGGCGAAGAAGGCGCTTCCCGCCTGAACCAACACAGCCGGTAACGGCCACGACAGGGGCGCGGGAGGCATATCGCTTCCCGCGCTCTTCGTTTGCGCCCGCTTCCATCTCGGACCGGTTTGCGGTAATCGTGGAGGCACGGGGGATAGCAAGCGGGGCGCGACGAATTGGCAGCGGCGCAGTGCGATATCGCGGTGCGGTTCCATGCACCCCCACCGGACCTCGCGCGGTTCTTCACGACATTCTACCGCGTCGAGATCGCGGTGCCGCCGGGCGAGCGGGTCGCCGACGCGCTGCAACCGGAATGGGGCAACCTGCGCTTCTTCGCGGGCGATCTGCCGGTCAGCCGCTCGGTGAGCGGCGACGAGGTGCGCGACGCCGACTTCGCCCCCACCGGGCCGAGCACCGGGCCGCTGCAGTTCACGCTCGGCAACACGCGAATCTGGGGTATCGGATTGCTGCCGCTGGGCTGGGCGACGTTCATCGGCGAGCCCGCCAATCGCATGGCCAACCGCGTGTTCGACGGGCGCGCCGAGCCCACCTTCGCCCCGTTCGTGCCGCTCGCCGACGATCTGACCGAGAGCGGCGATCGCGAAGAGGCGGAGTTCGAGCGGCTGGTGCACTTCTTCCGCCACGAGGCGCCGCGCCACGGCAAGGAGGATCGGCGGATACAGGCGATCCATGCGATGCTGCTCGAGGACGAACTGCCCCATGTCGCGGCGATGGCCGAACATGCGGGGATGAATCAGCGAACGCTCGAGCGCGTGACCCGGCGTGCATTCGGCTTCCCGCCCAAGGTGTTGCTGCGCCGGCAGCGGTTCATGCGCAGCCTGGCGAGCTTCATGCTCGATCCCTCGCGCACCTGGAGCGCGTCGATCGACCGCCACTACTGCGACCAATCGCACTTCGTGCGCGACTGCCGCCGGTTCCTCGGCATGACGCCGAGCGAATACGCGGCGCTCGACCACCCGGTAATGGCGGGCTTCCTGCGCGAACGGCAGCGCGTCTACGGCAGTCCGGTGCAGACGCTCGACAAGCCAGCTGCCGGCTGAGCCCGGCGCAGCCACATGCGCTTTGCCTTGCCGCCGATTTCTCGCTAGCGGCGCGTGCCATGGACGAACTGCAATCCCGCAAGGACGAGGCAATAGCCGCGATCTCCGCCGCCGATACGCCCGAGGCGGTCGAGGCGCTGCGCGTCGCGGCGCTCGGCAAGCAGGGCTGGATCAGCCTCGCGCTCAAGACGCTCGGCGGCATGTCGCCCGAGGAACGCCAGCGCCAGGCGCCCGCGATCCAGGCCGCGCGCGCCGAAGTCGCCGAAGCGATCGCCGCGCGCAAGCATGCGCTCGATGCGGCCGAGCTCGAACGCCGGCTTGCGACCGAGACGCTCGATCTCTCGCTGCCGGCGCCCGAAGCACCGCGGGGCTCGGTCCACCCGGTCAGCCAGGTGATGGACGAGCTGGCGGAAATCTTCGCCGACCTGGGCTTCTCGGTCGCGACCGGGCCCGAGATCGAGGACGACTGGCACAACTTCACCGCGCTCAACATGGCCGAGACCCATCCGGCCCGCGCAATGCACGATACGTTCTACTTTCCGGACGAAGATGCCGAGAAGCGGCGGATGTTGCTCAGGACGCACACCTCGCCGGTGCAAATCCGCAGCATGATGGAGCTTGGAGCGCCGATCCGGATCATCGCGCCGGGCCGCGTCTATCGCTCGGACAGCGACGCGACGCACACGCCGATGTTCCACCAGGTCGAAGGGCTGGTGATCGACCGCGATATCCACCTCGGCCATCTCAAGTGGACGCTCGAAACCTTCCTCAAGGCCTTCTTCGAGCGCGACGATATCGTGCTGCGGCTGCGCCCGAGCTACTTCCCCTTCACCGAGCCTTCGGTCGAGGTCGACGTGGGCTGGCAAGACGTGAATGGCCGCCGCGTGCTGGGCGGTGATGGCGATGCGCCGGGGCACGGGTGGATGGAGCTGCTCGGCAGCGGCATGGTCAACCGGCGGGTGATCGAATTCGCCGGGCTCGATCCCGACGAATGGCAGGGCTTCGCCTTCGGCGTCGGCGTCGACCGGCTGGCGATGCTCAAGTACGGGATGGACGACCTGCGCGCCTTCTTCGACGGCGACCAGCGCTGGCTGGCGCACTACGGCTTCTCGGCGTTCGACCAGCCGACGCTCTCTGCCGGCGTGGGAGCCAGAGCATGAAGTTCTCGCTCGAATGGCTCCGGCACTTCCTCGAGACCGACGCTTCGGTGGCCGAGCTCGCCGCCGCGCTCAACGCGATCGGGCACGAGGTCGAGGGGATCGAGGATCCGGCCGAAAAGCTCGTCGGGTTCAAGGTGGCCGAAGTGCTCACCGCCGCGCCGCATCCCGACGCCGACAAGCTCCAGGTGCTCACCGTCTCGACCGGTGACGGCGAGCCGCTGCAGGTGGTCTGCGGCGCGCCCAACGCGCGCTCCGGGATGAAGGGCGTGCTCGGCTTGCCCGGCGCGGTGGTGCCCGCGAACGGCATGGAACTGCGCAAGAGCGCGATCCGCGGGGTCGAGAGCAACGGCATGATGTGCTCGGTGCGCGAGCTCGAATTGGGCGACGCGCACGAAGGCATCATCGAGCTGCCCGCCGATGCGCCGGTGGGCGCGAGCTTCGCCGAGTACCAGGCGGCAAGCCCGGTATTCGACGTCGCGATCACGCCCAATCGCCCCGACTGCATGGGCGTGCTCGGCATCGCGCGCGACCTCGCGGCGGCGGGGCTCGGCACTCTTAAAGCCCCTCCCCTTCCGGGGAGGGGTTGGGGTGGGGGTTGTGCCGGCAGCCCGACAGCCCCCACCCCCGGCCCCTCCCCGGAAGGGGAGGGGAGATTCCCCTGCCCCATCGAAATTCGCACCGACGATCCCGAAGGCTGCCCGGCGTTCTACGGCCGGGTGATCCGGGGCGTCACCAACGGCAGCAGCCCCGAGTGGATGCAGCGCCGGCTGATCGCCGCGGGCCAGCGGCCTATCAGCGCGATTGTCGATGCGACCAACTACCTGATGCTCGCCTTCGGGCGTCCGGCGCATGCCTACGACCTCGCCAAGTTGACCGGCGCGGTAGTTGCGCGGCGCGCGAGGAACGGCGAGACCGTCGAGGCGCTCAACGAGAAGACCTACACGCTCGATGAGAGCATGACCGTGATCGCCGACGATGCGGGCGTGCACGATATCGGCGGGATCATGGGCGGCGAGCACTCGGGCGTGACCGAGAGCACGACCGACGTACTGCTCGAAATCGCCTACTTCGATCCCGAGCGGATCGGCGTGACGGGGCGCAAGCTCGGCATAGCGAGCGATGCGCGCACCCGCTTCGAGCGTGGGGTCGATCCGGCCTTCCTCGACGACGGGCTCGCAATCCTCACCGAGCTGATCGTGTGCACCTGCGGCGGCACGGCCAGCGAAGTGGTGCGCGCGGGTTCGCCGCCGGTCGAGCCGAAAGTGATCGTGTTCGACCCGGGGCTGACCAAGCGCCTCGGCGGTGTCGAGGTGAGCGAAGCCGAACAGCGCCGCATCCTCGAAGCGCTCGATTTTTCGGTCGAGGGTAATTGGCAGGTCACCGTCCCATCGCGCCGCCACGATATCGAAGGCCCGGCCGACCTGGTCGAGGAAGTCGTGCGCATCCACGGCCTCGACAAGGTCGAGAGCGTCGCGCTGCCGTGTGCGGAGGGTGTCGCGAAACCCACCGCCACCCCGCTGCAACAGGTCGAGCGCAAGCTGCGCCGCAGCGCCGCCGCGCGCGGGCTGAACGAGGCCGTGACCTGGTCCTTCCTCCCGACGCCCGATGCGGAGCATTTCGCCGATGGCGCGGAGCTGTGGGTGCTCGACAACCCGATCAGCGAGGACATGAAGGCGATGCGCCCCTCGCTGCTGCCGGGCCTGATCGCCGCCGCCAAGCGCAACGCCGATCGCGGCGCGGCGGGCTCGCGGCTGTTCGAGATCGGCCGGCGCTACTTCCGCGGCGCGAAGGGCGCGAGCGACGAACGCCCGACGCTGGGCGTGGTGCTGGCGGGCGAGAAAACCCCGCGCGGCTGGGCGAACGGCAAAGCCGCCACGTTCGACGCCTACGATGCCAAGGCAGAGGCGATGGCGCTGCTCGAAGCCGCCGGTGCCCCCGTCGGCAACCTGATGGTGATGGGCGAAGCGGGGCCGCAGTTCCACCCCGGCCAGTCGGCGACGCTGCGGCTCGGGCCGAAGAACGTGCTCGCCCGCTTCGGCGCGCTGCATCCGAGTACGCTGAAGGCGTTCGACATCGACGGCCCGGTCATGGCGGTCGAAGTGTTCCTCGACGCGATCCCCGAAAAGCGCGGCGGCAACGGCTTCGCCCGTGCCGCCTACGCGCCACCCGCTCTCCAGCCGGTCACGCGCGACTTCGCCTTCCTTGTCCCCGCCGACCTCGCCGCCGCCGACCTCGTGCGCGCGGTGCGCGGCGCGGACAAGGCCGCGATCGTCGACGCGCGCGTGTTCGACGTGTTCGCGGGGCAGGGCGTGCCCGAGGGCCGGAAGTCGGTCGCGGTCGAAGTGACCCTCCAGCCGGGCGAGAAGAGCTTCACCGACGCCGAGATCAAGGCGATCGCGGACAAGGTCGTCGCCGCCGCCGGCAAGCGAGGCGCGGAGTTGCGGGCGTGAGCAAGGTCGCCTTCGTCACCGGAGCCACCGCCGGGATCGGCGAGGCGACCGTGCGTGCGCTGGTCGCGAGCGGCTGGCGCTGTGTCGCGACCGGACGGCGCAAGGAGCGGCTCGATGCGCTGGTGGCGGAGCTGGGCGCGGACAAGGTTCATCCGGCGCTGTTCGACGTGCGCGACGAGGCGGCGATGGATGCCGCGATCGCCGCGCTGCCCGAGGACTTCGCCGGGATCGACCTGCTGGTGAACAACGCAGGTCTCGCGCAGGGCCTCTCGCCCGCGCAGGAGGCGGACCTCGCCGATTGGCGCACGATGATCGACACCAACGTCACCGCGATGGTCGTGCTGACGCGCAAGCTCCTGCCGACGCTGATCGAGCGCACGGGCGCTATCATCGCGATCGGCTCGGTCGCGGGCAGCTACATCTATCCCGGCGGCAACGTCTATGCCGGGTCCAAGGCGTTCGCCAACCACTTCACGATGGCGCTGCGGGCCGACCTCCACGGCACCGGCGTGCGGGTGACCTCGATCGAGCCGGGCATGGTCGAGACCGAATTCACGCTGGTGCGCACCGGCAGCCAGCAGGCTTCGGACGATCTCTACGCCGGGGTCCACCCGATGACCGGCGAGGATATCGCCAACACCATCCGCTGGATCGCCGAGCTGCCGCCGCACCTCAACGTCAACCGCATCGAACTGATGCCGGTGAACCAGGATTTCGCTGGGTTCAGGGTGGCGCGAGAGGATTGATTTTATCCGGACCTTCGGCAATCTCCGGTGCTGAGGTTAATCGTTAGGGGGCACCGATGCTGCGCTGGTTCATGTTTGCCGTGATGGCGCTCGCTGTTTCGATCGCGGGTAGCGAAGCGGCACACGGCCGAGATGGATTTTCCATCACCGAGCCGAAGAAGATCAAGTCATCGACCAAACTCAAGGACGGCGAGGGTGCGGTCGAACTCTCTGTGCGCGCACAGACGCAGGCCACGGAGACGGCCATCTTCTACTTCATTGCTGTCGATGAAGATGGCCGCGATACCGATCGGGTGATCCGTTTCGAGCGTGGTGCAGGTGTGCCCTTGATGGGCAGCAACATGATCGACGAGAAGCAGCAGGTGTATCGCGTGCCGGCGGGCCGCTATCGGCCGCTAGCCTTCACTGTAGGCTGCGATCAGATGCCGACTGCACCAGGGCTCGTTTGCAGTCGGGGCTTCGGCAATGGCTACCCGACGGGTTTCTATACCGAAAGCCCTCCGATCTTCGAAGTCGTGGAAGGCGAATTTACTCGTGCGGGCGATTTCATCGTCGAATATATCGGCCCGTTGCCACCGGGAGACGACAGCTTGCTTGACGGGCAGGCAAGCCCCTTGGAATGGGCGATCCGATGGCGCGAGGGCAACGGAACCGCCGATGGCTTCGAGGCGCTGCCCATGAACAGCGCTTCTGCACCCCAACGCTGGCATTCACGGATCACTTGCAAAGCGCGTCCCGAGGGCGTGATGCTCTACATTCCATTTGATTGTTAGCTTGCATTGCAACAGCGGCGTGGACGCGGCTCTTGCGTCGCCTTAAGGCGCGCGCGTGATGACCACGACCTCGAACCGCCGCACATTCGCGATCATTTCGCACCCCGACGCGGGCAAGACCACGCTGACCGAGAAGCTGCTGCTGCAGGGCGGCGCGATCCATCTCGCGGGTGAGGTCAAGGCGCGGGGGCAGGCGCGGCGCGCGCGTTCGGACTGGATGAAGATCGAACAGCAACGCGGCATCTCGGTCACCTCGAGCGTGATGACGTTCGAGAAAGACGGGATCACCTTCAACCTGCTCGACACGCCGGGGCACGAGGACTTTTCCGAAGACACCTACCGCACGCTGACCGCGGTCGATTCGGCAATCATGGTGATCGACGCGGCCAAGGGTATCGAGCCGCAGACGCGCAAGCTGTTCGAGGTTTGCCGGCTGCGTTCGGTCCCGATCATCACCTTCGTCAACAAGGTCGACCGCGAGGGGCGCTCGATCTTCGAGACGCTGGACGAGGTGGCCGATGCGCTCGCGCTCGACGTCAGCCCGCAGGGTGCGCCGCTGGGTATGGGCGGGCTGTTCAAGGGCGTGCTCGACTTCGGGAGCGATTCGGTTGCGCTGCCCGAGGGCGCGAGCAAGGAATATCTCGGCAAGCGCGAGCAGTTGGGCGAGTTGCCCGAGGAGCTCGCCGAAGAGATCGAGCTTGCGCGGATCGGCTATCCCGAGTTCGACCTCGCGGCCTATCGCAACGGCGACCTGACGCCGGTATTCTTCGGCTCGGCGCTCAAGAACTTCGGGGTCGAGGAACTGATCGACGCGATCGCCAAGTGGGCCCCGCCGCCGCGCCCCCAGCCCGCGGGCGAGGAGCAGATTTCGCCCGAGCGGGACGAGGTCACCGGCTTCATCTTCAAGGTCCAGGCGAACATGGACCCCAACCACCGCGACCGGATCGCCTTCATGCGGCAGGTCTCGGGCACCTTCAAACGCGGCATGAAGCTGGTGCCCAGTGGCCTCGGCAAGCCGATCGCGATCCACTCGCCGATCCTGTTCATGGCGCAGGATCGCGAGCTGGCCGACACCGCGGAAGCGGGCGACATCATCGGCATTCCCAACCACGGCACGCTGCGCGTGGGCGATACGCTGAGCGAGAAGAACGCGATCCGCTTCACCGGCCTCCCTAATTTTGCGCCCGAGATCCTGCGCCGCGTGGTGCTACGCGATCCGACCAAGACCAAGCAGTTGCGCAAGGCGCTCGACGACTTGAGCGAAGAGGGCGTGATCCAGGTGTTCTATCCCGAGATCGGCGGGCAGTGGATCGTCGGGGTGGTGGGCCAGTTGCAGCTGGACGTGCTCGTCTCGCGGCTGGAGGCCGAGTACAAGGTCGAGGCGGTGTTGGAGGCCTCGCCCTTCGCCACCGCGCGCTGGATCCGGGGTGAGGCGAAGGCGATGGACGAGTTCGAGAGCTTCAACCGCGCCAACCTCGCCAAGGACCGCGACGGCGACCTCGTGTTCATGGCCAAGAGCCCATGGGACGTCGGCTATCAGCAGGAAAAGAACCCCGAACTGGTTTTTTCCGCGACCAAGGAGCGGTAAAGGGATTCTCACACGAAGACACGAAGACACGAAGATGTAGCGCCAGGGCGAAGGCGCTTCGAAATATTCCGTCTCGCCCCAGGCATCACGCGTCTGGCGTGGAGTGCGGCTTCGCCGCAGCCCCACATCTTCGTGCCTTCGTGTCTTCGTGTGAACCGGACAGGCACCTCGCTTGTCGCCAGCGCGACCGCGGTATAACCATCCAACATGGCCGATTTCACCGACACGCTGACCGACGAGCACGTCGCGATGATCGCGCGGCAGCCGGTGTTCTTCGTCGCGACCGCGGCGGAAGGGGCGCGGATCAATCTCAGCCCCAAGGGGCTCGACACCTTCCGCGTGCTCGCCCCCGATCGCGTCGCCTGGCTCGACCTCGGCGGCTCGGGCAACGAGACGAACGCGCACCTGCTCGCGGATGGCCGCATCACGCTGATGATGTGCAACTGGGAACAGCCGGCGTTGATCCTGCGCATCTACGGGCACGGGCGTCCGGTGCTGCCCGCCGATCCCGAGTGGGAGGCGCTGGCGGCGCACTTCACGCTCCTGCCGGGCACGCGGCAGCTCTTCGATATCGCGGTCGAGAGCGTGCAGACGAGCTGCGGCTGGGGCGTCCCGCTGATGGAGTTCGAGAAGCCCCGCGCGACGCTGGTCAAGTATCACGCGCAGGCGAACCCGGCGAAGTGGGAGGCCAAGATCGCCATGCGCACTCGCAGCATCGACGGCCTGCCGACCCGCCCGACCGACCGCTATATCGCGGGCGATCCGGGCACAAACCCGGCCTGAGGGGCGTTACCCACCGCGTGCAGCTGACTTTCGCGAGCTACAATATCCACAAGGCGGTGGGGATGGACCGGCGGCGCGATCCCGACCGGATCCTCGCGGTGCTGCGCGAGATCGACGCCGACGTGATCGCCTTGCAGGAGGTCGACCGGCGGATCGGCGACCGCGCCAGCGTGCTCTCGCGCGCGGCGCTCGACGACACGCCGTGGAAAGCCGTCCACCTCGCCAAGCGGCCGCGCAGCCTCGGCTGGCATGGCAACGCGATCCTCGTTCGCCGCGAATACCACGTGCTCGAGGCCGAACCGCTCGACCTGCCGACGCTCGAGCCGCGCGGCGCGGTGCGCGCCGACATCGACTGCGGCGAAGGGCGGCACTTGCGGGTGATCGGGACGCACCTCGACCTCTCGGGGCTGCGGCGGCGCGACCAGGTCAAGGCGATCCTCGGGCATCACGGGCGCTGCGAGCGCGAATGCCCGACGGTGCTGATGGGCGACTTCAACCAGTGGGGCAGCCGCAGCGGGGCGATGCGCGAGTTCGGCGACGGGTGGCAGCTGCTCGATCCGGGCCGCAGCTTTCCCAGCCGCCGCCCGGTGGCGCGCTTCGACCGCATCCTCGCCTCGCACCACTGGCATGCGGGCGATGCGGGAGCGCACCACAGCGCATTGTCCGCGCAGGCCTCGGACCACCTGCCGGTCTGGGCGCGACTCAAGATGCCTGCAAAATAGGCATAGCCTAACAATTAGGCATATTGGGCGGCATGCACGAAACGCCGTTTCACCAAATCCCTCTGCAAAGACAGTAAATTTCCCGTCTGGCACGGCTTTTGCTGCATGTGCGAAGCCGGTGATGTTCCGGTGGGAAACAGGGGGGATCGATGAAATTCATCATCGCCATCATCAAGCCGTTCAAACTCGACGAGGTGCGCGAGGCTCTGGGGGGCATCGGCGTCGCCGGCATGACGGTCTCGGAAGTGAAGGGCTTCGGCCGTCAGAAGGGCCAGACCGAGATCTACCGGGGCGCGGAATACTCGACCAACATGCTGCCCAAGGTGAAGCTTGAGATCGCCACCAGCGATGACCTCGCGGCGCAAGTGGTCGAGACGATCATGCAGACCGCGAGCACCAGCAGCATCGGCGACGGCAAGGTCTTCGTGTTCGACCTCGCCGAAGCGACGCGCATCCGCACCGGCGAAACCGGGGACACCGCACTGTGAGTGCGGCCGAAAAGATGAAGGACCACACGATGATCCGCAAGACGCTTTACGGCGCAGGTGCGCTGGGCGCCGCGCTGCTCGCCGCCGCGCCCGCCTTCGCGCAGGAAGCCGCCGCCGCGGTGCCCAACCCGGGCAACAATGCCTGGATGATGACCGCCACGGTCCTCGTCCTGATGATGATCCTGCCCGGCCTGGCGCTGTTCTACGGCGGCCTGACGCGGCAGAAGAACATGCTCTCGACGATGACCCAGGTCGGCGCCGCCGCGGCGCTGGCCATGCTCATCTGGGTCATGTGGGGCTACGGCACCGCCTTCGGGCCGAACGGGAACGCGTTCTTCGCCTGGGGCAACTACTTCCTGAGCGCGGTGACGCCCGAGACGACCGCGGCGACCTTCTCCGACGAGGTCATCAGCGAGTACGTCTTCGTCGCCTTCCAGATGACTTTCGCCGCGATCACCGTGGCGCTGGTGCTCGGCGCGACGGTCGAGCGGCTGAAGTTCTCCGCCGTTATGCTGTTCACCGCGCTGTGGCTGACGCTGGTCTACTTCCCGATCGCGCACATGGTCTGGGCAAGCGGCGGGCTGCTGTTCGAGATGGGTGCGCTCGACTTCGCGGGCGGCACGGTGGTGCATATCAACGCGGGCGTCTCTGCGCTGGTGCTGGCGATGTTCCTTGGGCGTCGCCGCGGCTATCCGGCCGAGCCGATGCCGCCGCACAGCCTGACGCTGACGATGGTCGGCACCGGCCTGCTGTGGGTGGGCTGGTTCGGCTTCAACGCCGGGTCGGAGCTCGAGGCCGACGGCATCGCCGGGCTGGCGATGATCAACACTTTCGTCGCCCCCGCCGCCGCCGCGCTCGCGTGGATGCTGATCGAGCGGCTCGCCGGGCACAAGGGCAGCGCCCTGGGCTTCTGTTCGGGCGCGATCGCCGGGCTCGTCGCAGTGACCCCGGCTGCGGGCAACAGCGGGCCGTTCGGTGCGATCGTGCTCGGGATCGTGGCATCGGTCGTGGCCTACTACGCGGTCGCCAAGCTCAAGCCGAAGCTCGGCTACGATGACGCGCTCGACGTGTTCGGCATCCACGGCGTCGCCGGGATCGTCGGCGCGATCGGCACCGGCGTGGTCTATTCGCCCGCGCTCGGCGGGCCGGGCGCTGCCGCCGAATACGTCATGGGCAGCCAGGTCACGACCCAGATCGTCGCCGTAGCGGTCGCGATCGTCTGGGCGGCGGCGGGCACCGCGATCGTCGCTACCATCGTCGGGGCGGTCACCGGCCTCAGGGTCTCTGCCGAAACCGAGGTCGACGGGCTCGACATCGGCGAACACGGGGAGCGTGCCTACAACTGACCCAATCGCATTTGGCGGACCGGGCTTCCGGGGCTGGCCTGCCCACAGATGTTCCTCCTGCGAACAACACCTCAAAGGCCGGAGCCAGGTGCTCCGGCCTTTTTTTCCGATTCATGCGTGTGACCTGATTGTAACAGAACACCTGCGATATGCGCCGCAACGGCAATCAACAATTGTAACAACCGGCAAATTTTCTAAGATTCTTGCGTGGCAGAGTAATTGCTCGCTATCGGAGGATAATTTCTATGCGCAAGCGCCTGAAAAATAGCCGAATTGTTGTTCGAGCCTTCTTGCTCACGGGTTCCGCGGCGGTTGCCCTCACCGCGCCGCCGGCCGCGGCCCAGGACGTGGAGGAGGCCGACGAGGAAAGCTCGGTCATCATCGTGACCGCGACGAAACGCGAGCAGTCGCTCCAGGACGTGCCGTTCTCTATCAATGCGCAAACCCAGGAGGACATTCAGAAGTCCGGCGCCGTGACGCTCGAGGATCTCTCGCGCAATGTCGCAGGCCTCTCGGTTCAGAACCTGGGACCGGGCCAAAGCCAGGTCTCGGTACGCGGCGTCTCGGCCGGTCAGGTCGTACGCGATCAGCCCGGCGTGAAGGAGCAGGTCGGCGTCTACCTCGACGAATCGGTCATCTCGCTGTCGCTCTTCACCCCCGATCTCGATCTGTTCGATCTCAACCGCGTCGAAACGCTGCGCGGCCCGCAGGGCACGCTGTTCGGCTCGGGTTCGGTCGGCGGCACGATCCGCTACATCACCAACCAGCCGATGATCGGCGTGTTCGAGGGCCTCGTCGAAGGCAACGTGAACCTCGTCGACGGCGACGACCTCGGCTATCACGCCAAGGGCATGATCAACCTGCCGATCGGCGACCGCACGGCAGTGCGCGCCGTCGGCTATTTCACCGAGTACGGCGGCTTCGTCGACGCGATCGGGCCGGCGGGCGGAGAGAACATCAACGGCGGCCAGCGCTACGGCGGACGCATCGCGCTTGCGTTCGAGGCGGCGCCCGATGTCACTATCACTCCCCGTGTCGTCTATCAGAAGGTCGAAGCCGACGGCTTCAACCGGCAGGACATCTACAACCTCTACGCCAATCCGTTCACGACGACGCGTCCCGCGGTGACGTTCGACGAGCGCGAGCAATACTTGCTGCTGCGAGAGGCCTTCGTCGACGAAACCCTGATCGCAGACCTAGTGATCGATGCGACCTGGGATGGCATCAACGCCACGTCGGTCACGTCGTTCACCAACCGCGACATCCTCGTCAGCCGCGACGCCAGCGCGCTGAGCGGCTCGGTGTCGGTCGATCTCGGGTTCCCCGAAGAGGGCGTGCTGCTGCCGTCGAACCTGCGCGACACGACCGATCTCAAGAGTTTCACCCAGGAAATTCGGCTGGCCTCGGACTACGAAAGCCCGTTCCAGTGGGTCGCGGGCGCGTTCTACTCGGACACCTCGCGCTTCTATCGCCAGCGCCTGCCCACCCCGGGCTACGACGCGGTGACCGACGCTACGCTCGGGGCCGGAACTTCGGCCGCGGTCGCAAACGGGTTCCCCGGGGATTCGCCCTATAACGCCGACCTCCCCTACGACATCAAGCAGTTCGCGCTGTTCGGCGAGGGCACCTATTCGATCACCGACGCCTTCGACGTGACGGTCGGCACGCGCTACTACGATTTCACCGAGGAACGGCGGTTCGTCTCGGGCGGCCTCTTCGCCAACGGCGACAATCGCCGCGACAAGACCCGCTCGGATGGGTTCAGTCCGCGCGTGCTGCTCAGCTACGATGTCAGCGACAACCTGACGGTGAACGCCCAGGCCTCCAAGGGCTTCCGGCTCGGCGGCGTCAACGACCCGCTCAACATCACACTGTGCTCGCCGTCGGATGCCGAGTTGTTCGGAGCGTTCCAGGACTACGACGACGAGACCTTGTGGAACTATGAAGTCGGCGCCAAGGCGCAGGGGCGCGGTTTCTACGCCAATGTCGCCGGCTTCTACACCGATATCAAGAACCTGCAGGTGACGCTCGATGCCGGCAGCTGTTCGTCGCGCATCGTGTTCAACGTGCCCGAATCGCACACGATGGGCGTCGAGGCCGAGGTCGGGTTCAATCCGGTCGACGGGGTCGACCTGGCGTTCTCGGGCAGCCTGATCGAGGCCGAGTTCGACTCGACGCTGCCGCCCCCGCTGACCGAGGCTACGGGCATCCGCGAAGGCAACCGCCTCCCGTCGGTGCCCGAGTTCCAGTTCTCGGCCTCCGGCAGTTACGAATGGCCCGTGGGCGATGCGGCGAGCGCCTATCTCGCGGCGTCGTTCTCGCATATAGGATCGCGCTATACGCAGCCGGCCGACCAGGAGAACAACCCGCGCACCTTCGTCCACGGCCTGCCGTTCGGCGGCGCGCCTGCGGATGCGGCGACCACGGTGGACCTGGAGCTGCCCTCGTACCAGCTGCTCAATCTCAGCGCCGGGGTCGACTTCGATAGCGGTCTCTCGCTCGTCGCTTACGTCAACAACGTGTTCGACGAGAATGCCTTGCTGTCGTTCGATCGCGAGCGCGGCGGCCGGGCGCGCCTGGCCTATACGGTCGGCACACCGCGGACGTTCGGTGTGACGGTGCGGCAGAGCTTCTGACCGCCGCGCGAAGGGAAATCGAGGGGCCGGCCGGGTTGCGATGGCCGGCCCCTTTTGTTTGCGGCTAGGCGAGCGCCGCTCCCACGAAATCCGCGCACCGTTCGCCGATCATGATGCTCGGGGCGTTGGTGTTGCCGCTGACGAGGCGGGGCATCACGCTCGCGTCGGCGACCCACAGGCCCTCGACGCCGTTCGCCTTGAGCGTCGGATCGACCACCGCTTCGGCGTCGGCGCCCATGCGGCAGGTGCCGACCGGGTGGTAGACGGTGTCGGCGCGGTTGCGGATGAGATCGTCGAGCGCGGCATCGTCAGCGAGATCGATCGGGTAGCGATCCTTCGGACGATAGTCGCTGATCGGCGGAGCCTCGACGATCCGGTGCGACAGGCGCACGCCCGTGCGCAGAGTGGCGATGTCGCGGTCGGCGGCGAGGAAGTTAGGGTCGATGACGGGCGGGGCGGCGGCGTCGGCCGAGCCGAGACGCACCGTGCCGCGGCTTTCCGGCCGCAGCACGCAGGCGTGAAGCGAGAAGCCGTGGCCCTTCACCTTGGTCCGCCCGTGATCCTCGAGCATCGCGGGGACGAAGTGCCACTGGATGTCGGGCGCTGGGGCGTCGGGCATCACGCGCCAGAACCCGCCCGCCTCGGCGTAGGGCGTGGTCATCGTGCCCGTACGATGCCGACGATGCTCGACGATCGCCTTTATCATTTTCCATGTGCCCGCCAGGCTGTCGCCGATCAGATCCTTGCTCTCGGTCTGCCAGCTCGACACGTAGTCGATATGATCCTGAAGGTCCGTGCCGACCGCCGGCCGGTCGAGCGCGACCTCGATCCCGTGCTCGCGCAGATGCTCGCCCGGACCGATCCCCGAAAGCATAAGTATCTGCGGACTGTTGAACGCGCCGGCCGACAGCACCACACCGCCGCGCGCGAGCAGTGTTTCACGACGACTGCCGCGGTGGATCGCGACCCCGGTTACGCGTCCGCTCTCGATCACGAGCTTCTCGACCAGCGTGCCGGTCATCACCGCGAGGTTGTCGCGTCCGCGCAACGGCTCGACATAGGCGCGTGCCGCCGACCAGCGCTCACCGCCCTTCTGGGTGACCTGATAGAGCCCGAAACCTTCCTGCTCCGCGCCGTTGAAATCCGCGTTGCGCGGCAGCTGGAGCGCCGCGGCGCTCTCGACGAAGGCCGTGCTGCCGGGATTGGGCCAGCGCTGATCCTCGACGCCAAGCGGGCCGTCGCCGCCGTGATAAGCGTCCGCCCCGCGCACGTTGCTCTCGGCGCGTTTGAAATAGGGCAGCACCTCATCATAGCTCCACCCGATGCAGCCGAGCGCCGCCCAGTTGTCGTAGTCCCACCGGTTGCCGCGGATGTAGATCATCGCGTTGATCGCGCTCGACCCGCCCAGGCCCCGGCCGCGCGGCTGGTAGCCAGTGCGGCCGTTCAGGCCCTTCTGCGGCACCGTCTCGTAGCGGTAGTTCGAGCTCTTGGGGATGAATGGCATCATGCCCGGCGTCTTGACCCGGTAGGTGTCGTTGGTCCCGCCCGCCTCGAGCAGACACACTCGCCGCCGCCCGTCTTCGGCCAGCCGCCCGGCGACCGCGCTGCCCGCGCTGCCGCCGCCGATCACGATCACGTCGAACTCCGCCATGCCCTCTCCTCTTCCGAAGACAGGGTTAAGCGGCCTCGCTGTCCGCGGCAATCGGGTTTTCGTTTGCGACCTTTTGCGCTCCGCGCCCTTCGCGCCAGCGCGCGCGGATCATATCGGAGGTCTCGCGGCTGCCATCGTGCGTCCAGCCGGGTTCGCGCAGGAGGTAGCCCAGCTTGTGCCGCCACGGTGCGCGCCGGACGTCCTGCAACATGCCGATCCATTCGTGGAACACCGAATGCAGCAGGTTGAAGCTGCCGAGCTGTTTGACGATGCCGTAGCGGATGCGCTCGTCATCGGTCTCGGGCTCGAAGGTGCCGAACATTCTGTCCCACACGATGAACACGCCCGCGTAGTTGCGGTCGAGGTAGCGCGGGTTGGTCGCGTGGTGCACGCGGTGATGGCTCGGGGTGTTCATCACCGCCTCGAACCAGCGCGGCATTCGCCCGATCGCCTCTGTATGAATCCAGAACTGGTAGATCAGGTTGAACCCGCCCACGACTGCGATCATCACTGGGTGGAAGCCGAGCAGCACCAGCGGCAGCTTGAACGCGAAGCCGAGCGTGAACGCGCCGGTCCAGCTCTGCCGCAGCGCGGTGCTGAGGTTGTAGTGCTGGCTCGAATGGTGGTTCACATGGCTGGCCCAGAACCAGCGCACGCGGTGCCCGGCGCGGTGAATCCAGTAGTAGGCGAGATCGTCGAGCACGAAGCACGCCGGCCATGCCCACCACGTCCAACCGATGTCGAACAGGCGGTATTCGTAGGCCGCGAGGAACACGAGCAGCGCGAAGCCGCCGAGCAGCAGGCCCGCCACCGTGCTGCCGAGCCCGAAGGCGAGGCTGGTGAGCGTGTCGCGCGGTTCGTAGGCTTCGGGCCGGCGCTTCCACGCCCACAGCATCTCGGCCAGCACGAGCAGCACGAATCCGGGGATGGCGTAGTCGACGGGCGAGAAGTCGGGCATGGCGGGGTGCTCACAACCTCCTGAGGCTTGCCGCCCAATACTGCGCCTGGCCGCCGAGGTCGAGCGTCACCTCGCCGAAGCGCCTTTCGCCGGTACCGACCACGAGCATGGTCCGGTCGAGCCGGACATGCGCGTGGCCGGTCAGCATGCGCGCCACGAAATGCGCGCCGTGGCGGCGCAGGAGCATTACCCGGCCGCGACGGTCGCGCAGCAACGCGGCGTGCCCCGCGCGATCGATCGCGACATCCTCCGCTTCGAACCCGGTATCCGCATCGTCGGCCAGTTCGCGTGCATGCGCCTCGTCGCGGATGCGCAAGTCGCCGCCGAGCCGGAGCTTCCACGCGACCGCCGCGAGCGCGAAGATCGCGAGCAACGAACCGCCGAGCTTGAGGATGAGGCCTTGGTCCATCGGTTGCGATTTGCCACGGGGGCCGGGGACTGTCGAGGTGCCCGCGTTTGCAAATTGCGGCGATCCCCCTAGACCGGTCGCGAACGAGGGAGAGATCGATGAAAAGAACTGTATTCGGTGTCGTGGCCACTGCTGTCGTGTTCTGGGCGCCGCCCGCGCTGGCCGAGGAATTCGACGCCGTGAGCGCGGTCGATGCGCAGTACGACCGCACCGCACGCGTGGCGCGCCAGCTGTGGGACTGGGCCGAGCTCGGCTATCAGGAAACGAAATCGAGCGATCTGCTCCAGTCGGAACTCGCAGCGAACGGCTTCACCGTTAGGGAAGGCGTCGCCGAAATCCCCACCGCATTCATCGCCGAATACGGCAGCGAGGGTCCGATCATCGCGATTCTCGGCGAGTTCGATGCGCTGCCGGGGCTCAGCCAGTCCGCTTCGCCCACGCGCGAAGAAATCGCGGGCAAGCACGCCGCGCACGCCTGCGGACACAACCTGTTCGGCGCGGGCTCGCTCACCGCGGCGATCGCCGTCAAGCAATGGCTCGAAGCGACCGGCACACCCGGGCGCATCCGCTTCTACGGCACGCCTGCCGAAGAGGGCGGATCGGGCAAGGTCTACATGACCCGTGCCGGGCTGTTCGACGATGTCGACGTCGCGATCCACTGGCACGCCGACGACGAGAACAGCGCCGCGGCGCGCACGAGTCTTGCCAACCGTTCGGCCAAGTTCCGCTTCCGCGGGAAGGCAGCGCACGCGGCAGGCGCGCCCGAGCAGGGCCGCTCTGCGCTCGACGGGGTCGAGGCGATGAACATGATGGTCAACATGATGCGCGAGCACACCGACATGGACGCGCGCATCCACTACGTCATCACCGAAGGCGGCAGCGCGCCCAACGTGGTTCCCGATTTTGCCGAGGTGTTCTACTACGTGCGCCATTCGGACCCCGCCGAGGTCGAGGCGATGTGGGAGCGGCTGGAGGCGGCGGCCAAGGGCGCGGCGATGGGCACCGGCACCGAGGCCGAGTGGGAAATCATCCACGGCAACAATCCGCTGCTGGTGAACGAGGCGCTCGCGAAAATGATGGACGCCAAGCTGCGCCAGGTCGGCGGGGTGGAGTACACTGCCGAGGAGCGGGCCTGGGCGCAGGAACTCGCCACGAGCCTCGGCGATGCGGCCGAGCCGCTCGCCAGCGCCGCCGAAATCCAGCCTTACGACACCACGCTTGGCTACGGCTCGACCGATGTCGGCGACGTCTCCTGGGCGACGCCGACGGTTGGCGTGCGGACCGCGACCTGGGTGCCCGGCACTTCGGCGCATAGCTGGCAATCGGCCGCCGCGAGCGGGACCACGATCGGTTACAAGGGCGCGCAAGTGGCGGCCAAGGCGATGACGCTGGCCGCGGTCGAGCTCTTCACCAATCCCGAGCTGCGCCAGCAGGCGCGTACCGAGTTCGATGCCGCGCGGGGTGAAGGATACGAATACCGCTCGCTGCTCGGCGACCGCGACCCGCCGCTCGACTTCCGCAAATAGGGGAGGGCGCTCAGCCGCGGGCGCGGGCGGCGAGCATGTCGACCGCGGGGCGCACCGGGGCGATGTCGTAGCCCGCAGCCGCGGCCGCGGCGGCGATCTCGTCCGGATCGCGTCCGGCGCGCGCCTGCGCCAGCGACCATAACAGGGTCGAGCGGGTGCCCGAGCGGCAATAGGCGAGCACTTTGCCCTCGGCGCGATCGAGCGCCTCGGTCATCGCCGCCACTTGCGCTTCGCCGAAGCCCGATCCGCCGACCGGGATCGCCACGTAGTCGAGCCCGGCGGCGCGCGCCGCGGCTTCGATCTCGGCACCGGGGGTCTGGTCTTCCGCCTCGCCCTCGGGCCGGTTGTTGACCACCAGCGTTACGCCTTCGGCCTTGGCCGCCGCGATATCCTCCACGGCGATCTGCGGGCTGGCGAGGACGCCATCGTCGAGGGCGCGGAAGTCGCTCACTCGGCCGCCTGCGTCGTCTTCGCGCGCCGGTTGCGCTGGATCATGTTGAGCAGCTCGACCCCGACCGAGAAAGCCATCGCAGCGTAGATGTAACCCTTGGGCACATGGAAGCCGAACCCGTCGGCTATCAGCACCAGCCCGATCATCACGAGGAAGGCGAGCGCGAGCATCACCAGCGTCGGGTTCTTCTCGATGAAGCGCGCGAGCGGGTCTGCGGCAACCATCATGATGCCCACGGTGATGACGACCGCGGCGACCATGATCGGGATGTCGTCGGTCATCCCCACCGCGGTGAGGATCGAGTCGACCGAGAATACGATGTCGATCGCGACGATCTGCGCGATCACCGCGCCGAAAGTGGCGGTTGCCGCCGCTGCGACGCCCGGCGTCTTGTCGAGCAGATCGCCCGAATTGTCCGCCGGCTCCATCGAGTGGTGGATTTCCTTGGTCGCCTTCCACAGCAGGAACAGCCCGCCCACGAGCAGGATCAGGTCGCGGCCCGAGAATGCGGTTTCGAAGGTCGGTTCGCCGTAAGGTCCGGTGGAGCCCTCTATGCCGAGATCGAACAGCGGCATCTGCAGCGTGACGATCCAGCCGATCAACATCAGCAGACCGATTCGCATGACCAGCGCGAGCGTGAGGCCGATTCGCCGCGCACGCTGCTGCTGGTGTTCGGGCAGCTTGTTCGACAGGATCGCGATGAAGATCAGGTTGTCGACCCCGAGCACGACCTCGAGCGCGATCAGAGTGAGCAGGGCGGCCCAGGCGGCCGGGTCGGAGAGAAGCGCCATGATGTCCATGCGCGGCTAGTGCCTCAAGCGGCGCCGCCGGGCAAGACGCTGCGCAATGCGAAAATGTCACATTCTTGCGTCATTGCAGGACTTGCCGTTAAATCGTTCGCGCAGGGCCGATTTCTGCGCTATGGTCGGCGTTTGGCAGGTGGGAAACCGGTGCGTTCGCCCGGTTCGGACACCACGTGACCTTGCCGGGGCCGTCCACCCGGGGGCGCGAATTATCGGGGGCGGTGCGAAGGTACGTGTTGGATTATGGGTTACGATAGAGGCCGCCGGGGTCGCGGACGCGACAAGCGCGATGGTTTCGGAGAAGACGGTTTCGACCCCTTTGGTGGCGGCCCTCCCGGAAATTTCGGTGACAGCAACTACGGCGGCGGCGACCGGTTCGGTGGCGGCGGCGGCGACCGCTTCGGCGGTGGTGGCGGTGGCAACCGTTTCGGCGGCGGCGATCGTGGCGGCCCGCGTGGCGGCGGCGGTGGCGGCGGCGGCGGGTTCAACCGCATGCCTGCGCAGGTCGTCGGCACCGGCAAGGGCACGGTGAAGTTCTTCAACGGCCAGAAGGGCTTCGGCTTCATTCAGCAGGAAGGCGGCGGTGAGGACGTGTTCGTCCACATCAGCGCGGTCGAGCGCGCGGGCCTCGAAGGCCTCGCCGAAGGGCAGGAGCTGGAATTCAATCTGGTCGACCGCGGCGGCAAGACCTCCGCGCAGGACCTCCAGATCGTCGGCGACGTCATCCCTGTCGAATCGCGCGGCGGCGACCGCGGCGAGCGCGGCGGTGACCGCGGCGGCGCCCCGCAGCGCGAGCTGACCGGCGAGAAGGCGACCGGCACCGTCAAGTTCTTCAACGCGATGAAGGGTTTCGGCTTCCTCGTCCGCGACGATGGCCAGCCCGACGCCTTCGTGCACATCAGCGCGGTCGAGCGTTCGGGCCTGGGCGGCATCAACGAGGGTGAGCGCTACGAGTTCGACCTCGAGGTCGATCGACGAGGCAAGCACTCGGCGGTCAACCTGGTGCCCGTACAGGACTGACCGGCCCACGCCCCACCCGGCCGTTTGACCGGGCGGTGGCGACATTCTAGACGGCGCGAATGGCGGCTCTTAGGGGCCGCCATTTGTCGTTTCCCAGCTTGCGAATTGCGAAGGACCTGCCGATGTCGATCACGCCGCTCATGCCCGTTTACCCACGCTGTGGAGTGCGTCCGGTGCGCGGCGACCACTGCCATCTGATCGACGAGGATGGCACGCGCTATCTCGATTTCGCCAGCGGCATCGCGGTCAATCTGCTCGGCCACAGCCACGAAGGGCTGATCGGCGCGATCCAGCGGCAGGCGGCGACGCTGATGCACGTCTCCAACCTCTACGGCAGCCCGCAAGGCGAAGCGCTGGCGCAGCGGCTGGTAGACAAGACCTTCGCCGACACGGTGTTCTTCACCAACTCCGGCGCCGAAGCGGTCGAGTGCGCGATCAAGACCGCGCGCGCCTATCACCAGCACGCGGGTGACGACGATCGCTACGAGCTGATTACCTTCAAGAACGCCTTCCACGGGCGCACGATGGCGACGATCAGCGCCTCGAACCAGGAGAAGATGCACAAGGGCTTCATGCCGCTGCTGGGCGGGTTCAAGTATGTCGAATTCGACGATCTCGAAGCCGCGAAGGCGGCAATCGGGCCGAACACCGCGGGCTTTCTGGTCGAGCCGATCCAGGGCGAGGGCGGTATCCGCCCGGCCTCGATGGAATTCATGAAGGGCTTGCGCGCGCTCGCCGACGAGCACGATCTCATGCTCGTGCTCGACGAGGTTCAGTGCGGCGTCGCGCGCACCGGCAAGCTCTACGCGCACGAGCACTACGGTATCGAGCCCGACATTCTCGCGACCGCCAAGGGCATCGGCGGCGGCTTCCCGCTCGGCGCCTGCCTCGCC
This sequence comes from uncultured Altererythrobacter sp., assembly GCA_946886565.1. The sequence continues at coordinate 110,821 of CAMPIX010000008.1, forward strand.
ACCGAAAAGGCGGCGCGCGGCATGGGGCTCGGCGCCCACGGTTCGACCTACGGCGGCAACCCGCTGGCGATGGCCGCGGGCATGGCGGTGATGGATGCGGTCGCCAACGACGAGTTCCTCGCCGAAGTGACCGAGAAGGGCGAGCGGCTGCGCAGCCGGCTCGAACAGTTCATCGGCAACTATCCCGAGCTGTTCGAGCTCGTGCGCGGGAAGGGCCTGATGCTCGGGATCAAGATGAAGGTCGAGAGCCGCCCGTTCTACACGCACCTGCGCGACAAGCATCAGCTGCTGACCGTGGCGGCGGGCGACAATACGCTGCGCGTGCTTCCCCCGCTGGTGGCGGGCGAGGCCGAGATCGACGAGTTCTTCGAGAAGCTCTCGGCCGGCGCTGCCGACTACCGGGTGCCCGAGACCGCCTGATGGCCTTGCGCCACTTCCTCGACCTGTCGGATGCGGGGACCGATGCGATCGCGGCGATGATCGACGATGCGCAATCGCGCAAAGCCGCGCGCGCAGGCTGGCCCAAGGGCAAGTCCGACGCCGATGCACCCCTCGCCGGGCATGTGCTGGCGATGGTGTTCGAGAAGAGCTCGACCCGCACGCGGGTCAGCTTCGACATCGCCATGCGTCAGCTCGGCGGCTCGGCGCTGGTGCTCGATTCGGCTTCGAGCCAGCTCGGCCGGGGCGAATCGATCGCTGACACCGCGCGGGTGCTCAGCCGCATGGCCGATGCGATCATGCTGCGGACCGACGATCACGGCAAGGCGGAGGAGATGGCGCGCCACGCCAGCGTGCCGGTGATCAACGGTCTGACCGACCGCTCGCACCCCTGCCAGATCGTCGCCGACCTCACGACGCTCATCGAGCAGCGCAAGCCTCTGCCGGGCCTCGAGCTCGCCTGGTTCGGCGACGGCAACAACGTGCTGCATTCGATCCTCGAGGCCGCCGCGCTGTTCAGGTTCAACGTCCGCGTGGCCACGCCGAAGGGCTACGAACCCGAGGCGGAGTTTGTCGAAATGGCGCGCGCGGGCGGGGCGCGGATTACGCTGACCAACGATGCGGGCGAGGCGGCGTCGGGGGCCGACGTTGTCGTGACCGACACCTGGGTGTCGATGGGGCAGGACCACGCGCACGACAAGCTCGCGGCGATGGCGCCGTTCCAGGTGAACGAAGCGCTGATGGCACATGCAAAGCCCGACGCGCGCTTCCTCCACTGCCTGCCCGCGCATATCGGCGACGAAGTGAGCGAGGGCGTGTTCGAGGGCCCGCAATCGGTCGTGTTCGACGAGGCGGAGAACCGTATCCACGCGCAGAAGGCGATCCTGCTCTGGTGCTTCGGGAAACTCTGAGCAAGCAACGCCTTACTTTCGCGGCCTGGGCCCCCATATTCGGCCCATGACCGAACAGGCCGAAACCTATTCCGACAAGCTGCTGGGCTTTACGATTCCGGCGCGCAATGCACGTGGCAAGGCCGTGCGACTCGATCGCACGATCGACGAAATCCTCGCCGCCCACGACTATCCGCCCGCGATCACGCACCTGCTCGCCGAAGCGCTGGTGCTCGCCGCGCTCATCGGCGGCTTGCTCAAGGACGAAAGCGGACAGCTGACGATACAGGCGCAGACCGAAGCGGGCGTTGTCCGCCTGCTGGTGTGCGACTATCGCGCGGGCGCGTTGCGTGGCTACGTCGACTTCGACCGCGAACGGCTCGCCGCGCTCGGCGCCAACCCCTCGCTCTTCGCGCTGTTCGGGAAAGGCTACCTCGCGATCACGTTCGACATGGTCGATGGCAAGGGCCGCTACCAGGGGATCGTGCCGCTCGAAGGCGAATCGCTGGCCGAGGCTTGCGAGACCTATTTCGCGCAGTCCGAGCAGGTCCCCACCCTGATCCGCGTTGCTGCGCGCGCCGGCCGCGGCGGATGCGTGGCGGGGGGGCTTCTGGTGCAGCACCTGCCCGACGGCGAAGAGGGTCGCGAGCGGCTCCACGCGCGGATGGACCATCCCGAGTGGGAGCACGTCGCGGTGCTCGCGGGGAGCACCCGCCACGACGAACTGGTCGACGACGGGCTTTCGCTCGAGGCGCTTGTCTGGCGGCTGTTCCACGAGGAGAGCGAAGTGCGCATCCAGCCCGGACCGGGCCTGGCGCGCGGATGTCGTTGCTCGGTCGCGCACTACGAGCAGGTCATCGCGCGATTTCCCGAAGAAGACCGCGCCGACATGCGCGATGAGCAAGGGAAAATCCTCGTCGATTGTGCGTTCTGTTCAAAGGTGTTCGAGATCGAAGCCTGAACGGCCTGTCGTGTATGTGCAACGACTTGTCGGCCAATTGGTGCTATGGGATGGGTAGATGAAAGCGTTCGGAGATCGGAAAATGCGCAAATGGCCCAGGCGCGCGAAGCGTCCGGCGGCGATCGCCGCAGCCGTGGTCTGCGGCGCCTTGCTGGCTCCGGCGGTGGCACAATCGCCGAGTCTGGCGATGCTCGACGGGTTCAGCCCAGGCCAGTGGCAACTGCGCTATCGGGACGGAAGCCCGCCGAAGAAAATCTGCATCAGAAGTGGCCGCGAACTGATCCAGTTACGCCATCCGCGTAACGATTGCTCGCGTTACGTCGTCGAGGACGGCGCGAGCGAGGTGACGGTGCAATATACCTGCAAGGGCAGCAACTACGGCCGTACCAGTATCCGGCGCGAGAGCGGCTCGCTGGCGCAGGTCGAGAGCCAGGGGATCGCGGGCGGCTTGCCGTTCCAGTTCACTGCGGAGGCGCGCCGGGTCGGCGCTTGCAACTGAATCCGGCCCCACGGGTTCCGGTACTCTTCTCATTGCTCCGATCCGGTTTTCACCCTAGCCCGAGGGAATGGGATCGGACACCGATGAAAGGGCCAAGGCCGCCGTCGTATTGCTCTCCGGCGGTCTCGACTCGATGGTCGCCGCCGCGCTGGCGCGCGAGCGCGGATTCGCGCTTCATGCGCTGACGATCGACTACGGCCAGCGCCACCGGATCGAGATCGGGGCCGCGCATCGGGTAGCCGAAATGCTCGGTTGCGAGCGCCACGTCGTCTTCCCCCTCGACTTGCGGCAGTTCGGCGGCTCGGCGCTGACCGACGACATCGCTGTGCCGACGAACGGGGCGGGTGACGATATCCCGGTGACTTACGTGCCGGCGCGCAACATCGTATTTCTCTCGCTCACGCTCGCCTGGGCCGAAGCCTCGCACGCGCAGGACATCTTCATCGGCGTGAATGCGCTCGATTATTCGGGATACCCCGATTGCCGCCCCGAATTCATCGCGGCGTTCGAGAACATGGCGCGGCTCGGCACAAAGGCGGGGGTCGAGGGGCGCGGGGCGACAATCCACGCACCGCTGCAGCATATGACCAAGGCGCAGATCGCGGCCGAGGCTGCGCGGCTCGGGCTCGACACCGGGCTGAGTTGGTCGTGTTACGCCCCGAGTGCGAACGGGCGCGCCTGCGGGGTATGCGATAGCTGCCGCTTGCGGCAGAAGGGCTTCGCAGAGGCAGGGATAGAAGATGGGATCACTTATGAACGACAGCCGGACTGACGCCGCGGGGCCATCGGCCGGACATGCGCCGGTAGAACAGAAGGTGTCGGCCTATAGCTGGTACGCTCTCGGCGTTCTGGTCCTGATCTATATTCTCAACTTCATCGACCGCCAGATCCTGTCGATCCTCGCCAACGACATCAAGCTCGATCTCGGCGTCGAGGACGATTACCTCGGCTTCCTCTACGGAACCGCTTTTGCGGTGTTCTACGCGCTGTTCGGGATTCCGCTCGGAAAGCTCGCCGACAGCTGGAAGCGCATCCGGCTGATGAGCCTGGGCCTGGCGCTGTGGTCGGCGATGACCGCGCTCTCGGGCTTCGCGCGCGATGCCAGCACGTTGACGGTCGCCCGGATCGGCGTGGGTGTGGGCGAGGCGACCGCCAGCCCGGCCGCCTATTCGCTTATCTCGGACTGGTTTCCCGCACGGCTGCGGGCCACTGCGCTCGCGATCTACTCTTCGGGCCTCTATCTGGGCGGCGGCATCTCGCTGCTGATCGGTGGGCTCGTGGTCGAGAACTGGAATGCCGCGTTCCCCGATGGCGGCCCGCTGGGCCTGGCCGGATGGCAGGCGGCATTTCTCGCGGTCGGTCTGCCCGGTCTGTTGCTGGCACTGTGGATCCTGACATTGCGCGAGCCGGTTCGCGGCGCGATCGACGGGCTCCCTACAGCCGAAGACCCGCGGCCTTTCCGGGGCTTCGTGCAGGAACTGCTCCAGGTGATCCCGCCGTTCACCGTCGTGGGCGCGGGGATGCGCGGTTTGCCTGCTCTCGCGATCAACCTCGTCGGCGCGGCCTTCTTCGCGCTTCTCGCCCTCTGGCTATCGTCGGCGGTGCCGGCCACATCATCGCTCGTGGCGGGTGTGTCGGATCAGTGGCTGTTCCTCGGGGTCGGCTACTACGCGGTGTTCAGTTGGGCGATGTCGCTCCGGTCGCGCGACTTGCCGACCTTCCGGCTGACCTGGGGGTCGCCGGCATTTCTTTCGGTCGTTCTCGGCTACGGCACGATCGCTTTCGTCGCCTATTCGGCGGCGTACTGGGGCGCGCCCTACGCCGAGCGTACGCTCGGCGCCGACAAGAGCGACCTCGGCTGGTTCCTCGGTGCGCCCTCGGCGGTGGCCGGATTCCTGGGTGTCATCATCGGGGGGCGCATGGCGGACTTCCTGCTCGAACGCCGGCCGACCGGGCGAATTCTGGTCATCCTGTTCGGATTGCTGACCACGGTGCCTCCGCTGATCGTCGCGTTCACCACCGACAGCCTGCCGGTATTCTATGTCGCGAGCTTCTTTGCGCAGATGCTGTCGGCTTCGGCACTCGGGGCCGCGGCGGCGACCAGCCAGGCGCTCGTGCTGCCGCGGATGCGGGGGCTGGCGACCGCGACCTTCTTCCTCTCGACGACGCTGATTGGTCTCGGCATCGGCCCGTTCATGGCCGGCTACGTCTCGGCCATCAATGGGGATGATCTCGCCGCAGGGATGATGAGCACATTGGTAGTGGTGCCGGTCGGCCTGGCGCTACTGCTGGCGGCGCTCAAGCTGGTGCCCGCGGCGGCGGCGAGCGTCGTCGAACGCGCGCGCGCCGCCGGGGAGAACCTGCCCTGATGAAATTCGAGGCGGCGGGTCAGGTTCGCTCGAGCACGCCGCAGGCGATCCGCGAGCCGGCATTGCCGGTGGGATCGGTGCGATAGTCGTCCGGGTCGGCGTGGATCATGACCGCCGTCCCGTCGGCATCGAACAGCGAATCGATCGCGTTGCCGGATTCCGCGTCGAGCGCGACGGTGGTGGAGGCGGTGCCGTCTGCATTCACGACGAGATTGGGCAGATCGCCCAGATGGCTGCCGGCGGGATTTTCCCGCCCGTGTTCCCGCTCCGCGGGATTGAGGTGCCCCCCGGCGGAGGTGAAGTCGGGCGCCTCGCACTGACCGGTGGTGTGAAGGTGGAAGCCGTGCGTGCCTTCCGGAATCCCGGTCACCGCCACTTCGAACGATAGCGCGCCGTCGTCGGAGACGAGTTCGACGGTGCCCGCAGACGTGCCATCGGCCAACGCGAGCGCGGCCGATCCCAGCGTTTCGGGGGTGGACGGCTCAGCCGGGGCATTTTCCGCCGCTCCTTCGGCCGGTGTGGCCTCGTCCTGATCGGGAGAACAGCCGGCGAGGGCAGCCATGGTGGTGAGAGCGAGGGGCAGGGATAGGCGAATCATGAACAGCTCCTGTCTTGCGAGTTCATGAACCTAACGAAAAAGGGGCCGGATTGCTCCGACCCCTTTCCGAGAAGCTATCGCTTTCGCGAAACTTACATGCCCGATCCCGGACCGTAGGTGATTTCCACCCGGCGGTTCTGGAGCTCGCGCACGCCGTCCGCGGTGGGAACCCGCAGTTGGCTTTCGCCGAAGGCTTCGCTCGAAATCCGCGCCTCGGGGATGCCCCGGCCGGAGAGATACGAACGAACCGAGTCGTTGCGGCGCTCGGCCAGACCCATGTTGTAGGTCTCGGTACCCGAGGTGTCGGTGTGACCGGCCAGCATGACCGACGCCGAACCGCAGTTGCTGTACGCCGAAACCGCGTTGTCCAGAATGGTCGCTGCCTCGGGCGTGATGTCCGACTTGTCCCATTCGAAGAACACGATGTACGGCCCCTTGTTGCACACCGGCGGAGGCGGCGGCGGCGGAGGGG
>CAMPIX010000009.1 GCA_946886565.1 uncultured Altererythrobacter sp.
TAACAGAATCGGAAACCGGGCGTCCGGGGGTACGTAGCAACAGAAACCCCCACCCTTTCCCGATCGACCTGCTCGCCGAATGCCTCTTGAGCCGGCTGCGTCACGCCGAAACGCGGACGTTTTTGGTTTCGCGCAGAGACCGCAGAGAAAGCAGAGGCCGCAGAGGGGAAGCGCCCAGGTTCGACGGCGCGCTCAATCCGCTGCGGAGCACCCGGCGGCGGAGTTGAATTGATTTCACGCGAAGACGCAAAGGCGCGAAGATGTTTCGCGTCACGTAGTGACGCACTCAAAACGGCAACCGAGCCATTTTGGTCCGGCGTTGGATGGAAGAGTGCGGCTGCGCCGCGGGCGCTCCCTCTTCGCGCCTTTGCATCTTTGCGTGAACAAATCCGGAGCAACGGCTCATCCGGCGCATCGCCTGCAATTCCCGCGCAAGAAGCGCAGTCCAGCGCAAACCCTCTGCGGTCTCTGCGTGAAACCAAACAGGCGCGACCTCCCCATACGCGCGCCGGAGCGAAGGCGCGGAACCGCCAGCCTACTCTGCTTCCGCCGCCTCCCGCTCGCGTTCGTAGCGCAAGGCGTCGAGGATCTTTGCGGCGGCGAGGAACACCGCGCCGGTGCAGGCGAGGAACAGCAGCTTGCCGCCCCAGCCCGGATATTCGCCCAGGTAGGCCGAACCGCGCGCGGTCGCGCCCAGCGCGAGCGCGTAGATGATCAGATAGGCTTCCACCCGCGTCTTGATGACGAACAGACGGCGGACTTTCCGAAGCATGCGCATCCTTTCGTTAATGCCCGGCGACGCAAGGCGCGTGCCAGCCGCGCTTCCACGCGCCTAGCGATGGTTAACGGTGGTGCGATTGTAAGCCTCGCCGACGGCCAGTCCAGCGGGTCAGAGCTCGGAAAGTTCCAGTGTTTCAAGAAGGGACGCCCGCGCCGCGCGCACCGAAATCGCGAGCGCTTCGCTCCCGAGATCGGCCGGGTCGATCTGTTCGGGCCAGTGCCGCGCGATGGCGGCTTCGATCCGCTTGGCGGTTGCCTCGTCGAGCAGGAAGCGCGGATCGACCGTCTCCGGGTCCGCGACGATGCGCAGCCGCAGGCACGCGGGTCCGCCGCCGTTGGCCATTGACTGGCGCACGTCGACCGGAATGACCTGCCGGATCGGGCCGTTGCTCGCGAGCATCGTTTGGCACCAGCGCCACACCGTCGCGCTGTCGCGGCATTCCTCGGGCACGACGAGCGCCATCGTTCCGTCGGGCAGCGTCACCAGCTGCGCGTTGAACAGGTAAGTGCGGATCGCTTCGGCGAGGCTGACCGCGCTTGCGGGCACCTCGACCACGTCGAGCGCGGGGAATTTCGCGCGGATCGCCTCGTAGGCGGCCGCCTGATCGGCGAAGGCTTGGGCATGGGTGAACAGCACGCGCTCGTTGGCGACCGCGACCACATCGTTGTGGAACGCGCCGGCCGCGATTGCCGCGGGGTTCTGCTCGACGAACACGGTGCGCGCGGAGTCGAGCCCGTGCAGGCGGGCGACGGCGCGGCTCGCCTGTTCGTGCTGGCGCGCGGGGAATTTGCCCCCCGGCCGGCCGTAAACGAACACCTCGACACCCGCAGCGCCGTGCCCCTCGCACAGCCGCATGTGGTTCGCCGCGCCCTCGTCGCCGAAGCTGCCGGGGACGGCGTCGTGCACCGCGAAATGCGCGCTCTCGGCGAAGGCGATGGCGAGCTGACGCTTCGTGTCCGGCCATTCCTGCGCGCGGTGGAGCATCGTCGAGAGGTTCGCCGGGGTCAGATGGCAGCGCCCGTCGGCGGTGTCGGGCGCGGGGCTGACCGTGGCCGCGTTGGCGGTCCACATCGAGCTCGCCGACCAGGCCGCGGCGAGCAGAGCGCGGTCGGCGGTCTCGTCCACCGCCAGCCGTTCGAGCAGTGCGTCGTTGGGGCGGGGGAGGGGCAGCAGGAACCCTTGCGGAAGCCCGCGCGCCATGTTGCCGCGCATTTTCGCCAGCCCCTGCAGCGCCGCGGCGCGCGGGTACGAGGGATCGCCCTTGTGGCTCGCGCTCGCGATATTGCCGAGGCTGAGGCCGGCGTAGTTGTGGCTCGGGCCGACGATGCCGTCGAAGTTGATTTCTGTGAGCGTCATGCGGCTGTCTTTCGGACCCTTCGAGCCCTTCGAGACGAAGCTTCGAGACGCGAACTTCGTTCGCTCCTGAGTCTCTCCTCAAGATGAGCGGGTCTTTTATTTCTCCGCTCACCCTGAGGAGGGATCGAAGCCGCAGGCTGAGAGCCCGTCTCGAAGGGCTCGAAGGACGCAATCACCGCGCCACGCTCCACACTTCATCGCCGCGGCTCACGCCGAGCGCTTTCGCGGCGGCCTCGTCGATCGCGATACCGCCTTCGGGCGTGATCTCGCGCATGCCGTAGGCCGAGCGGAAGCCGTCGAGCTCGCCGGTCGCGATGATCGCGCGTTCGCCGTAGTCGAGATCGCAGCGTTCGATGTCGCAAGGGCGCGCGGCGGCGACGCTTTTCACCTGGTCGGTGCGGGCGGTCATCGTGGGGCCGCCATCGAAGATGTCGAGGTAGCCTTCGTAGGCGAAGCCTTCGTTCTCGAGCATCTTCATCGCGGCGCGGCCCGAGGGGTGCGGCATGCCGATCACGCTGCGGGCATCGTCGGAGAGCATGGCGACGTAGACGGGGTGTTTGGGCATGAGGTCGGCGATGAACTGGTTGCCGTGGATCGCGTTGAAATAGTCGGCTTCCTGGAAGCTCATCCCGAAGAAACGGCCCGCGACCCCGTCCCAGAACGGCGACCCGCCGCGCTCGTCGATGATCCCGCGCAGTTCGGCGAGGATGCGCTCCGCGAAGCGCAGCCGGTGCATCGCGACGAACAGGTAGCGGCTCCGCGCGAGCAGCAGGCCGAGCCCGCCCGCACGCTCGCCCGGGTGGAGGAACAGCCCGCCGACCTCGCTGCATCCCTCGAGATCGGTCACGAGGCTGAGCAGCTCCGCGCGCACGGTGCGGTTCAGTTCCTGCGAATGCTGGGTCAGCGTGGTCAGGCGATAGGAATAGAACGGCCATTGCTGGCCCACCTTGGTCATCAGCTGGCAGGTGCCGCGCACCTCGCCGGTCATGGTGTTCTCGAGCACCAGCACGAACAGGTCGTCGCCCAGTTCGTCGTCGCGCCGCGCGAACGAGGCCGCCGTGCGCTCGAGCTTGGCCGAGAGCGCATCGCGGTCGGGCGGCAGGTTGGTGAACCCTCCGCCGGTCAGCTTGGCCATTTCGTAGATCGGTTCGAGGTCGTCGGTGCGCGCGGCGCGCAGGGCGAAAGTCAAATGAGGTCTCCGGAAGCGAGCTTGCGCAGCACGAGCGCGCTCAGGGCGGCGCGCTCGGCGAGCGAGGATACGATCATGAATTCGTCGGGCGAATGGATCGCGCCGCCGCGCACGCCCATGGTGTCGACCACGGGCACGCCGGTGGCGGCGATGTTGTTGCCGTCGCACACGCCGCCGGTCGATTTCCAGCCGATCTCCTGCCCGAGCGCGGCGCCGCAGTCGCGCACCAGGTCGAACAGCTTCTGCGCGCGGCGGTCGACCGGCTTGGGCGGGCGGGTGATCCCGCCGTGGCGGTGGATCGAAACCTCGTGCGCCTGCTGCACCTCGCCGATCAGGCCGGCGAGCCCGGCCTCGAACGTCTCGGCCGCGTCGGGGCTCTTGGGGCGGATATTGAACCGCAGCACCGCGTGGTCGGGCACGACGTTGTTGGCCGATCCGCCCTCGATCTTCGCCGGGTTGACCGGGCACTCCGCGTTCTGGAGCCGCTTGAGCCCCAGCGTCAGCGCCGCCGCGGCGACGATCGCGTTGCGCCCGTCCTCGGGGTTGCGGCCGGCGTGAGCGGACTTGCCGGTGATCGTGAGCGAATAGTTGCCGCTGCCGCCGCGCGCGTGGGCGAGTGTGCCGTCGGGCAGCGCGGAAGGCTCGTAGGTCAGCGCGGCGTACTTGCCTTGCGCGAGCCGCTCGATCAGCGGCGCGGAGGCGAGCGAACCGGTCTCCTCGTCCGAATTGATCATCACGTCGTAGCCGAGCTTGTCGGCCTCGCTGCTCGCTTCGAACGCCTTGAGCGCATGAAGCATCACCGCGATCCCGCCCTTCATGTCGGCAAGGCCGGGACCGTTGAGCGTATCGTCGTCGAGCCAGCGCTGATCCTGGAACGGATGATCGACGGGGAACACGGTATCCATGTGGCCGGTCAGCAGCAGGCGGCGCTCCGCCTCCGGTCGTACGCGCAGGACCAGATGACCGCCGAACGCCCGCTCGACCTCGCGCCCGTCGGCGGCGATCGCGGTGACCGGGGCCGGATCGACCATCTCGATTTCGCCCGGCAGCACGGCGAATGCCTCGGCCAGCGCATCGGCCTGGCGCGCGAGGCCCTCGAGATTGGCGGTGCCGGTGTTGATCCCGCTCCACCCCTGGACCTGCGCCAGCATGGCCTGCTGGTCGATCGCCTCGATGGCGGCGCTGCTGTCGATGTCCGGTTTCATTCGTAACCGGCTCTAGGGTCCAGACTTACAACTGGCAACGGCCGTGACGGAGCGGATTTTTGGTTCAGGGCGAGGAGCGAGAAGGGAGCGATGCGAAAGCATCGTGACCGACGAGCGACGCTGCCTTGGGGCAAAATCCGCCCGCCGCTTCGCGGTCGCCGTCAGAGAGCGGCTGGACGTCGTCGCTTCCTTGCGCGTAGCTATGGCTACGCGACTGCGCTGCGCTCCTAGCCAGCCGCGCCCTGATGGCGATCCCGGCCATTGCCAGTTGCAAGTCTGGACCCTCGCGTCGCGCGCGCCGCTGTCCAACCCCGTTGCAATCCGCGGCGGGCTTGGCCATAGCCGGGCTCGTCCTCCTCCCCGGGACAATGCTGGAAATGCACGAGTTTGGAGGACGAATGACCGATACTGTCGAACGCGCGGGTTTGCAGGTTCACGCCGCACTGGCGGGACTGCTCGAGCGCGAGGTGCTGCCGGTGCTGGGGCGCGACGCCGATGCGTTCTGGCGCGGGTTCACAGCGCTGCTCGCCGAGTTCGCGCCGCGCAACCGCGTGCTGCTGGAGAAGCGCGAGGCGCTGCAGGCGAAAATCGACGCGTGGCACGCCGAGCGGCGCGGGCAGCCGCACGATGCCGCGGCCTATCGCGCGTTCCTTGAAGAGATCGGCTACCTGGTGCCCGAGCCCGCGCCGTTCGCGATCGGGACGCGGAACGTCGATCCCGAGATCGCGACCTCGGCCGGGCCGCAACTCGTGGTGCCGGTGCTCAACGCGCGGTTCCTGCTCAACGCCGCGAACGCGCGCTGGGGCAGCCTCTACGACGCGCTCTACGGCACCGATGCGCTCGATGCGCCGCCGCCGAAGCCCGGTGGCTACGACCCGGCGCGCGGCGCGGCGGTGATTGCGCGAGCCAAAGCGTTTCTCGACAATGCGCTGCCGCTCGCCGGGGGCAGCTGGACCGACCTGGCCGATGTCGGGGGCGAAATCCCGCTCGCCGAGCCGACGCAGCTCGTCGGCCGGACCGAGCGCGGTCCACTGTTCGTCAACAATGAGCTTCACATCGAGATCGTGGTCGACCGCGATCACCCGATCGGCCGCGACGATCCGGCGGGCATCGCCGATGTCGTGCTCGAAGCCGCGCTGACGACGATCTGCGATTGTGAGGATTCGGTCGCGGCGGTCGATGGGGAGGACAAGGCGCTCGCCTATCGCAACTGGCTCGGCGTGATCTGCGGCGATCTCAAGGAGACGTTCGACAAGGGCGGCCGGCAGACCACCCGCAGGCTCGCGCCCGACAAGCGCTACACCGCGCCCGACGGCAGCGAGCACAGCCTGCCGGGGCGCAGCCTGCTGTTCGTGCGCAATGTCGGCCACCTGATGACCAGCCCGGCGATCCGTCTCGCAGACGGCAGCGAGGTGCCCGAGGGGGTGATGGACGCGGTGTTTACGTCCGCGATCGGCGCGCTCGATGTCGAAGGCCATGCGAAGCTCGGCAATTCGCGCTGCGGCTCGATCTACATCGTCAAGCCCAAGATGCACGGGCCGGAGGAGTGCGCATTCACCAACGATCTGTTCGACGCGGTGGAGGATCTGCTCGCCCTGCCGCGGCACACGATCAAGGTCGGGGTGATGGACGAGGAACGGCGCACGTCGGCCAACCTCGCCGCCTGCATCCACGCGGTGAAAGACCGGATTGTGTTCATCAACACTGGCTTCCTCGACCGCACGGGGGACGAGATCCACACCTCGATGCAGGCCGGGCCGATGGTCCGCAAGGGCGCGATGAAGACGAGCACGTGGCTCGACGCCTACGAGAAGCGCAACGTGGCGATCGGGCTCGCCTGCGGGCTCTCGGGCAAGGCGCAGATCGGCAAGGGCATGTGGGCCGCGCCCGACAGGATGGCCGAGATGATGGCGCAGAAGATCGGCCATCTGGAGGCCGGCGCGAACACCGCCTGGGTGCCGAGCCCGACTGCGGCGACGCTCCACGCGCTGCACTACCACCGGCTCGACGTGTTCGCGCGGCAGAAGGAATTGGGCGCGGCGCCCGGGCTCGAAGCGCTGCTGACGATCCCGCTGGCGGAGGGCGTCAACTGGTTCGAGGCGGAAGTGCGCGAGGAGCTCGACAACAACGCGCAGGGGCTGCTCGGCTACGTCGTGCGCTGGATCGACCAGGGCGTCGGCTGCTCGAAGGTGCCCGACATCCACGACGTCGGCCTGATGGAAGACCGCGCGACACTGCGCATCTCCAGCCAGCACATGGCCAACTGGCTGCTCCACGGGGTGTGCACGAAGGAGCAGGTGATGGAGAGCCTGCGGCGCATGGTGGCGAAGGTCGACGAACAGAACGCGGGCGATGCCGCATATGTGCCGCTGACGGGCAACGAGGACGGCCCTGCGTTCCGCGCGGCGATGGACCTGGTGTTCCAAGGCGTCGAACAGCCGAGCGGCTACACCGAACCGCTGCTGCACCGCTGGCGGCAGGTCGCGAAGGCGAGCTGAACCGGCGCAAGTTGATGAAACACATTCGCGCGGCGGCTCTTGGGAATTGCCAAAGGCCGCGCGCAAAAACGCGAAAGCCCCGCTCGGGGGCGGGGCCTTGAGAACGAGATTTAACGAGGTCAAAGAACGGGCGGAAGCGTAGCGGGTTGAGAGCGTGTAGGAAAATGGATTCGGCGAAGAAATAAGGAGGGGGAAAGGCCGATGTCAGTCTTGTCGCTTTGAACGGATCTTTTCCGCGGTCCAGAAGCTAAGAGCGGAAAGCAGGCCAAATGAAAGTGCCCATCCGCCTTGAAGCCAAATATCCTCTGGTTCGCGCGTATATTCCCGGACACTTTCAGGCAGGAATGCGAGAAAGTACAACGCGCCTAACATCAGAAGCGTACCACAGAATATGAGCAACCATCGTAAGGCCTTCATGAAATCAGCCTAAGCGAAAACCGATCGTTCGCAATCGGGTTGTGGGCCTTCACGCCATCGCCCGCGCTACCGCCACGAACTCGCCAACACTCAGCGTTTCCGCACGTCGCTGCGGGTCGATGCCCACCGCCTCCAGCGCATCAAGCGCGCCCGGCATAGCCTTCAGGCTCTGCCGCAGCATCTTCCTGCGTTGGCCGAAGGCGGCTTCGGTCAGGCGTTCGAGGGTGCGGGCGGAGACGCTTGCGGGCATCGCCGCGGGTTCGAGGTGGACCACTGCGCTCATCACCTTGGGGGGCGGGGTGAAGGCGCTGCGGTGGACCTTCATCGCCAGCTTCGCGCTGCTGCGCCATTGGGCGAGTATCGCGAGGCGGCCGTAGGCGCCGGTGCCGGCCTGCGCGACGATGCGCTGGGCGACCTCGAGCTGGAACATCAGCGTCAGGCTGGTCCATTTTGGCGGCCACGCTTCGCCTCCTAGCCATTGCACGAGCAGCGCGGTGCCGACGTTGTAGGGCAGGTTCGCGACCACCGCGTACGGCTCGTCCATCGTGGCGTCGTGGTCGAGTTTCATGGCGTCGCCCTCGATCACGCGCAACCGGCCGGGATAGGCCGTCTCGAGTTCGGCGAGCGCGGGCAGGCAGCGACGGTCCATCTCGATCGCGGTGACGCGCGCGCCGGCCTTGAGCAGCGCGCGTGTCAGCCCGCCGGGGCCGGGGCCGATCTCGAGCACCGCGCGGTCCTGCAGATCGCCGGGGATCGCCGCGATCCGGTCGAGCAGTTGCGCGTCGAACAGGAAGTTCTGCCCGAGCGCCTTCGACGCGCTGAGGCCGTGGCGGGCGATCACCTCGCGCAAGGGGGGCAGTTCGGGGGCGGTCACGCGCATCCCATGCCGGGGGCGCGGGGCGAAGTCGAGATGCGGGTTTGTGGTGGCGGCGGTATCTCGACTACGGCCTCCGCTCGATACGAACGGACTTTTTTGCACCTACCAATCCGTTCGTGTCGAGCGAAGTCGAGACACGCTGTCGCAACCGTTGTCGTATCTCGACTGCGAACGGAGAACCTACAACCTGTGCCGCGCCCTGCGCATGGCGCATTCGCCGGCCATGCGGATGGCGGCGATCGTGGCGCCGGGATCGGCCAAGGCTTTCCCCGCGATGTCGAACGCGGTGCCGTGGTCGGGGCTGGTGCGCACCACGGGCAGGCCCAGCGTCACGTTCACACCCTCGTCGAAATCGAGCGCCTTCAGCGGGATCAGCGCCTGGTCGTGGTACATACACAGCGCCGCGTCGTAGCCGGCGCGGGCGCGCGTTGTGAACAGCGCGTCGGCGGGGTGTGGGCCGGTGGCGTCGATCCCTTCGTCGCGCAGCGCGGCGATTGCGGGGGCGATGGCCGTGGCTTCCTCGTTGCCGAAGCGGCCGCCTTCCCCCGCGTGCGGGTTGAGCCCCGCGACCGCGAGGCGCGGCTGCGAGATGCCGAAGTCGCGCTCGAGCGCTTCGGCGACGATCCGCGCGCGGCGCACGATCAGCTCGCCGGTGAGCAGCCGCGGCACTTCGGCGAGCGCGACGTGGACCGTCAGCGGCACCGCGCGCAGCCGTGGCCCCGCGAGCATCATGACCGCGTCCTCGGCCGCAATGCCGCAAGCGGCGGCGACGTACTCGGTCTGGCCCGGATGGTCGAAGCCGACCTCGGCGAGCCGCGCCTTGGCGATCGGCCCGGTGACGAGCGCCGCGGCGGTGTGCGAGGTCGCGAGCCGCGTCGCCGCTTCGAGCGAGGCCAGCGCGAGCGCGGCGCCCTCGCGGTTCGGCGTACCGGGGGTCCATTCGCCGTCGATCCCGCCCAGCACCGGCAGCGCCCGGGCGAAGACCGCAGCGGCCTCGGCAGGCTGCGCGACGCGTTCGACGGGCAGCTCGATCCCGCGCGATTTCGCCGCGGCGCGCAGCACGTCCGCGCCGCCCGCGACTACGAACGGCGGCAGTGCCTCCGCCTCGCGCCGCGCCCAGACCTCGGCGATCAGTTCGGGGCCGATCCCCGCGGGGTCGCCCAGGGAGATCGCCAGCGGTGTCGTCAGTTGTACTCGATGTAGGCGTCGTTGCGCAGGTCGCGCAGGTAGCGCTGGGCGCGCTTGCCGATCCGGTCGTCCTCGATCTGGGTCATGATCTTGTCGAAATCGAGGAGGCCCGCGCTCGGCGGGTCGTCGCGGCCGCACAGCAGCAGCACGCGCACCCCGTCCTCGAGCGAGCCGAACGGCGGCGTGGTCTGGCCGACCTGCAGCGACAGGATCGTCGACTGGAGCTGCTCGGGAAGCTGCGCCACGCGCATGCCGCTGTTCTGCACGACCTGACCGTTGATCTCGGCAGCGACGCGTTCGGCGTCGCCGCAACCGCGCATGCCCTCGATCGCGGTGGTGAATTGCTGCACCCGCGCGCTCGCCTCGGCCTCTGTCGCGCCCGGCGCGAACGTGATCGAAATCTGCTTGAGATCGAGCACCGCCTGACGCGGGTCGGGCATGCCGACCTGGCGCTTGTCGATCAGATAGAGGATCTCGAAGCCGCCCGGAATCTCGAACGGTCCGACGAGTTGACCGGGCTGCATCTCGCGCGCCACCGCCGCCATTTCGGCGGGCAGCGTGTCGAGCCTGACGAAACCCAGGTCGCCGCGCGAGGCTGCGGTCGAAGCGTCGGAGAACTGCCGCGCGTAGACCGAGAAGTCGGCGCCGCGCTGCAACTGCTCGACGATCCGCTGGGCGTTTTGCCGCACCGCCTCGCGATTTTCGGGTGTAGCGGCGAGGAAGATCTCGCCCAGGCGATACTCCTCGGTTCCGCGATCGGCCTCGAGTTGCGCGATCACATCGTTCACCTCTTCGCGCGAGACGTTGATGAACGGCGCGACGTTGCGGCCGAGCAGACGCTGCCAGGCGATCTGCCCCTCGATCTGGCGCTTCAGCGATGCGGGCGAGGAACCCATGGTGCGCAGCGCGGCATCCATGCCCTCCACCGTCTGTCCGTTGCTCTGCGCGATCTCGGCGTAGCGCGCCTGGATATCGGCATCGGTCACGGCCATGTCCTGCGCCTCGGCGGCCTGGATCTGGAGGATCTCGTCGATCAGGTTGCGCAGCATCTGCATCCGCGCGGCCTGAGTCTCCTCGGGCGACAGGTCGCTACCGGCGAGCAACAGCGCCATGCGCTGGTTGATATCGGTCTCGGTGATGATCGAACCGTTCACGACCGCCGTAGCGGTGCTGACGTTGGGGTCGGCCTCGCCCATCAGGACGACGTCCTCGGGAATGCCGAGCGGATTGTCCGCGGCCGCAGATTGCGCCTGGAGCGCGATCGGCGAAGCGGCGAGCCCCAGCGCGGCGGCACCGGCAAGCAGCTTGGAAAACTTGAATTCGATCACGTGCTAATCCCATCCACGGCGCTCCCCGGAGCGCCTGCGTTCGCCCCGGCCAATGGCCGCGAGCGGCTTAACCGAAGCTGAGTGATCGCGCGGATAGCGCACTTGCGCGGCGCTGCCAATCGCCGTGCACCCTCATCGGAAGCCGAGGTTTCGCAGGGCGAAATAGAGCTGGAAGGTATCGCCGCGCTGCGCGTCGCCCGCGTCGGTGTAGTCGCGCCGCCATGTCAGCCCGAATTCGAGGCAGTCGTCTTCGTAGGCGATCCCGAGCCGGGTGCGGATCGGATCGAAGCCGTCGGAGGTGAGCGTCGGGTCCTCGTTGCGGTCGGTCAGGTTGACCACACCGGCCCCGAACACCGACCAGTAGCGCGCGAAGGCGACGCGGGTGGCGAAGCGCAGCTCCTCGCGGTCCTGCAGGTCCTCGATCCCCGCGGCGATGTCGCGGTCGAGCCGCAGATAACCGACCTCGGCATAAGTGCGCTTGCTGCCGACAGTGGCGTCGAGCTCGTTGCGGCGCACCGCGAGGTTATCCTTGTCGAGGCGGAAACGGTGGGTGAACTTGATGAAGTCGCGAAAGCGCACCTCGGTCCGCCCGACGAAGTCCGACACGCGTTCGCTCAGCCCGGTGCCATCGACGAACAGCGTCGGGTCCTTGTCGAAGCGGTATGTCTGGCCCACCGTGGCGTGGATACGCCAGTCGGGAATCTGCAGCTCCCAGTCGAAGCCGTAAGTCATTCGCGCACCGTCTTCGACGCGGTCGTAACCGGGGAAGCGGTTGAGCGCGAAGAGATTTGAATCCTCGAGGTCGATCGCGCGCGAATCCTCGTTCGGCACCGCGAGGTTGCGGATCGGCGGGCTCGCCGCGAACTGGACGCGCGGCGTGAATATCTGCGTTCCACCGAACGCCTCGCCGACGAAGGGCCACTCGACGTCCACCGCGGCGACCGCGATGCCGCGCGTCTCCCAACCCGGATTCCCGCGGTAGATCGCGGTCGCGGTGAGGCCGTTCTCGTCGCTGTGATAGACATCGCCGCGCACCAGCCCGGTCAGCGTCACCACCTGGCCGAGCCCGGTAATGCGCTTGAGGTCCCACCGCGCGCCCGCGAAGGCGCGCTGCGTGTCTTGCCCGTCGTCGCGAACGATGTTGAGGGAGTTGAGCTGAATCTCGAACTTGCCGCCGAGCCCGAGCGGCGCGTCGAAGCGGCGCCGATAGTCGATTGCGGGCAGTGCGACGGGCACCTGACCCTGCGGTGCGCCGATGCGCAGCGTCTGCGTCGCCCAGCCGGCGATCGAGAGATACGAATTGTCGTCGATCCGCTCGAGGTCGAACATCGAGCGCAGGCGGTCGTCGCGGCTGATGTCGTAGCGGCGCAGGAAGGTCCGGTCGCTCGCAAGGCGGACCGAGCCGGTGAAGCTCCAGTGCGGATCGAACTGGAACTTGCCGTTGGCGAACAGATAGCCGCGCGGATCGCTTTCGGCGATCGGCGTGCCGGTGATGTCCGAGATGCGGCTGCTCTGCGTGGCGTAGCCGGTGATCTGATAGGCGCCCTGGTCGGTCAGGTGGCGCCACTGCGCCGAAGCCATTGGCGGGGCCTCGGTAAAGACATGCGCGCCGAGGGTCAGATCCTTGTTCGGGCCGACTCGCCAGTAGTAGCTGCCGGTAACCTCGACGCCGTTCGATTCGGAGAACCGCAGATCGGGGACGAGAAAGCCCGAGGTCGCCCCGCCGTCCGTGCGCACCGCGAGGCCAGGCAACGGCAGCAGCCGCAAACCGAAGATTTCGAGAAAGGCGCCGGAAAAACGCACGCGGTTTTCGTCCGGATCGTAGACCACCCGATCGGCGGTGATGCGCCAGCTCGGATCCTTCGGGCAGCCCTCGGCGTCGGTGACCGCACAGGCGGTGTAGGCCGCGCTGGTGAGCACGATCGTGCCGTCCTCGCCGCGCTGGCCCGACAGCGCCGCGAGCCGCCCGCCCTCGCGTAGCGCGAGCAGCAGGTCCTCCATCGCACCGGCCTCGAACTCGTCGGTCAGCTCGATCCGCTGGGTGTAGAGCTGGTTCCCTTCCTCGTCGACGAAGCGGACGTTGCCGCTGCCGACGATCTGGCCCGTCTCCCGGTTCCACACGATCTTGTCTGCCCGCACCGAGCGGTCGACGCTGCGCAGCACGACATTGCCGGTGGCGGTGATCGTCTCGCCGTTCGAATCGTAGGCGAGGTTGTCCGCCTCGAACGCGATCTGATCCTCGCTTGCGGGTGCCTCGGGTGTCTCGTTCGGGTCGACCGGCGGCAGCGGGGTGGTGAGCAGGTCGCGCTCCTCGCCATCGTCCGGATCGGCGGTCTCGGCAGCGACTGCGGCGTCACCGTCCTGCGCATGGGCGGGCGCGGCCGCCACGGCGAGCGCGAAGCAGGCCGCACCGACCATCCAGGGCGTCCGGGACAAGTGCAGGCGTCCGGATTCGAGGGCAATCGGCCAGGCGGGGAGCATCGCTTGCCTATCGCACCGGTCACGCCTAATCGCAATCGCCATCGAAACGCGATGCGCCGAGACGTGCATTGCGCATTCTCAGCGAATTCTCCGGAGTTTCCATGAAGATCGAATTTTCCTCCACGCTGCCCGCAGGAACGCGGCTGGTCGCGCAGATCGCCGGCAAGGACGCGCTGCCAGGCGAGATCGAGGCGACGCTGGCCGAGGGTGCCAGGGCGGCCCGGTTCAAGGGGCGCGCGGGCGAGCTGTTCGAAGGTTTTGCAGAGCGCGAGGGCGGCGTGGTGCGCGTCGCGCTTGCAGGTGCGGGCGAAGCGGATGCCGAAGGACGCATCGCCAACCTCGAGAAGGCCGGTGCCGCGCTCGCGGCCAAGTACCTGACCTCGGGCGAGAAGCTCCTTGCGATCGATTTCTCGGACAGCGGGTTGTCGGCGGAGGAAGCCGCTGCGGTGCTGCTCGGGGTGCGGCTTCGCGCGTGGCGGCACGACGTCTATCGCACGAAACTCAAGGACGAGCAGAAGCGCACGCTCGAAACCGTGATCGCGGTCGCCGCGCCCGACGGGGCGGAGGCGGCGTGGGCCGTGGAATCGGCGCTGGCCGAGGGTGTCGAGTTCACCCGCGAGCTCGTCACCGAGCCGCCGAACAAGCTCTTCCCGATCAGCTTCGTCGAGAAATGCCGCGAAGCCTTCGAGGGCACCGGCGCCGAACTGACCGTGCTCGACGAGGACGCAATGGGCAAGCTCGGAATGGGCGCGCTGCTTGGCGTCGGGCAGGGCTCCGCGCAGCCTTCGCGCCTGCTCGCGATCCGCTGGAGCGGCGGCGGCAAAGAGGCCCCGACCGCCTTCGTCGGCAAGGGCGTGACGTTCGACACCGGCGGCATCTCGATCAAGCCCGGGCCGGGCATGGAAGACATGAAGTGGGACATGGGCGGCGCGGGCGCGGTCGTCGGCGGCATGCTCGCGATCGCCCGGCGCAAGGCCAGGGTCAACGTCGTCGGCGTGGTCGGCCTGGTCGAGAACATGCCCGACGGCAACGCGATCCGCCCGGGCGACGTGCTCACCTCGATGTCGGGCCAGACGATCGAGGTGCTCAACACCGATGCCGAGGGGCGGCTGGTGCTGAGCGACGCGCTGCACTGGACGCAGAAGGAGTATTCGCCCGAGCGGATCGTCGATTTCGCGACCCTGACCGGCGCGATGGTGATCTCGCTCGGCAGCGAGCACGGCGGGGTGTTCGCGAACGACGACGCGCTCGCCGACGATCTGCTCGCGGCGGGCAAGGCGAGCGGCGACAAGCTGTGGCGCATGCCGCTCGATCCCGCCTACGACAAGCTGATCGACAGCCAGATCGCCGACATGAAGAACGTCGGCCCGCGACCGGCCGGGTCGATCACCGCGGCGCAGTTCCTCCAGCGCTTCATCGACAAGGGCGTCGCCTGGGCGCATTGCGACATCGCGGGCATGGTCTGGGCCGACAAGGCCGGCGCGACGTGGGATAAGGGCGCGACCGGCTACGGCGTGCGCCTGATCGACCGCTTCGTGCGCGACACACTCGAAGGCTGAGGCGCCGGGCATGGCCTTGCGCGTCGGGTTCTATCTCGCGCCGGGCCAGCCGGTCGAACGCGTGCTGCCGCTGATCGCGCGCGCCGCAACGCGTGCGGGCCAAAGGATGCTGGTCGTGGCAGGCGACGAGGCGCTGCTGGACCGGATCGGCGGCGCGCTGTGGGAGCACGCGCCCGACGATTTCCTCGCCAATGGCCGCGCCGACGCGCCGCACGCCGCGCATCAGCCGGTGTTGCTCTCGTCCGTTTGCAGGGCGGATAACGGCGCGCGGCTGGTCGCGCTCGCCGACGGCGCCTGGCGTGAGGAGGCCGAGGGCTTCGAGCGCGCGCTGCTGTTCTTCGACGAGAGTGGCCGCGAAGCCGCGCGCGAAACCTGGAGCCGGTTCGACGGGCGCGACGATGTCGAGCGCGAATTCCACGCGCTCGAAAGCGGCAAATGGGTGCGCAAGCGGTGAACCAGGGAGCAACGGCGATGAGACGATGGCCGATCATGGGCGCGGCGGCGGTGCTGCTGGCCGGGTGCGGGTCCGAGCAGTCTGGCACGTTCGAGACCGACGGCGGAGAGAGCGGCAGCTACACGGTCGACCGATCGGGCGAAGAGGTCACCGCCACGATCGAGACCGCCGAGGGTACCGCGCGGGTGCAGTCGGGCGCGGAGGTTCCGATCGATCTGCCGCGGGGCTTCTCGATCTATCCCGGCGCGGAAATCGTGACCAACACGGT
The DNA here is from genome assembly GCA_946886565.1 of uncultured Altererythrobacter sp. The sequence continues at coordinate 15,602 of CAMPIX010000009.1, forward strand.
GTTCGACCAGGCGGACAGCAAGGGCGCGCTGGTGACGATGGAATCGGACGCTTCGGCCGAAGACATGATCGAGCACTACCGCCGCCAGGCCGAAAGCGCGGGGATAGAGCTCGAACTGAACCTCACGACCGACACGATGCGGATGATTGGTGGCAAGGCGCCGGACGGCTCGCCGTTCAGCTTTACCGCGACCCGCGAGGACGGAGCGGCCAAGACCACCGGGCAACTGATGGTGGGCGAGGCGTTCCGGTAGCCGCGTCGCGCCGGGGCGTATAAGGGGGACTTGCCGCCAGCGCAGGGCGGCGCTAGGTGCGCGCCGCACCTTTTCCCACATCTTCCCGACATCGAAGGAACACCCCATGGCGGTCACCCGCACCTTTTCGATCATCAAGCCCGACGCCACCCGCCGCAATCTGACCGGCGCGGTTACCAAGATGCTCGAGGATGCCGGCCTGCGCGTCGTCGCCTCGAAGCGCATCCGCATGAGCAAGGACCAGGCCGAGGGCTTCTATGCCGTGCACAAGGAACGCCCGTTCTTCGGTGAGCTGGTCGAATTCATGACCAGCGGCCCGGTGGTCGTCCAGGTGCTCGAGGGCGTCGACGCGGTGAAGCGCAATCGCGACGTGATGGGCGCCACCAACCCGGCCGACGCCGACGAGGGCACGATCCGCAAGACCTTCGCCGAGAGCATCGAAGCGAACACCGTGCACGGCTCGGACAGCGAAGAAAACGCGAAGATCGAGATCGATTTCTTCTTCGGAGAAGACGAAATCGTCGGCTGATTATCTGCACCGCGGCGCTGTTCGCGGTGGTCCAGACATGGTATAAATGGCCCGGGTCGCCCTTCGATGGGAGCCCGGGCCATGCGTATCGGCATCCTGTTCGCGGCGGGGCTGTGCTACCTCGCCTTCTTCGCGGCGTTTCTTTATCTGATCGGTTTCGTCGCCGGGTTCGAGGCTTTGCCGACGCACGTCGACAGGGGGCTTGCCGCACCGGCTGGGGTGGCGGTGTTCATCGACCTCGCGCTGATCGCCCTGTTCGGCCTCCAGCATTCCGCGATGGCGCGGCCCGGCTTCAAGGCGCGGTGGACGCGGGTGGTGCCGCCGCCGCTTGAACGCGCGATCTACTGCCTCGCCTCGGCCCTGTGCCTCGTCGCGCTGTTCGCGTTCTGGCACCCGATCGCGGGGACCGTGTGGTCGGTCGATGATCCGGCCGGCCGTGTGGCGCTGTGGGGGCTGTTCTTTCTCGGCTGGGGTATCCTCTTCGTCGCCACCCACCTGATCAATCATTGGGAATTGTTCGGGCTCGCGCAGGCATGGCGCCACTATCGCGGGGTCGAGCCGCCCGCTGCCGAGTTCCGCACACCGCTGTTCTACCGCTGGGTGCGCCATCCGATCTACAGCGGCTTCCTGCTCGCGTTCTGGGCGACGCCCGAGATGAGTTACGGCCATGTGCTGCTGGCCGTGGGCTTCTCGATCTACATCTTTATCGGCATCGCTTACGAGGAACGCGATCTGATCGCGCATTTCGGCGATACATACGCCGACTATCGCCGGCGTGTGGGGTCGGTTCTTCCCGGCTTCGGCCGGCGCGCCTAGCCGGGTCGCCGATTGCATTAGGTGCGACTCGGGGTGGGATGCTACACCCCCGCCGGGTCGCCCACCGGTCGTATTGACGGGATCCGATCGCGTTGGGGCGACGCGGAAAGAGCCGCTGTGTTCGACTGGAATACCCCCCAACCCATCAGAGTCGTGAGGCGCTACCTCGCGGCGATGAATGCGCGCGATGCCGAAAAGGTGGAATCGCTGCTGGCGGACGACGTCCGCTACGTCGACAGCCGTGGCGAGTGGATCGAAGGCCGCGAGAACGTCGCCACCGCGACGCGCCGGTTCTTCGATCTCGAGCCCAGTTACAACCTGCACGACATGACGATCGTGATGCACGACGGGGAAGTGCTGCTGAAGGGCCGCGCCTCGGCCGAGGAGGAGCGGCTCACTCACGATACGCTCTGGCGGGCGAAGACCCGCAAGAACAAACTGACCCACTGGCAAAGCTATGGCGAGGATTCGCCGGCGCTTGCCAGGATACTGATGCCCGAAGCGGCACACGGCGCCGGGCTACGCTGACCAGCGGCTGCAGCGGGCGGCTCGCCGGGTTCGAAGCCTCGCAACTGGCGTGCATGCTCGCGGTGCGGTGAGCCGCGCGCCATCTCGCGCGTCATCGCCGCGAGCGTGGGCTCCGCCAGCAACAGTCCGAACGCATCATAGACCTCGCCGATATCCGCACGCCAATCTGCGTCGAGGCGTGCGAAGTCGATCCGTGCGACGGGTCCGCCGAAGCGGGTCAGCGCGGCTTCGATGCGCGCCTCCCGGAAGGCGATCTTGCGCCGCCATTCTCCCTCGATCTCGCCGAGATCGACTGAATCGGACTGGATCGTCATCTGGTTGGCGACGAGCGAAATCGAACTGCGCAGCGTTTCCTCGCCGCGCCGCTGCGAGACGACGACGCGCGCGTCGGGAAATTGCTCGAGCAGGATCGCCAGATCCTCGGCGAACTGCGGCACCTTCATCACCCGCGGGCGGTGCGCGTTGCTGCGATGCGCGGCGTCGGTGCGCAGAATGCGCGCGAACTCGCGATAGACCGGGCTCGGGTCGCGCGCCTCGCTCCAGGCTGTGAAAGCGGGGACACGCCACTGCGCCTCGTAGGCGCAATGGTCGAGCGCAGCGGCGAGCCAGCCCAGTTCCTCGTCGGCGCGTGCCGCGCCGAACGGGTGGATCGTGTCGAGCCACGGGTCGAGCCGGCGCGCGAACGCCAGCGCCACGCCGCTTCTGAGGGGGCGCAAGTCCGGCCGCGCGGGGACGGGGTCCCAGCTATCGCAGAAGCGCGTCGCGCAGTGAGCCGGGTCGGCGGCGAGCAGGCGATGCACGCGCGTGGTGCCCGAGCGCATCTGGCCCACGACCAGGATCGGCGGTGCAAGCTCGGTCTCGAGCAGTTCGGGCTTCGCGCGCCATAGCCGGCCGAGCGCGAGCCGGTGGCGGATCGCACGCACCAGCTGGCCATGCGCGATGCAGCGGCCGAGCGGATTGAGCCGCGCTTCGCTTTCGAGCGATTGCGCCAGCACCGCGAGCCGCGCGCGGAAATCGGCGACGTCTTCCGCGCTCCGCCCGCCGCCTTCGTCCTCGGCGGAGAAGCCGCGTGCGGCCTTGGCCCAGAGCAAGTCGGGATCGAGCGCCGGGTACGAGAGCCAGCCGCGCTCCCACGCGCGCGCCAGCCAGCGGTTGAGCCGGTCGACCAGCGGCGCCCGGGCCAGAGGATGCGGGCGCGCCGGGGTCGGCATCAGAACTGGTCCGCCGCGTCCATCAGCCCGGTCAGCTTCTTCGGCGCGACCGCGCGCCAGCTTCTCGCGAGCCAGTCCTCGATCGCGTTCCAGTCGGTGTCGCCGAGGTCGAGCCGGATACCGACCCACCCGTCACCGAAATAGGGCGGGCGGTAGTAGCGTTCGGGATCGTTCTCGATCAGTTGCGCCTGTTCGTCCGCGCCGCTGATCTTGGCGAGCAGCGCGGTCACCCCGTCGCCATGATGGTCGGCGCTGACCCAGGCGAACTTCTTGCCCTTGGTGATCCCGAAGCACGGCATGCCGTGGCTCAGCGTCTCCTCGGCCTGCGGCAGCGCCAGCGCGCGCTCGCGCACTTTCGCGACCAGCCAGTCGGGATCGTAGGGGCGCGAGACGTAGTCGGCGAGCACGCGCGGGTAGAGCTGGTGCTCGGCGAACTTGACCCGCTCGGCGAGGGCTTCGGGGGTGTCGTCCGGCGCGATCGCGACTTCGGCGCGACCGAGCACCTCGCCCATGTCGAGATCGTCGGTGACGAGGTGGATCGACGCCCCGCCGTGGCTGTCGCCCGCCTCGATCGCTCGCGAATGGGTGTCGAGTCCCGGATACTTCGGCAGCAGCGAGGGATGGATGTTGAGCATGCGCCCCTGCCAGCCTGCCACGAACTCGGGCCCGAGGATGCGCATGTAGCCGGCGAGCGCGATGTACTCGGCCTTTGCCGCGCGCACCGCTGCGTCGATCGCGGCGTCGTGCTCAGCGCGTTTCATTCCGCGGTGCGCGAGCGCGAACGTGGGGACGCCTTCTGCCTCGGCCAGCTTGAGTGCCTCGGCATCGGGATCGTTGCTCGCGACGAGCACGATGTCGTAGGTCGCGCCCGGCAGTCGGCTGGCGTAGAGCAGCGCGGCCATATTGGTGCCCTTGCCCGAGACGAGCACCGCCACGCTGGCGCGCCTCATAAATCCTCCCCGGCACGGGGAGGGGGACCGCCGCCGCAGGCGGGGGTGGAGGGGCACATGCTGCAGTTCGGATCAGGTGAGGTTGCGAGAGACTGCACGTGCCCCTCCACCATCCTTCGGATGGTCCCCCTCCCCCGGTGGGGGAGGATTTCATGCAACATGTGTCGCCTCCCAGGCCTCCTTCGCCGACCAGGTGCCCTGCGAGCCGCGCACGGTGCAGCCGCGCTCGCCCTGCTCGATCCGGCCGACGCGCAGCACGGTCTCGCCCGCGGCTTCGAGATCGCTTGCGAGCGAATCGGCTTCCGCCTCCTCCACCGCAAGCACCATGCCCACGCCGCAGTTGAAGGTGCGCGCCATCTCGCCCGGCTCGATATTGCCCTGCGCCTGGAGAAAGGCCATCAGCCGCGGCTGCTCCCACGCGTCGGCGTCGACCACCGCGTGCGCGCCCGCGGGCAGCACGCGCGGGATGTTCTCGAGCAGCCCGCCGCCGGTGATGTGCGCAAGCGCGGCGATGCGCCCGGCGCGGATCGCGGGGAGCAGGCTCTTCACGTAGATCCGCGTCGGCGCGATCAGCGCCTCGATCAGCAGCCGGTCCTGGTCGAACACCGCCGGGCGGTCCATCCGCCAGCCGAAATCCTCTGCCAGCCGCCGGACGAGCGAATAGCCGTTCGAATGCACGCCCGAGCTGGCGAGGCCGAGCAGCACCTGTCCGGGCGCGACCCGCTCGCCGGTCAGCTGCTCGCCGCGCTCGACCGCGCCGACGCAGAAGCCCGCCAGGTCGTAGTCGCCCGTGGCATACATGCCCGGCATCTCGGCGGTTTCACCGCCGATCAGCGCGCAACCGGCCTCTTTGCACCCCTCGGCGATGCCCGCGATGACGCGTTCGGCGACCCCGGTCTCGAGCTTGCCGGTGGCGAAATAGTCGAGGAAGAACAGCGGTTCGGCACCCTGCACGATCAGGTCGTTGACGCACATCGCGACGAGGTCGATGCCGACGCTGTCGTGCCGGTCGTGATCGATCGCGAGCTTGAGCTTGGTGCCCACGCCGTCGTTCGCAGCGACCAGCAACGGATCGGAATAGCCTGCGGCCTTCGGGTCGAAGAACCCGCCGAATCCGCCGATCTCGCCGTCGGCGCCGGGCCGCGCGGTCGCCTTGACCAGCGGCCCGATCGCCCGGACCAGCGCGTTGCCGGCGTCGATCGAGACCCCGGCTTCGGCATAGGTATAGCGCTCGGGCGGCGGGTTGTTTGCAGGCATGCGCCTCGCTTTAGTCATTCGCGCTTGGAATTCCATGCTTGTTTCGGCACAAGGCCGCGAGTTTTCCCCGATGCCCCAGACCACTTCGCTCTTCCGCCTGTCGCGCCCACTGCTTCTTGCCGCCGCCGCTATCGCGCTGGTGGCGGGCGGCGCGGCGCTGTGGGCGCAGGTCGAGGGCGAGCGCGGAATCGCCCCGATCGCCAGCAGCAGCGACATCAACGTCGGCGGGATCGAGGTCGACGTGCGCGGCGACAATGCCGAGGATGCGCGCGAGAAGGGCTGGCGCGAGGCGCAGCGCAAGGCGTGGGAGAAGATCGGCGGGCCCGACATTCCCGACAGCCAGCTCCAGGGCCTCGTCGCCGCGATCGTGATCGAGCACGAGAGCATCGGCCCGCGCCGCTACGTCGCCCGGCTGGGTGTGATCTTCGACCGCAGCCGCGCCGGCGCGCTGCTCGGCGCTGACGGACGCGGCCCCGGCTCGGCGCCGATGCTTCTCATCCCGGTTACCATGTCGGCCGGCACCGCGCTGGTGTATGAGCAGCGCAATCCTTGGCAGCGCGCCTGGGCCGAGTATCAGACCGGCACGAGCCGGATAAACTATGTCCGGCCCTCGGGAGCGGGTGGCGATTCGCTGCTCATCACCTATGGCCAGACCGGGCGCCGCAGCCGCATCTGGTGGCGCAACGTGCTCGACCAGTTCGCCGCCGCCGACGTGCTCGTCCCGATCGCCGATCTCGAATATCAGTGGCCGGGCGGCCCGATCGAGGGGCAGTTCACCGCGCGCTACGGGCCCGACAACACCTGGCTCGACACCTTCACGCTGAGGGCGGAAAATCCCGAGCAGCTCCCGGCGATGCTCGATCAGGCGGTGCTGCGCTTCAACACGATCTTCGAACGGGCGCTGGCTGCGGGGACGCTGCGGCCCGATCCGACACTCGATCTGGGCACTGTCGAGGCCGACCCGGCGCTCCAGCGGCTGATCGAGCTCGGGCGCGCGGCGCAGTCGCAGGCGCGCGCCGAGGCGGCCGCGCGCGAAGCCGCGCTCGCCGCCGAAGCCGAGGGTCCGATCGAGGGGGGCGAGACTCCCGCCGCCGAGCCCACCGCCGCAGCCGCAGCGACCTATACCGTGCAGTTCGCGAGCCCCAATGCAGGCGCGTTCGACTCCTCGATCGCGGGCGTGCGCGCGACGCCGGGCGTGCGCGGTGCGGCGATCTCGAGCACCGCGATCGGCGGCAATTCGGTCATGTCGGTCACTTTCGCGGGCAGTGCCGAGCAACTGGCCGCGGCCCTGCGCGCGCGCGGGTTCACCGTGCGCCAGTCGGGCAACGTCATCGCCATCAGCCGCTAGGGGCTGGGTACGCAATGTCGCAGATCGCTCTTCCGCTCGCTCCGCGGGGCAGCGGCGAGCCCGCGCGGATCGTGCTCGGCGCGGCGAACCTGCATGTGGCCGAGGCGCTGCGCGATCCGGCGCGCTGGCCGTTCCGCACTGCACTGCTGGTCGGCCCGCCGCGCTCGGGCAAGTCGCTGTTCGCGCGCTGGTTCGCCGACAGCGGGCAGGGCGAGGCGATCGACGGCGCCGACGCGCTCGACGAGACCGAGCTGTTCCACCACTGGAACCGCGCGCAGGAAGATGCGCGGCCGCTGCTGCTCGTGAGCGACGCTGTGGGCTGGGAGATCGCGCTGCCCGACCTGCGCAGCCGGCTCGGCGCCGCGTTGCACCTCGCAATCGGCCCGCCCGACGACGAAATGGTCGCCGCACTGATCGAGAGCCACGCGGCGCAGCGCGGCCTTGCGCTGGGCGAGGGCGCACCTACCTATCTCGTGCCGCGGGCCGAACGCAGCTTCGCGGGCATAGAGCGGCTGGTCGAGGCGATCGACCGGCTGAGCCTCGAGCGCAAGGCGCCGGCGACGCAGTCGGTCTGGCGCGATGCGCTGGATGCGGTGGTGGGGCCCGAGCAGGGAAAGCTGGACTTGGACCCCGAGAACTAGGTCGTGTGACCCGCCCGGCTTGCCTCGCCGGGCGACAAGTGGGACAAAAGCATCGATGTTCGAACGTCTCGCCGCCTATCTCGACTCGGTGCAGGCCCGCGATCCGGCCCCGCGCTCGCGCTGGGAAATCCTGCTCTATCCGGGTGTGCTGGCGGTCGGTATGCACCGCGTGGCGCGCTGGCTGTTCGACGCGCGGCTCTATTTCCTCGCCCGGTTCGTCAACCACCTGTCGCGCTGGCTGACCGCGATCGACATCCATCCGGGCGCGACGATCGGACGCAACCTGTTCATCGACCACGGCTTCACCGTGATCGGCGAGACCGCCGAGATCGGCGACAATGTGACGATCTACCAGTGCGTCACGCTCGGCGGCACCAACCCGACCAACGGGCACGGCGGCAAGCGCCACCCGACCGTGCGCGATGGGGTCATCATCGGCTCGGGCGCGCAGATCATCGGGCCGATCGTGCTCGGCGAGCGCGCGCGGATCGGCGCCAATGCGGTGGTCACCGACGACGTGCCCGACGGGGCGACGATGATCGGGCTCAAGGCGCGCTCGACGCTCGTCCCGGCGGATGAATGGCTAAAGGAATTCATCCCCTACGGCACCCCGTGCGACGAACAGTGCGAAGAGGCGGCGAGCAACGGCGGGCGGCGGATCGAGCAGTTCGAGGCGCAGCTGGCCGTGTTGCGGGCCGAAATCGCCGAGTTGAAAGCGGCGCGCGAAGCGCCGCCGGTTCAGCGCAGCGGAACCGATAGCTGATGAGCGGTCCTGCGGGAGCCGGCGGGTTCCCCAACATCGTTCCCTTTCCGGGCCGTCGCCCCGATCAGATCGGTTTCGCGCGCCACGAGCTCCAGCGCATTCTCGACCTCTACGGACGCATGGTCGCGGCGGGCGAGTGGCGCGACTACGCGATGGACTTCACCCGCGACGCCGCGGTCTTCGCCGCCTTCCGCCGCACCGCCGAACGCCCGCAGGCGCGGATCGAGAAGCGCCCCGCACTGCGCAGCCGCCAGGGCATGTGGACCCTGTTCGGCGAACACGGCCATGTGCTGAAGCGCGGCCACGAACTCCCCGGCGTGCTCGCCCCGATGGAGCGGCGACTCGTGAAGGCGGTGGGGGATTAGTGCCCTTCCGGACGGTCCCATTCGATCAGCTTGAGACCCGGCACATCCCTAAAATCGCGGCCGTTGAGCGTGACGAGCGTCAACCCATGAACGATCGCGGTGGCTGCCGTCATGCGATCGGCGACCTTGCGGCGCGAATAACCGGTTGCTTCGAGGATTCGCCGGTATTCGGCGATCTCGTTCGCGCCGAAATCGAGTGCTTCGACGAAGGTCAGGAGTTCGTCGAGCCTGCGGCGCCGCGATTGCGTCAGATCGGGTTCGCGAACGACGCCGTTCTCCAACTCTACGAGCGTGATCGCGGAGATGTGCAAAGGCGCCGGCAGCCGACGAACTTCGTCTTTGATCCACGGCTCGCCATCGCGAAGATGAATGACGACGTCGGTGTCGAGAAGGATCGGCAACGGTCAGAGGCAGGTGCGGTCGGGAAATTCGATCGGTTCGCGCTTCTCTGGCCGTGAGGGCTTCGGCAAGGCGTCGAGAGCCTCCAGCCCGGCTAACATACGCCTTCTTTCTTCAGCGTCTTCGCGAGCTATGCGGATGGTCACCACGTCGCCGTTCTTGTCGAGCTCGACTTCCACCCCCGCATCGATCGCGAAGCCCTTCGGCAGCCGCACGGCGACGCTGTTGCCGGACTTGAAGGTCTTGGTGTGGACGGGCTTGGTCATGCGGATGTATATACGGGATATACGCCAGGTGTGCAACGCTTCGTCCGGTGCCGCAATCAGGCAAAGGCTTCGCCGAGCGAAGGTTCGCATGCGCCTGATAAATCCACATCGCAACGAGCACGATCAAGGTCAGGAACGCCAGGAGCCAGCCCAAATAGACAAAGGCGAAGACGGTCGTCAGCGGGTCTGGCGTCAGCGCGTCCATGTCGATCACGCCGAACGTTTCGAGCCCCTCGCCGACAAACATCGCCAGCCCAAGCCAGATCACCAAATAGATCGCGACACTGGCCACTTGACGCGCGACAAGTCTGCCATGCTTCCCCCAATGTAAGACAATCCCCGCGCAAGATTATGCGCGGGGATCATCCCGGTGACAAGCAGGCGGCTCAGGCGTGGGCGAGTGTTCCCGCGACCGGCAGGCGCATCTGCAGCGTGCCGGGCAACTGGTGCACGATCGCATTGCGGATCGGGGTCCAGCAGGCCGAGAGCGTCAGCAGCGCGGAGCCGATCACCAGCGCGGTCAGCGCGACATTGAGTTCGACCGCGCCGAAGCGGTCGAACAGCCAGGTCAGCGTTGCGAGCACGTAGGCGAGGGCGGAGACGAGCAGCGCGCGCCGGTCGATCGCCAGCGCAACGAGGCCCATCGCGATATAGACCACCAGCACCGCGACCGCCGCGCCGGCGCCGATATCCTGGCCCTGGGTCACACCGATCCAGTGGAACAGCGGGTGCGCGATCATCGGCGCGGCGAGCAGATGGAGCCAAAAGGCGACGTCGCTGCGGCGCGTCCGGCGCTCGCCGTCGCTCGTGTCCCAGCGCATCGCGAACAGAAAGATCGCGATGCCCGCGGCGAAGACCAGCGGCATCAGTACGGTGTCGGGCTGGACGTTGTCCGGGCCGATCGCGGCGACGATCAGCGCGATTCCCGTGGCCGCGACCGCCGCCGAGCCTGCGGCGACGGTGATCGGCACCATGAAGCGCCGCCAGTGCACGAACGCCGCGCCAGCGGTGATCAGCGCGCAGCCGGCGACCAGCACCGCCGCCAGCGTCTTGTTCGTATCGGGTTGGTCGAAGGCCATGATCGTGAAGCCGAGCAGCGTCTCGAACACGCCGCCCACGAAGGCGAGCAGCAGCACGATGCTCGGCAGCGCCATGCGCCGCTTGCGGGTGAAGAACTCGGCCATCGTCCACGCCGCACCCGCGATCAGCACGCCGGAGAACGGCGGCGGCCCGTCGAGCGCGGGCGTGAACGCCTGCCCGATGCCCGCCATCGCCACCAGCAGCAGCACCGCTGCGATGGTGACGAAGATGTCGTTGAAACTGTTGACGAGGCGGAAGTGCTCCTCGTCGGTGGCCGGTGCGGTGCGCGCACCGCGCACGTGCTGGCGCAAGGCATCGGCCGCCTCGGCGCTGAGCGCGCCGCTGGCGACCGCGCCGCGCAGGTCGTCTTCGGTATACATGGGCGTCTCTCCTCCCCTTTGGAGGGGAGAAGCTACGCCTGGTGTATTAGTGTGTCAATACAGCCGGGATCAGCTCCGCGCCGAGGACGGCGCCGCATCCTTGCCGAGCACTTCCTGCATCGCCTTGAGGATCGCGCCCGACTGTTCGGAGCCCGAATTCGGGCTGCGCAGGTTGCTCATCTCGCTGATCTTGTCCCAGTGCGCGGCGAAGCCTTCGACGGTGCGCTCTTCGTCCTTCAGCCAGACCGCGTCGTTCATCACAACCCAGGCCGAATGGAAGCCGCCAGCGCCCGCGCCGACGATCGCGTTGGTCGGCGCGTCCCCGCTGACGAGGAAGAGCGCCGCGGGGACCACGTTGGCCGGATCGAACAGCTTGAACGCTTCCTCGGGGAACAGGTCCTCGGTCATGCGCGTGCCGGCGACGGGCGACAGCGTGTTGACCTTGATGTTGTACTTCGCGCCTTCGAGCTGGAGCGTCTTGGTCAGCCCTGCGAGGCCGAGCTTGGCCGCGCCGTAGTTCGCCTGGCCGAAATTGCCGAACAGGCCGGTCGAGCTCGCGGTCATGAGGATGCGGCCATAGGCCTGCTCGCGCATCGTCTCCCAGCACGCCTTGGTCGCGAAGGCCGAACCGGTCAGGTGGACCTTGAGCACGAACTCGAAGTCCTCGGGGCTCATCTTGGCGAAGGTCTTGTCGCGCAGCACGCCAGCGTTGTTGATCAGCACGTGGACGCCGCCCCACTTCTGCCTGGCGTCGGCGACCATCTTTTCCATCTGCTCGTATTCGGTGACCGAGCCGCCGTTGGCGATCGCCTCGCCGCCCGCCTTCTCGATCTCCTCGACCACTTGCGCGGCGGCGTCGGACGAGCCGGTGCCGTCGCGCGAGCCGCCGAGGTCGTTGACCACGACCTTCGCCCCGCGCCGCGCGAGCTCGAGCGCATATTCGCGGCCCAGCCCGCCGCCCGCGCCGGTGACGATGGCTACCTTGTCCTTGAAGTCGATGGTCATGGCATGTCCTCCTGCCGCCGGTGCGGCCTTACGTTCGCGTCAATCTGCGGGCGGGGTGGCAGGTTCCGCGCGGCGATGCAACTGCATGTGCGATCGCGCACGCTGCCGTAAGGTCGAAGAGCCGGGAACTCAGAGCTTTTCCAGCACCGGGATCAACTCGCTCAGCGAATCGATCATCGCATCCGCGCCCAACTCCTCGCGCGGCCTGTCGCAGTATCCGTAGCAGGCGGCGATCACCGGCACGCCCGCCGCGCGCGCGGCGCGCACGTCGTAGGAACTGTCCCCGACATAGACCATCCGCCCGCCGCCGCAGCATTCGCGCGCGTGCAGGATCGGGTCGGCGGCGGGTTTGGCACGGCCCCTGCCGAGCGTATCGCCGCCGATCACGCAGTCGAACCGTTCGACCAGCTCCAGCGTGCCGAGCACCGCGCGGGCGAACTGTTCGAACTTGTTGGTCACCACGCCGACCCGCACCCCGCGAGATGCCAGCTCGTCGAGCATCACGAGCGCGCCGGGATAGCACTGCGTGTGGACGGCGTGGTTCTCGCCGTAGAATCCCAGCATTTCCTTGTAGAGCTTGTGGAACTCGTCCGGTGGCAGGCCGCCCTGTTCGTCGATGGCGCGTTGGAGCATGATTTTCGCTCCGCCGCCGATCAGATCCTTCGCGCTGTCCGCCGGCACGCTGGCGAAGCCGCCGAGCGCGAGCGCATGATTGACGGCGGCGCCCAAGTCGCGGTGCGTTTCGAGGAGAGTGCCGTCGAGATCGAAGCCGACGATGTCGAAGGGAAAGTCCGCCATGCACGCCGGGTGCCGGATGGTTCTTCAAACCGCAAGCGTTTGCTGGCATGGCCGCGTGCATGAGAGAGTTTGCCACGATCATCCTCGCCGCGGGCAAGGGCACCCGCATGAAATCGAACCTGCACAAGGTCCTTCATCCGATAGCTGGCCGGCCGATGCTGGAACATTTGCTGGCGAATCTCGCGGAGCTCGCACCGACGCACACCGTCGTGGTCGCGGGCGACCGGCATGAGCAACTGCGGCAGGCGCTTGCGGCGCACGACATTACCGTTGCCTTGCAGGAGCCGCAGCTTGGCACGGCACATGCTGCGTTACAGGCAAAGGCGGCACTCGCGGATTACAGCGGACTGGTCATGGTCTGCTTTGGCGACTGCCCGATGGTCAGATCGGAAACCGTGCGAAAGCTCGCGACAGTGCTCGAGGGGGAGGCGCGCGTCGCCGTGCTCGGTTTCCGCCCGGCCGATCCGCTATCCTACGGACGGATTATCGCCGATGAGGCAGGCGCGGTGCGCAAAATGGTCGAATTCAAGGATGCGACCGAAGCGGAGCGCGCGGTCGATCTTTGCAATTCGGGCGTCATCCTCGCCCATAGCGACGATTTGTGGAGGTTGCTCGAAAGCGTCGGCAACGACAACGCCCAAGGCGAGTACTACCTGCCGGATGTCGCGACCAATGCGATCGCGGAAGGCCTGCGAGTGGCCGTGGTCGAAACCGGCGAGGCCGAGGTGCAGGGCATCAACAGCCGCGCAGAGCTCGCCCGCGCCGAGGCGCAGTGGCAGGAACTGAAACGCGAGGAGGCGATGGCGAACGGCGCCTCGCTGCGTGCGCCCGAGACGGTGTTCTTCAGCTGGGACACCGAGATCGGCCGCGACGTGACGATCGAGCCCAACGTCGTGTTCGGCCCCGGCGCGAAAGTCGCCGACGGGGCGACGATCCGCGCCTTCTGCCATATCGAGGGCGCCTCGATCGGCGAGGGCGCCGAAGTCGGCCCGTTCGCCCGGCTGCGCCCCGGGGCGGTGATGGGCAAGGGCAGCAAGGTCGGCAATTTCGTCGAGATGAAGAAGGCCGTGCTGGGCGAGGGAGCCAAGGCCAACCACCTGAGCTACCTCGGCGATGCGGAGATCGGCGCGGGTGCGAACATCGGCGCGGGCACGATCACCTGCAACTACGACGGCTACTTCAAGTACAAGACCGTGATCGGCCCGCGCGCCTTCATCGGCAGCAACAGCGCGCTGATCGCCCCGGTGAAGATCGGCGCGGACGCGATCGTCGCCGCGGGCAGCGCGGTCAGCCGCGATGTCGCCGACGGCGAACTGCGCATGGTCCGCGCCGAACAGCTCGTGAAGCCCGGCTGGGCCGACCGCTTCCACGACGCGATGAAGAAAAAGAAGGCGGCGGAAAAGAAGTGAGCCGATCCTCCCCCGGAGGGGGAGGGGGACCGCCGCCGTAGGCGGTGGTGGAGGGGTGTCCCATTCTCGATAGGGGCGACACCCCTCCGTCAGCCGCTACGCGGCTGCCACCTCCCCTTGCAGAGGAGGATCGTATAGACGCCGGTGCTAATCCACCCCGCCGAAGCCGGGGATGAAAGTCTCGGGCACGGTCCACTTGTAGACCTGTCGGTTGGCGACCACGCGGCGTTCTTCGGCCGACCAGTCGCCCATCGCGAAATCGTGGCTGACCACGCGCGCGCCGGGTTCGAGCTGTTCAAGCAGTTGCGGGCGCAGCCGCAGGTTGAGCGTGTCTCCCAGGTAGAGCGTGACCACGTCCGCATCGGAGAAGTCGGTCGCGAACAGGTCGGCCTCGCGGAATTCGACGAGGTGCGAAACGCCCGCGGCTTCGGCGTTCGCCTCGGCCTTGCGGATCAGGCGCGGGTCTATCTCGATCCCTACCGCGCGCACGCCGAACTTCTTCGCCGCGGCGATCGGGATGCGCCCGTCGCCCGAGCCGAGATCGTAGAGTACGTCGCCTTCGCCGATCTCGGCCATCTCGATCATCGCCTCGACCACCGGCTCGGGCGTCGCGACGTAGTGGATGTCGACCTGCGGTCCGCACGAGGCGAGCGCGAGCAGCGCGGTAATGGCGGCGAAGGCCCTGGTGCGCACGGCGGCGGTCATGACGCATGGATTGCTCGGCAAAGGTGACGGCAATGTGAACGCGCGCGCCGGAGCGGCTGGACGGCCGCCGCGCCGCGCGGCATGACCCGCGGCAGGGAGGACCGCGCGCTGGACGCCAACCGCTTCGAATTCGGCGATTTCGCGCTCGATGTGCGCACGCGCCGGCTCACGCGGGGCGGGGCGCCGGTCGAGATCAGCGCGCGCTATTTCGACGCGATGGTGCTGATGCTGCGCGATCCGGGCGGGCTGGTGACCAAGGATCGCTTCCACGAGGAGGTCTGGCGCGGCATCCCGGTGACCGACGAGGCGCTGACCCAGTGCATCCGCACGCTGCGCCGTGCGCTCGGCGACGACGCGGCGAATCCGCGCTTCATCGAGACGGTGCCCAAGCACGGCTACCGCTTCGTCGCGCCGGTGGCGGTGGGCGAGGGCGCCCGGCCCGAGCAGCCCGCGCCGGGCACACGCTGGATCGACGCCGCTTCGCTCGCGCTTGCGGCCACCGCTGGCGGGGGGATCGCGGGGATCGTGGGCGGGATCGTCTACGGGTTCGCGGCCGATGCGGGCGGCGGCGGCGCGCTGTCGAGCTTGCTGGTGCTGCTCGTGCTCAATATCGGGGTGGGACTTTTCGCCGGGGCGGCGATCGGGCTCGGCATCGCGCTCGTTCCGCGCGAGGGCGATGCGATCTCGCCCTGGGCCGCGCTCGGCGGCGCGGGTGGTGGGATCGTCGCGGGCGCGCTCGCCAAGCTGCTCGGGCTCGACGCTTTTCGCCTGCTGTTCGGCCGCTCGCCGGGCGACATCACCGGAGCATTCGAGGGCGGGCTCACCGGCCTCGCGGTCGGCGCGGCGTTCGTCATCGCGAGCCGCCTCGCCTCGCGCCGCAAAGGTTTGTTCGTCGCCGCGCTGGCGGGCGGCGGGGCGGGAATCGCGATCGCGCTGCTCGGGGGAGAGATGATGGGCGGCAGCCTCGCGCTGCTGGCCGACAATTTCCGCGGCTCGCAATTGCGCTTCGAGCGGCTGACCGCGCTGTTCGGCGAGGACCGGTTCGGGCCACTGACCCGGCTCAACACCGGCCTGCTCGAGGGGGCGGTGTTCGCATTGGGCACCGTGGGCGCGATGCTGGTCTACGAGCGAGGGCGGAGCCGTCGCGCTCTTTAGTTTTTCACGCAAAGGCGCAAAGGCGCGAAGAGGTTTGGCCGGATAGCTGCCTTGCGCTGATTCGGTATCACACGAAGACACGAAGGCACGAAGATGTCGTGCCCGCGGCGAAGCCGCGCTCAACTTTCACATGCAGCGCACTTAGAAGGCGCCTTCGGTGCGAGCGCGATACTCCCCTTCGCGCCTTCGCGCCTTTGCGCGAATCAAAAAGGGCGGCCCTTGCAGGCCGCCCCTTCGTATCCGGTCATGCGCGAAGGCTCAGCCCTCGACGTGCTCCGCGAGCACGGTCAGGCCGCTCTCGCTGACTTCGGCGAAGCCGCCGCGGACCTGGATTTCTTGCGGAGCGGCGCCTTCGGTCTTGTAGACCTGCACCGCGCCGTCGCGGATCGTCGACATGAAGGGCGCGTGGCCTTCGAGCACGCCGAACTCGCCCTCCGTGCCCGGGACGACCACCATGTGGACCTCCTCGGAACGGATCAGCTTGGCCGGCGTGACGAGTTCGAAGTGAAGGGCCATATCTTCTCTCCGGGCCTTACGCTTCGTCGGCCAGCTTCTTCGCCTTGGCGACGGCCTGGTCGATGCCGCCGACCATGTAGAAGGCGGCTTCGGGCAGATGGTCGTATTCGCCTTCGACGACGGCCTTGAACGACTTGATCGTGTCTTCCAGCTGCACGAACTCGCCCGGGATGTTGGTGAACACCTCGGCGACGTGGAACGGCTGTGAGAGGAAGCGCTGGATCTTGCGCGCGCGGGCGACGGTCAGCTTATCCTCTTCCGACAGCTCGTCCATGCCCAGAATGGCGATGATGTCCTGCAGCGACTTGTACTTCTGCAGCGTTTCCTGGACCTTGCGCGCGGTCTCGTAGTGCTCCTGGCCCACGACGCGCGGTTCGAGCACGCGGCTGGTCGAGTCGAGCGGGTCCACCGCCGGGTAGATGCCCAGCTCGGAGATCGCGCGGCTCAGCGTCGTCGTCGCGTCGAGGTGCGCGAACGAAGTCGCGGGCGCCGGGTCGGTAAGGTCGTCCGCGGGCACGTAGATCGCCTGCACCGAGGTGATCGAGCCCTTGGTGGTCGAGGTGATGCGTTCTTGCAGGTTGCCCATGTCGGTCGACAGCGTGGGCTGGTAGCCCACCGCCGAGGGGATGCGGCCGAGCAGCGCCGACACTTCCGAACCGGCTTGCGTGAAGCGGAAGATGTTGTCGACGAAGAACAGCACGTCCTGCCCTTCCTGGTCGCGGAAGTATTCGGCCATCGTCAGGCCCGAGAGCGCGACGCGGGCGCGGGCGCCCGGGGGTTCGTTCATCTGGCCGAACACGAGCGCGACCTTCGAGCCTTCGGAGATCGCCTCGCCCGCCTCGTTCTTGGCGATGACGCCCGCGTCGAGGAATTCGTGGTAGAGGTCGTTGCCCTCGCGGGTGCGCTCGCCGACGCCGGCGAAGACGGACACGCCGCCGTGGCCCTTGGCGATGTTGTTGATCAGTTCCTGGATCAGCACGGTCTTGCCGACGCCGGCGCCGCCGAACAGGCCGATCTTGCCGCCCTTGGCGTAAGGGGCGAGAAGGTCGATGACCTTGATACCGGTGACGAGGATCGCGGCTTCGGTTGACTGGTCGACGAACAGCGGGGCCTCGGCGTGGATCGGAGCGGTCTGCTCGGCGCCGATCGGGCCGCGCTCGTCGATCGGTGCGCCGACGACGTTCATGATGCGGCCGAGTGTCTTGGGGCCGACCGAAACCGAGATCTGCTGGCCGGTGTTGACCACGTCCTGCCCACGGGTCAGGCCTTCGGTGGCGTCCATCGCGATCGTGCGGACGGTGTTCTCGCCGAGGTGCTGCGCAACCTCGAGCACGAGCGTGTTATCGCCGTTCTTCGTTTCGAGCGCGGTGAGGATCGCCGGCAACTCGCCTTCGAAGGTCACGTCGACGACGGCGCCGATGACCTGGCTGATCGTGCCGGTAGTGGTCTGGTTCAAAACGGGTGCGGTGGCCATGATGCTATGTCCTGCCTTGCGGGTTATTCGGCGCTCTGGGCGCAAACGGCTTCGGGGTCGGCCAGCGTCCATTCGCCGTCGCCGGGGGTGAGGGTGGCCTTGTCGCGGCGATATTCGTCGTCGCCGAGGCCGTATTCGCAGATCACGTCGCTCGATCCGAAGCCGGCGCGCTTGCAGAACGCAGTGCTGACCGGTTCGGCCTCGGGGCATGCCTCGGCGAGAACGCCGGTGAACAGCTCTTGATCCGGCGCGGGCAAGGCGGGCGTCGTCGGCGTCGCGGTGGCGGTCGGGGCCGGCGCGGGCGCAGGCTCTTCACCGCAAGCGGCGAGCGAAAGGGCGAGGGCGGGAAGGAGGAGGACGATCTTGTTCACGGTGGAATCCAGTTTTAAAGCCTTGAGAGAGTTTCGTTCACCGATCTTTGCCAGTCGGCGTATTCGTCGGAATCTTGCCAGAGTTCGCTGAGCTCGCTGTCGTCACGCACTCGCGCAATGACATCGGCAGCCTTGGCGCGGCGTAGTTCGGCTTCCTGAGGGGCTTGACCCGCCCACTCGACAATCGCACGATCGAGCCTTGGCGACGCTTTCCCTATGCCCGCCGCAACCACTTCGGCTGCTGCGAGCGCATTGGAGCATTCCGGGGCCTCCAAATAGTCGTCGCCTGCGCAATCGAACGCCTGATCGACGATGCTCCAGTCAAGCACATCGCCGAAGTCCGCCAGCCAATCAGCGGCATCGTCATTCTCGTCGAAAAGAAGACCCCAAGCGCCCATTATAATGCTTCCGCACCGGCGATGATTTCGATCAGTTCGGTGGTGATCGCGGCCTGACGGCTGCGGTTGTACTGGATGGTGAGCTTGTTGATCAGATCGCCAGCGTTGCGCGTGGCGTTGTCCATCGCGGTCATCGAGGCGCCTTGTTCGGAGGCCGAAATCTCGAGCAGCGCGCCGAACACCTGCGTCTTGACGTAGCGTGGCAGCAGCTCCTCGAGGATCGCTTCCTCGTCGGGCTCGTACTCGACCACCGCATCGCCGCCGGTCGCGGCCGTGCCGGCCCCCTCGGGCGCGGGGACCGGAATCAGCTGCTGCACGGTCGGGTTCTGCACCAGCGCGGACTGGAAGGTCGGATAGACGAGGTGCGCGACGTCGAACTTGCCTGCTTCGAACATCGCGATCAGCTCGTCGGCGATCGCCTCGGCTTCCTCGAAGCCGGGGTTGCGAACCGTGCTCGTGTCGAAATTCTGCCCGATCTTGTCGGCGTAGTCGCGCTTGATCGGAGCGCGGCCCTTCTTGCCGACGAGGTAGAAGGTCACGTCCTTGCCCTCGGCGATCAGCGCGCGCGCCTTGACCTTCGCGGCCTTGACGATGTTGGCGTTGAGGCCGCCGCACAGGCCCTTGTCGGTGTTGACCACCACCAGCAGATGGCGCTGGTTCGCGCCCGTCCCGGCCAGCAGCCTGGGCGCGCTGTCGCCGCTCACCTTGCCCGCGAGAGAGGCCATCACCGCGGATAGCCGCTCGGCATAGGGGCGCGCAGCTTCGGCCGCGGCCTGCGCCTTGCGCAGCTTCGCCGCCGCGACCATCTGCTTGGCCTTGGTGATCTTCTGGGTCGACTTGACCGAGTTGATCCGGCCCTTGAGTTCTTTCAGCGAGGCCATTTCGGCTCCCTAGCTAGTATCTCGCGGGGCTCAGGCGAACTGCTTGGCGAAGGTGTCGAGCGCGGCGCGGGTGCGGTCCGCCACGTCGCCTTCGAACTTGCCGCTCGTGCGGATGCCCTCGAGCACGTCGGCGTGTTCGCTGCGCATGAAGCTCAGCATCGCCGCTTCGTACTCGGTCACACGGTCGGTCGGGATCGCGTCGAGGTAGCCGTTGGTGCCGGCATAGATCGACACGGTCTGCTCCTCGAACGGCATGGGGCTGAACTGTGCCTGCTTGAGCAGCTCGGTCAGACGCGCGCCGCGGTTCAGCAGCTTCTGCGTCGCGGCGTCGAGGTCGGATCCGAACTGCGCGAACGCCGCCATTTCACGATACTGCGCGAGCTCCAGCTTGATCGAACCGGAGACCTTCTTCATCGCCTTGGTCTGCGCGGCGCCGCCGACGCGGCTGACCGACAGGCCGACGTTGATGGCCGGGCGGATGCCCTGGTAGAACAGGCCGGTCTCGAGGAAGATCTGGCCGTCGGTGATCGAGATCACGTTGGTCGGGATGTAGGCCGACACGTCGCCCGCCTGCGTCTCGATGATCGGCAGCGCGGTCAGCGAACCGCCGCCGTTGGCCTTGCTCATCTTCGCCGCACGCTCGAGCAGGCGGCTGTGGAGATAGAACACGTCGCCCGGATAGGCTTCGCGGCCCGGCGGGCGGCGCAGCAGCAGCGACATCTGGCGGTAGGCGACGGCCTGCTTGGAAAGATCGTCGTAGACGATCACGGCGTGCATGCCGTTGTCGCGGAAGAATTCGCCCATCGCGCAGCCGGTGTAGGGCGCGAGGTACTGCAGCGGCGCGGGCTCCGACGCGGTCGCGGCGACCACGATCGAATATTCCATCGCGCCGTTCTCTTCGAGCTGGCGGACGATCTGCGCGACGGTCGAGCGCTTCTGGCCCACCGCGACGTAGATGCAGTAGAGCTTCTTGCCCTCGTCGTCGCCCTGGTTGACTTCCTTCTGGTTGATGAAGGTGTCGATCGCGACTGCGGACTTGCCGGTCTGGCGGTCGCCGATGATCAGCTCGCGCTGGCCGCGGCCGACGGGCACGAGCGCGTCGATCGCCTTGAGGCCGGTTTGGACGGGTTCGGAAACCGATTCGCGCGGGATGATGCCCGGCGCCTTGACCTCGACGCGGCGGCGCTCGACGTCGGTGATCGGGCCCTTGCCGTCGATCGGGTTGCCGAGCGCGTCGACCACGCGGCCGAGCAGGCCCTTGCCGACCGGAACGTCCACGATCGTCTCGGTGCGCTTGACGCTGTCGCCTTCCTTGATCTCGGCGTCCGAGCCGAAGATCACGACGCCGACGTTGTCGGCTTCGAGGTTGAGCGCCATGCCCTGCACCCCGTTGGCGAATTCGACCATCTCGCCGGCCTGGACCTTGTCGAGGCCGTGGATGCGGGCGATGCCGTCACCCACCGAGAGAACGGAGCCGACTTCGCTCACTTCGGCCTCGGTACCGAAGTTGGCGATCTGGTCCTTGATGACCTTGGAGATTTCTGCGGCGCGGATTTCCATGTTCGTGTCTTCCTTCGAGCCTTGTGGCGTCAGCCCTTCATGGCGTGGGCGAGAGAATTGAGGCGGGTGCGGATCGAGCCGTCGATCCGCTTCGAACCGATCGTGACGACGAGCCCCCCGAGGAGGTCGGGATCGACCTTCGCGTCGAGCTTGACCGTGCGCCCTTCGCGTGCGGTCAGCTTGTCCTTCAGCGTGGCGAGCTGCGCGTCGGTGAGCGCGTGCGCGCTGGTGACTTCGGCCGAGACCTCGCCCCGCTGCGCCGCGGCGATCGCGCGGAAGGCGCGGATCACCTTGGGCAGTTCGCCCAGCCGGCGGTTTGCGGCGAGCACGCCGAGGAAATTGGTGGTCAGCTCGGCGAGGCCGAGCAGCTTGGCCACGCCCGCCATCGCCGCGCCCTGCGCCTTGCGGCTCAGCTCGGGGTTGGTGGTGACGTCGCGCATCTCGGCCGATTCGGCGAGTGCGGCGGACAGCTTCTCGAGGTCCGATTCGACGGCCGTGACCGTGCCGGCCTCTGCCGCGAGCTCGAACAGGGCCGAGGCGTAACGCCCTGACAGGCTAGCCTGAATACCGGCGGAAATCTCCACGCGTCTCTCGTCCTTTAGAGGTCCGGAAAATAGCGGTGCATCGCCCATGCCGATGCGGGCGGAACGAGCCACCCCGGCAAAGCTGGCGCGCGACTAGCACCGGCCTTGCTGCGATGCAACCCGAGTCCGGTAAGGCCTGCTGGCGGTATGCGAATGAGTGTTGGGTAAACGCAAAAGCCTGCGTGATGTCCGGCTTGAACCAGAGGAGTAGGAGGTCGCCTTTGCCAAACCAAGGTTGCGGGATGGCCGTCATCGACGGGGCCGCTTCCAAGGTCGCTGAGCCGCGACCTCCCAGTTTATCTACTCGACCGCAGCGGTGCCACGATCATTCGCCGAAGTTCGGTTGCCGCCTTGCTTCGGTAGCGGTGGGCGAAGGCTTATCCACCTTGTGGGGCCGTTCGCTCCGCCAGCTTCACTGTTTACTCCATTTCGTCCCCGATTTGGCTAAGCACTCAGGAGCGGCAACTCCTGTGACAAAGTCGGGAACGTCAGAAAACCTTGCAATGCAGGCCTCCAGTCGGTCCCCTCATGTGAGGACTGATCAATAGCTAGGATGTTCCACGTCTGTTCGCAAGTCGAGAGAGTCGGATATCCCCAACTTGGTGCAATCTCACTTAGCCTCGCACGAATAGACGAGCCGCTCGTTGGGCGCGTCGGGGAGTTGGCTGGTGACGCCAGACTGGAGCTCGCCGAGGTCGCCTGCCGCCTCGGGTGCGTCGCACTGGGGCGGCGTGTAGGCTCCGCGCGCCTCGCGCGCTTCGGCCATCTCGGCGCGGCCTAGCAGGTAGCGGTCGGTGCGGAAGGTGCCGGTTACGGGATCGAACGTATTGACCGAGACCACCTGTTCCTCGTTCGGCACGAAGACGCGCGACCAGCTTCCGCCCGAAAAGCCGTATTGCGTGCGGCCGTTGACGCAGCCGTCCTCGCGCCAGGAGAATTCGAGCTGGCGGTCGGGCGCGCCGACCACGCGGCTGCGCGAGAGGTCGAGCGTGCAGGTCAGCATCCCGTCGCCGGTGGCGTCGGAGCCTGGCGCATCGGGCGTCTCGCCGGCTTCGTTCATCGCAGCGGCGACGCGCCGCTCGATCTCGTCGAGGCCGGGCCGGGTGAACCACAGCGCCAGCGCGGCGATCGCCGCCACCGCGGCGATCGTGCCCGCGACCATCAGCCGCTTTTCGCCACTCTCGCCCGCCTGCTTCGCCTGCCACGCGGCCATGCCCCCGCCGACGGCGAGCAGCGTCAGCAGAAAGGCGAGCGCCATCGCGTTCTCGCGGTCGGTCTGGACCGATTCGCGCGCCTCGTCCTCGGCACGGGCGCGGCGTTCGCGGGTTTCTTCCGCGCGCGCTGCCATCTGTTGTCGCGCTTCGGCCTGCTCCCGCTCGACCCGCGCGCGCTCCGCCTCGTTCAAGTCCTCGAGGCTGCGGCAGGGCAGGCTGCTGACCCGCGCATCGACATCGTTCGCGCGCAGGAACGGGAGCAGCTCCTGGGTCGAGACCGCGAAGAAGAACTCGCCGTCCGATGCGCCCGAATCGGTGCCGAAGCTGTTGACCCCGATGACCCGGCCGCAGCCGTCGAGCAGCGGTCCGCCCGAATTGCCGCGTGCGATCGTGGCGGTGTGGAGGATCGTGTCGAACAGCCGGCTCGGCCGTTGGCCGGAAATGAACCCGCGGCTCTTCACCGGTGGCTGGGAGCGGAAGATATCGGCGATGTCGAGCCCCTGCGCGCGGTCGACGTTCATCGGATAGCCGACCGCCGAAACCTCGCCGTCGCGCACCGGCCCGGCGGCGATCGTCAGCGGCGGAAGGCGCAGCTCGCCGGTGATCTCGACCAGCGCGAGATCATTGCCCGGATTTACCGCGATCGGCCGGGCATAGGCCGCGGCCTCGCCGCCCTCGCTCGGCACGATCCCGATGCGCAACGTATCGTCCTGCAGCGCCTCGCGCACCACATGGGCGTTGGTGACGATCTTGTTCGGAGCGACCGCGAAACCGGTGCCGTGGCTTACCGGAAAGATCTCCTGCCCGTCGGTCCCCATGATCACCACCCGCACCACTCCGCGCGCGGCGGCGTCGATATCGGCCGGATCCGCCTGCGCAGCGACCGGGAGAGTCAGCGCGAGGAGCGCGGCGAGGAGCGTGAGCAGACGGGTCATCGCCGCGTATGTAGGCGGGGGCGGGTTTTGACCGCAAGCTCCGGGATGCAGCGTGGGCGGCGAAGCACTAAGACGGGTTCGGTACGACGCAACGGCAGTTTCGCCGGACGCATCGAACGCTATGAAGGAGCCCGGCATGTTTACGGACGAGAATGCCTGGGCTGCGGTCAAGCGGCGCGACAGGAGCTTCGACGGGCGCTTCGTGACAGGGGTGCTCACCACCGGCATCTATTGCCGCCCGTCGTGCGCCGCGCGCCATCCGAGCCGCGAGAACGTGCGCTTCTTCGCCAGTGGCGCGGAGGCGCGCGCTGCGGGCCTGCGCGCGTGTAAGCGCTGTCTGCCCGACGATGTCGCGCGCGACGAGGCTGCGGTGCTCGCCGCGATCGACGAGATCAAGCAGGCCGGAGGTTCGCCCTCGCTCGACGAACTGGCCGAACTCACGGGCTATTCGCCGAGCCACTTCCAGCGGGTGTTCAAGCGCGCGACCGGTCTCTCGCCCGCCGCCTATGCCCGCGCCTTGCGTTCGGAGCGCGCGCGCGATGCGCTGAGCGCCGGTGCGAATGTGACCGAGGCGATCTACGAGGCGGGCTATTCGGGCCCGTCGCGGTTCTACGACGATGCGAAAGGGAGACTGGGCATGACGCCGAGCGCGTGGGCCGACGGCGGCCGGGGGGCGACGATCCACTGGGCGGTGGTCGACACAACCATGGGCTCGATGCTCGTCGCCGCGACCGACAAGGGCGTGTGCCGCCTGTCGTTCGACGAGGACGAGGCCGAACTGCGCCGCCGCTTTCCCAAGGCCGAGCTGGTGGAGGGCGGGGCGGACTTCGAGAAGCTGCTCGCCGATGTCGTCGCGACGGTCGAGGCGCCGGGAGACTTTTCTCACATCCCCCTCGACGTGAAGGGCACCGCGTTCCAGGAAGCCTGCTGGAAGGCCTTGCGCGAAATCCCGCCGGGCGAGACGCGCAGCTACGCCGATATCGCCGCCGCCGCGGGCAACCCCAAGGCGGTGCGCGCGGCGGGCAGCGCCAACGCGCGCAACAATGTCGCGGTGCTGATCCCGTGCCACCGGGTGATCCGCTCGGACGGCAATCTCGGCGGCTACGCCTACGGGCTCGGGATCAAGCGCGAGCTGCTGAAGCGGGAGGGCCGCGAAGTGTAGCGGAGTGCTCGCTCGGCAACGCTCGCCAGCGCTGGCTGGCTCCGATTCGCCGGGCTCGCGGAGCAAGACATGGACCGCATGTTACACAGTCCAGGCCTAAAAAGGTCGCCTTGCGCGAAAATGCGTCGCCTTGCGCGCGGAAGCGTCGCCTTGCAGCCGAAAAACGTCACTTTGCGATGGCGATGTGTCGCCTTGCATGGCGACGTGCCGCCTTGCGCGTGGCGGGCGGAGGAGCTGACAATTTGAAAGAGCCACCGCGAGGCTGCCAGATCGCAGGCGTGTAGGACAGGGGGAACTGCGACGATCGGGCGGTCTACCGCGAAGGTTGATATCGCAGCCCCACCGCCCCGGTGTCGAGGGCAATGATCCTGAAATTGTCGTGCGATCCTGCCGGGGATTGGACCGTGATACCGCTGAACACGTAGCCACCGACCTGCACCGGTAGTGATCTTACACGTTCGCTCCAAGATTCGTCGAGCTGTTTGGCCGCCCATGCACGCTCTTCAGACCCGCTGTCGGCGACAACGATCTTCATCAATTTCTCGATGAAACGACGCCTGTCGTTAATTTCGAGGTATGGATTGCTGGTCGGTGCGTTGACCAAGAATTTCAACAGCTTACCATCTGGCGTCAGATAGTAGGCCGCGAGCCGGCCGCCCGAAGGCAGGTCGTATCGGACTTCCGAAAGACCGCGTGCGGATGGAGCGGATGCGTCGCCCGACGATCGCGTTGCGGTCTGAACCGCGAAGTGCGTGCGCGCAATCGTGACGAGTGCTTCCCCTTGTTGCTCGCCAACAGGCTCTGCGGCAGCACAAGCGGAGGCGATAAACAGAAATACGACACTGCTGAGCCGAACCATCGAATTACTCCAGCCGGTCGGCCTCAATCCAGCTTCGGCGCCACCCCCGGTTCGCACTTCTCCATCGCGCGGCGGTAGGCGTCGCGGCGGCCGATGCGCTGGAGGTAGGCGGCGACGTTGGGATAGGGATCGAGGCTCGCGCCGCCGAACAGACGCGAGGTGGTGAGGTTGAAGCCCATCATGATGTCGGCGGTGGTGAGCTGCCGTCCGCCGAAGAACTCGGCCTCGCCCAGCCGCGCCTCGGCCAGCGCCCAGGCCTTGGCGATGCGGCCGGTCACGAATTCGGGCACCTCGCCCATCCGCCCGGCGACCAGCGCCATCATGCCGTTGGTCATGAAGGTGGCG
This sequence comes from uncultured Altererythrobacter sp., assembly GCA_946886565.1. Next base: position 41,759 of record CAMPIX010000009.1, read on the forward strand.
TTGGCGAAGTGGAACCAGAAAAGGTGCCCGGCGAAGTCGGGATGGTCTGCGCCCGGCGAAAGCTTCGCGCCGCCATAGGTGCGGTCGATATATTCGCAGATCGCCCCGCTTTCGCCGAGCACGAGATCGTCGTCGGTGATGACCGGTGCGATCCCCATCGGATGCAGCGCCTTGTACTCGTCGGGCGCGAGGTTGTTGTCCTCGCGCCGTGTGTAGAGCTTGAGCGCGTAGTCGAGCCCCAACTCCTCGCACAGCCAGACGATGCGCTCGCTTTGCGAGATGCGCAGGTGGTGGACGGTCAGCATGGGCGGGTTCCTCAAACGAAGCTGTAGGGGTCGATGTCGACGCTTACCCGCACGCCGCGCGGGAAGTCGAGCGCGCCGAGCCAGTGGCGGATCGCGTCCTGCACCTGCGCGCTGCGGCGCGCGTTGATCAGCAGACGATAGCGGTAGCGGCCGCGCAGGAGCGAGAGCGGGGCGGGTGCGGGGCCGAGCACCGCGATGTCGGGCAGGTCGGGCCGGGTGCCGCCGATCGCGCGCGCGGCTTCCTTGGCCTCGGCTTCGTCCTCGCTCGAGACGATGATCGCGGCCCAGCGGCCGAACGGCGGCGCGCCCGCGTGGCGGCGCGCCTCGGTCTCGGCTTCGTAGAACGCATCGCGGTCGCCCGCGGCCAGCGCGGCGATGACCGGCGCGGTGGGATGGCGGGTCTGGATCAGCACTTCGCCCGGCTTATCGCCGCGTCCCGCGCGCCCGGCGACTTGCGCGACCTGTTGATAGGTGCGCTCCGCCGCGCGCAAGTCGCCGCCCTCGAGCCCGAGGTCGGCGTCGACCACGCCCACCAGCGTCAGCTCGGGGAAGTGGAAACCCTTGGTGACGAGCTGGGTGCCGACGATCACATCGATCGCGCCCGCCTCGACCGCCGAGACGAATTCGGCGGCTTTCTCGGGCGAGTTGAGCGTGTCGCTGGTCGCCACCGCGACGCGCGCTTCGGGCAGGATTTCGGCAACCTCGTCGGCGATCCGCTCCACGCCGGGCCCGCATGCGACGAGGCAATCCGGCTCGCCGCACTCGGGGCAGTTGGCGGGCGGCGGCGTCTCGTGTCCGCAATGGTGGCAGGCCAGCTTGCGGCTGAAGCGGTGCTCGACCAGCCAGGCGGTGCAGTTGGGGCATTCGAAGCGGAAGCCGCAGTTGCGGCACAGCGTCAGCGGGGCGTAGCCGCGGCGGTTCAAAAACAGCAGCGACTGCTCGCCGCGTTCGAGCCGCGCGGCGAGCTCCGCCGCCAGCCGCGGGGCGAGCCAGCGGCCGCGTTCGGGCGGCTCTTCGGTCAGGTTTATCGTGTCGATCGCGGGCAGCTCGGCCGCGCCGAAGCGGCTCGGCAGCTCGAGCCGCTCGTAAGTGCCGCTCTCGGCCATCTGCAGGCTTTCGAGCGCCGGCGTGGCGCTGGCGAGCACCACCGGCAGCTTCTCGAAATGGGCGCGCATCACCGCCACGTCGCGCGCGTTGTAGCGCACCCCGTCGTCCTGCTTGAAGCTGACTTCGTGCGCCTCGTCGACCACGATCAGGCCGAGATTGGCGTAGGGGAGGAACAGCGCCGAGCGCGCGCCGACCACGACCTGCGCGTCTCCGCTGGCGATCGCGCGCCAGGCGCGGCGGCGCTCGGTCGACTTGAGCGAGGAGTGCCACACGATCGGCGGCGCACCGAAGCGGTCCTCGAACCGGCGCAGGAAGGCTTCGGTCAGCGCGATCTCGGGCAGGAGCACGAGGACCTGCCGCTTTGCCTCGAGCGCGGCCGCGACCGCCTCGAAATAGGTTTCGGTCTTGCCCGATCCGGTCACCCCGTCGAGCAGGAAGGGGGCGAACTCGCGCGCCTCGACCGCCGCGACCAGCCGCGCGGCGACCTCGGCCTGTTCGCCGCTGAGATCGACCGTAGCGTGGCCGGGCTCGGCGTGCGGGTAGGGGCGGTCGCAGTCGACCGTTACCGGCTCGAGCACCCCCTGGTTGACCAGCCCGCGCAGCACCGCGTCGGACACGCCCGCCAGTTCGGCCAGCTCGCGGATCGTCGCCTGCTCGCCTTCGAGCAGTTCCATCGCGCGCTCGCGCTGCGCGGTCATCCGCTCGGGCATGCCGCCGGTCAGGCGGTATTCGGTGACGGTGGCGGGGCCGCGCAGCGCGCCGCCGCTCGATATCACCATGCGCGCGACCGAGGCGAGCGAGGCGCAATAATAATCCGCGGTCCATTCGATCAGCCGCCGCAGCTCGGGCCGCAGCGGGGGAACGGGCAGCACCTCGAGCAGCGGACGCAGCTTGCTGTCGGGCACCGATTCGGCCGGAAGCCGTTCTGCGTCCCAGACGATCCCGACGATCTGGCGCGGCCCGAGCGGCGCGACCACGACCGAGCCGGGGCCGACATCCATGCCCTCGGGCACACGATAGTCGAGCGCGCCGAGCGCGGCGTTGAAGACGATGAGGCGGACGCGGTTCATGTAATCGCCTCCATATGAGGGCCCGCTGGTGGGAGCGGCAAGGCGAGGAGAGAAGAAATGTCCGATTTGTTGCCCCCCATCGTCGCACGGCCCATCGCGCGTCGCGCCTTCATGGGCGGCATGGCGGCGACCGGCTTGCTTGCCCTGCCGGGCTGCGCCACGGTGGGTGGGTTCAGCCTGACCGATGCCGTCCAGCGGCTGCTGTTCCTGTCGAGCGAGCGAGCCTTCGCGCGAATGCTCCAGCCCGAAGGGTATTGGGACGAACAGGTCGCGCGGCTGGGGCTGGGCCAGTTGCTCGGAACGCGCGGCGACGTTCTCGGCCGCATCCTCACCTCGCCGCTTTTCAAGTCCCGGCTGGAGGGCGCCTTCGCCGACATCGTCTACGAGGGCGCCGAACGCGCCGCGCCGCTGGTGACCGATGCCGTGCGCACGATCGGCATCCGCAATGCGATCGACCTCGTGCGCGGCGGACCCACCGCGGCGACCGCCTTCCTGCGCGGAGAACTCGGCACGCGGCTGCTCGACGCCATGGTGCCCGAACTGGGGCAGGCGATGCGCGTTGCGAGCGATCCGCTGGTCGGGCAAGCGCTCGCTGCGCTGAGCGGGGTCGACGTACCGCAAGTCGCGGCGCGCGTCGCGACGACGATCGACGACACGATCTGGCGCGAAATCGGCGCCGAGGAAGCCGCGATCCGGGCAAACCCGCGCGCGACCGGCGATCCGCTGATCATCGGTGTGTTCGGGGCGGGGGCAGCGCTTTAACTGCCCGCTGCGTCGCGACGAGCCCGGCAATCGCACGCGATACGACTCCCCTTATTCGGGCGGGGGAATTTGCAGAAATGTCTCAAGGCATGGGGCAATTTCGACCGCCTTGCCGTTCCGGTCATATGCATAAAAGAAATGCACGCCCCAAGGTGTGTCCTTCTTCCTTCGAAACCAAACACTGAAATTGCAGACCTCGTTAAAGTAATCGATCGAACGACCGAATGTTAAGCCTGATTCCGATTGAGGCGGCCCATCCTGGTTATCCGGCTGTCCCAGATAGCGGACGACCTCCTCAAACGTGAGTCCGTACAGCCAATTGGGGCCCCATGGCTTGGGCGGAGGAGCGGGAACATGCCCTGGAGGGAGAAGAGTTCGCTGATCTGCCGCAGATATGTCAGAACCCACAGCATCATCTGCCGTGGTGCACGCGGCGATCAGCAATAAAGCGAAAAGAGGGACAGTTCGCATCATGGCCACTATTCCGGTGGGATCAGTTCGCTGCCTTGATAATAGCCGGGCGGTGGGAAGCCGCCTTCTCCATCCGGGTCGATCGTAACGCCTATCTGGCCGGCTATCTGTTTTGCAAGCGTATTCGTCATTTGCTCCTGCATTGTAAAGTAATGGCTGCTTGCATCATAATTATTGGTCGACCCGCCAGATTCGAGGTGTCTATCCCAACTCTGTTGAACGACAGCTCTGCCAACTTCTGAGTTGTGCACCATCTCGTGAATCATAAGAAAGTTCATGCCTGCCTCTCCGTTCTGGTTATAGAAGATGGCAGTGTCTAAATTAATATAGAGGGTATGGCCGTAATTCGCCCACCATAGCCAGCATCATAAAAATTATTGTTGACCTCGATCGTCGTCAGCGCAAAATAAGCCGCTTTCAACTCCGCTCCCTTTATAGTGACGTTACCGACTTGGTAAATCGCCTCGTCATTGAGATCCGCAATGACCTCTCCCACCCGCTCAAACGCATCGCGCAGAGCCTCGATCTGAGTTTGCATCAGGGTCGGTTTGAAGTCTCCTCCGCCGGGCTCGGGCATGACCGTGATGGTGTGCCCCTCGACTTCTCCTGTTCTCGGTTGCGCAATGATAACTTGCCGGGGATCTCTCGTAACTAAATCCAGCATCAACCACATAGCCATGATTTGGTTTGCCGCGCCGCTTGGACGCTCGACTACGACGACGATTGTAGAAACGTCTAACTGCCTGACATCTGAAATCCTTCAGTTTGATTTTCTTATGCAGCGTAGAACCTCGACTCTAACGCGGGGAGCTTGCGGTAGCCTGAAGCTGTCATTGAATGCACTCGATTGGCCCTCCCGCGGTTGCCTTGCGAGGGCCAGGGCCTATAGGCTCCGCCATCCTCAAACATCCGAGTCTGCCCCATGAAATTCTTCGTCGACACCGCCGATACCGCCGAGATCGAGGAGCTGGCCGCAACCGGCCTGCTCGACGGCGTCACCACCAACCCCTCGCTGATCGCCAAATCGGGCCGCGACTTCATGGAAGTGACGAAAGAGATTTGCGGCCTCGTCGATGGTCCGGTGAGCGCCGAAGTCGTCGCGCTCGACCACGAGGCGATGATGAAAGAGGCCGAGGTCCTGCGCAAGATTGCGGACAACGTCTGCATCAAGGTGCCGCTGACGATCGACGGCTTGAAGACCTGCAAGGCGCTGACCGGGGAGGGCACGATGGTCAACGTCACGCTGTGCTTCTCGGCCAACCAGGCGCTGCTCGCGGCCAAGGCGGGGGCGACCTTCATCTCGCCCTTCGTCGGCCGGCACGACGACAACGGGTTCGACGGGATGGAGCTTATCGGCGACATCCGGCTGATCTACGACAACTATCTGTTCGATACGCAGATCCTCGTCGCTTCGGTTCGCCACGCGACGCATGTGCTCCAGAGCGCGAAGATCGGCGCCGACGTTGCGACGATGCCGCCGGGCGTGATCAAGGGCCTGTTCAAGCACGTTCTGACCGACAAGGGCATCGAAGGCTTCCTCGCCGACTGGGCGAAGACCGGGCAGAAAATCATATGATGATTTTCTGCCCGAGTCCCCGCGAAGGCGGGGACCTCGGGAGGCTATCGATGATGCAGCCGAACCGAACGACCAGGAGGCCTGAGGCCCCCACCTTCGCGGGGGCTCGGAAAGAATAGCTTGGCAGACCAGACACCCCTCGACCGCTTCAAGCAGGCGCTGACCGGCACCGCGCGGGCGCTCGCGCGCGAGCCCGAGGTCGAGGTGGCGTGGAGCGCCGACGCACCCGCGGCGAACGGCAAGAACTTCCGCGTGCCGCTGCCGGGCCGCAACCTTCCGCCGGAGCAGGCGCGCGAGGCGCGCGGCTTCGCCGACAGCTTCGCGCTCAGGCTGCGTCATCACGACGCAGCGCTCCACGCGCGCGGCATGCCCGCCGAGCCGGTTGCGCGCGCCTGCTACGACATGGCCGAGCAGGTCCGCTACGAGGCGCTCGGCGCGAACAACTTCAGCGGGATACGCGACAATCTTGACGCCGCGGTCGAGCTGCGCACCGCGAGCGATCCGATCGCGCGCGCGCAGAGCGAGAGCGACGTGCCGCTGCAGACCGCGCTCGGCCTGATTCTGCGAGAGCGCCTGACCGGCGCGCCGGTGCCCGAGCGCGCCCGGGCGGGCGTCGACATGGTGCGCGAGTTCATCGAGGCGCGCGCCGAGCCGGACTTCGAGGCGCTCGCGCTGTCGCTCGACGATCAAAAGGCTTTCCAGTCGCTTGCGCTCGACATGTTGCGGCACCTCGAGCTCACCCGAGCCGAAGAGAACGACGGTGGCGAGGACGAGGACGGCGAGGGCGAAGACGGTGCCGACGAGGACGAGAACGAGGATCAGGGCGAAGACAGCGGCGAATCCGAACCACAATCGACCCAGATCGCCGGCGAGCCGAGCGAAGGCGAAAGCGAGGACGGCGACGACACCGATACCGCCGAGGGCGAGGAGATGGCCGACGGCGAGCCCTCGGACGAGGGCGAGGAGGGCATTCACCCGGTCCGCCCCAACCGCCCGTGGACCGACATCCCCAACGACTTCGAGTACAAATACTTCACCGACAAGTTCGACGAGGTGATCGAAGCGCCCGAGCTGTGCGATGCGGAAGAGCTCGACCGGCTGCGGACCTATCTCGACAGCCAGCTCGCCGGGCTGCAATCGGTCGTCACCAAGCTCGCCAACCGGCTCCAGCGCCGCCTGATGGCGCAGCAGAACCGCAGCTGGGATTTCGACCAGGAAGAGGGCCTGCTCGACGCCGCGCGGCTCGCGCGCGTGGTCATCAGCCCCGGCCATTCGCTCAGCTACAAGATCGAGCGCGATACCGAGTTCAAGGACACGGTGGTGACGCTGCTGATCGACAACTCGGGCTCGATGCGCGGACGGCCGATCTCGATCGCCGCGATCAGCGCCGACATCCTCGCGCGCACGCTCGAACGCTGCGGGGTCAAGACCGAGATCCTCGGCTTCACCACCCGCGCGTGGAAGGGCGGGCAGAGCCGCGAGGCCTGGCTCGCCGACGGCAAGCCGCCGCAGCCCGGCCGCCTCAACGACTTGCGCCACATCGTCTACAAGAAAGCAGACGAGCCCTGGCGCCGCGCGCGCCGCAACCTCGGTCTGATGATGCGCGAGGGGCTGCTCAAGGAGAACATCGACGGCGAGGCGCTGCTCTGGGCGCACCAGCGCCTGCTCGCCCGGCCCGAGGACCGCCGCATCCTGATGGTCATTTCCGACGGCGCCCCGGTCGACGATTCGACCCTGAGCGTGAACAGCGCCGGCTATCTCGAAAGCCACCTGCGCCGCGTGATCGAATGGATCGAGAAGAGCTCGCCCGTTCAGCTATCCGCGATCGGCATCGGTCACGACGTCACCCGCTATTACAAACGCTCGGTCACGATCATGGACGTCGAGCAACTGGGCGGCACCATTATCGAGCAACTTGCGGGGTTGTTCGAGGTGGAGTGATTTGCGGGGTCACACATGGTGTGATAAAGTATGCGTCATGGGAAAGCTCGAGCGCATCACCGTGACCATGCCCGAAGAGATGGCCGCCAAGCTGCGCGCGGCGGTAGAGGCTGGCGAATACGCGACCACTAGCGAGATCGTTCGCGAAGCTCTGCGCGATTGGGGTGACGAGCAGCAGCGGCGTGAGACCGAAAACGCCGCGATGCGTGCTATCCTCGACAAGGCTCGTGCAGGAAAACGCTATACGGCTGATGAGGTCTTCGCAAAGGTGTACAAACGGATCGATGAGATCGCCGCGCGGCGGGCGGATGGGCCTGTCGGTTGAAGCTCCTTTATCTGGAAGACGCGCTCTCCGACATCGGCGAGATTGGCGACTACATCGCTGAAGATGATGCGGAGCAGGCAAGGCGGTTCGTTGCCATCTTGCGCGAATTCATCGAAACGATCGCAGACAATCCTCGTCGGTTCCGCTTACGGAGTGAGTGGGGCGAATCGGTCAGAGCTGCCAATTTTGGCAACTACATCATCGTTTTCGAACACGACGAAGCGGCCATCTATATCCTGCGCATAGCAAACGGGCGGCGCAACATCGTCGCCCTTCTTTCTGGCACGGATTGATGAACGTCTCGCAAGCCGTCGCCAGCCGCCGTTCGGTGCGTGCATTCCTCGACAAGCCCGTCGACCGCGCCATGATCGCGCGCGTGCTTGAGAAGGCGCAGCGCGCGCCGTCGGGCGGGAACGTGCAGCCGTGGCACGGGGTCATGCTCACCGGTGAGCCGATGGAGCGGCTGTTCGTGCGGATCGCGGAGGAATTTCCCAAGGGCCGCGCGGCGCACGCGCCCGAGTATCATATCTATCCGCCCGGGCTCGATGGCGCCTACGAAACGCGCCGCCGCGGAGTGGGGGAGGACATGTACGGCGCGCTCGAAATCCCGCGCGAGGACAAGCCCAAGCGCCTCGCCTGGTTCGCCAACAACTTCCGCGCATTCGGCGCCCCGGTGCTGATGCTGGTCCACACGCCCAAGTACATGGGTCCGCCCCAGTGGTCGGACATCGGCATGTGGCTGCAGACCATCATGCTGCTGCTGCGCGAGGAAGGGCTCGATTCGTGCCCGCAGGAGGCCTGGGCGGTCTATTCGCCGCAAATCCGCGAGGTGGTCGAGATCCCCGAGGATCATACCTTCTTCTGCGGCCTCGCGATCGGCTGGCGCGATCCAGCGGCTGCGGTGAACAACTTCCCCGTCGCGCGCGCGCCGATCGACGAGGCGATCCGCTGGCAGGGCTTCGACGCTTGACCGCAAGCCCGCGCGCGGGCCAAGGCTGACCGCGATGACCGCCGCCTCGCTCCAGCTCTTCAACTCCCTGACCCGCCGGCTCGAAACCTTCGAGCCCATCCATCCCGGCGAAGCGCGCGTCTATTCGTGCGGGCCGACGGTCTACAATTATCCGCACATCGGCAACATGCGCGCCTATGTCTTCGCCGACGTGCTGGGACGGACGCTGAGCTGGAAGGGTTACAATCTCACCCACGTGATCAACATCACCGATGTCGGCCATCTGACCGACGACGCCGACGCGGGCGAGGACAAGCTGGAGAAGGCTGCGGCCGAAAACGCGCAATCGATCTGGGACATCGCGAAGCACTATACCGAGGCTTATTGGGCCGACGTGGAAGCGCTGAATATCCGCCAGCCGGCGCAGTGGCCGATCGCGACCGACTACGTGCCCCAGATGATCGAGTTCGCGAAGTCCATCGCGGACAAGCATTGCTACCAGATCGAGGGCGGGCTCTACTTCGACGTCTCGACGATCGCCGATTACGGCCGCCTCGCGCGCGCGAAGACCGAGGAGGGCGAGGGCCGGATCGATGCGGTCGAGGGGAAGCGCAATGGGGCCGACTTCGCGATCTGGCGCAAGACCCCGCCGGGCGAAACGCGCCAGATGGAATGGGACAGCCCCTGGGGCCGGGGCGCGCCCGGTTGGCACCTCGAATGCTCGGTCATGGGCGAAGCGCTGCTCGGCTTCCCGTTCGACATCCACACCGGCGGGATCGATCACCGCGAAATCCACCACCCGAACGAGATCGCGCAGAACCAGGCGCGCTGCTGCGCCGATGGGCTCGACGATCCGCTCGCGAGCGGCGCGCGCGTGTGGATGCACAACAACTTCCTCGTCGAGCGGTCGGGCAAGATGAGCAAGAGCGCGGGCGAGTTCCTGCGCCTGCCGTTGCTCGTGTCGAAGGGCTACCATCCGCTCGCCTACCGCCTGATGTGTCTTCAAGCGCACTACCGCAGCGAGCTCGAATTCTCATGGGACGGTCTTGGCGCGGCGCTCACGCGGCTCAAGCGCATGGCGATCGCGGTCGAGCGGATCGGCGATGCCGACGACGGCGGCGATCCGCGCCACCCGAAGCTCGCACCGTTCCTCGAGCGGTTCGATGCCGCGATCTCGGACGATCTCAACACCCCGCTCGCATTGACCGCGCTCGAGGAGGTGCTCGCCGCGAAGAAGGTCGATTCCTCTGCCAAGCGCGCCGCGGTGGCCGAAATGGACGCGGTGCTCGGGCTGGGCCTGCTCGACCTCACCCGCGCCGACCTGCGCGTGCGCCCGCAGGCCGCCGAGCTCGACGAGGACGACGTCGAGGATGCACTTGAGCGCCGCCGCGATGCCCGCGCCGCGCGCGACTTCGCCCGCTCCGACGCAATCCGCGACGAACTCGCCGCGAAGGGCGTGGAAGTGATGGACGGCGATCCGCTGGGGTGGGACTGGAAGCTGTGACGACCGCCGTACTCTCCGGCCTGATCCGGCCGCTGGTCGAAACACAGCTCCCATCCGGGATCGAACCGCGCTGGTACACCTCGGTCGAGGAACTGCATGCGCTCGCGCCCGAGGCGGAGATCGGCTGGTTCGATCTCGACGCGAAGGAGCCGATGGCCGAGGCGGTGCGGCGGGCAGAGAAGCTGGTCTGGCTCAATTCGATCTACGCCGGGCTCGATTTCCTGCCGCTCGACCTGCTGCAGCGGCGCGGCACGACCATCACAAACGGGGCGGGGATCAACGCGGTCACGATCGCCGAGTACGTCGTGATGGGCATGCTGACGATGGCCAAGGGCTATCGCGAGGTCGTGCGCGCGCAGGATCGGCGCGAGTGGCTGCTCGATTCGCCGGGCAAGCGCGAGCTGGCGGGGAGCAAGGCGCTGCTGCTCGGCTATGGCGCGATCGGCAAGCTGGTGAAGGCGCGGCTCGAGGCGTTCGAGGTCGAGGTCGCGGTGGTGCGCCGCTCGGGGGGAGACGGTGTGCTCGGCCCGGACGAATGGCGCGCGCGGCTCGGCGAGTTCGACTGGGTCATCCTCGCGGTGCCAGCCACGCCCGAGACCGACGCGATGATCGGCGCGGCCGAGCTCGCGGCGATGAAACCCGACGCGGTGCTGGTGAACATCGCGCGCGGCGCGGTGGTCGATCAGGAAGCGCTCGTCGCCGCGCTCGCGGACAAGCGCATCGGCGGCGCCTTCCTCGACGTCACCACGCCCGAGCCGCTGCCCGCCGAGCATCCGCTGTGGGCGCTCGACAACGCGCACGTCACCATGCACCTCTCGGGCCGCGCGCAGTCGAAGATGTTCGTCCGTTCGGCCGAGCGCTTTCTCGCCAACTGCCGCCGGTTCGTAGCGGGCAAGCCGCTCGAGCCGGTGTTCGATCCCGCGCGCGGATACTGATCGCGGCGCAAGCGGCGTGACTCGCGCGCGCCCATTTGATACCCCGCTTGGCATCGAGCGGCGCAGAGCCGCCACCGGTCGCATCGAAGCGTCGGCGCCAAGGGGCGTCAATCGTTTGGGGGGAATGCGATCATGGCCGAAGGCGGCAAGCAGAAAGCGTCCGATCTCTTTATCGAATGCCTCGAGGCCGAGGGCGTCGAATACATCTTCGGCGTGCCCGGCGAGGAGAACCTCGACTTCCTCGAATCGCTGTCCAAATCGGATACGATCGAGCTCGTCCTGACGCGGCACGAGCAGGGCGCGGGCTTCATGGCCGCGACTTACGGCCGCCATACGGGGAAGACGGGCGTGTGCCTCGCCACGCTTGGTCCTGGCGCGACCAACTTCGTGACCGCGGCCGCCTATGCCCAGCTCGGCGGCATGCCGATGATGATGATCACCGGGCAAAAGCCGATCAAGAAATCGAAGCAGGGCCGCTTCCAGATCCTCGACGTGGTCGCGATGATGGGGCCGATCACCAAGTTCGCGCACCAGCTCGCCGCAGGCGACAACATTCCCAGCCGCGTGCGCGAGGCGTTCCGGCTGGCCGAGGAGGAGAAACCGGGCGCGGTGCACCTCGAATTTCCCGAGGACATCGCCGAGGAACATACCGATTCGCGCCCGATCGTGCGCTCGACCGCGCGCCGCCCCTCGGCCGAGCCCAAGGCGGTGCGCCAGGCGGTGCAGGCGATCGAGAAGGCCAAGGCCCCGGCGCTGGTGATCGGCGCTGGCGCCAACCGCAAGATGACCGGGCGGATGCTACGCCAGTTCGTCGAGAAGACCGGCATCCCCTTCCTCACCACCCAGATGGGCAAGGGCGTGATCGACGAGCGGCACCCGCTGTTCCTCGGCTGCGCGGCGCTCTCGGCGGGGGACTTCGTCCACCGCGCGGTCGAGGATGCGGACTGCATCATCAACGTCGGGCACGACGTGATCGAGAAGCCTCCGTTCTTCATGAAGGCCGACGGGCGCTGCGTGATCCATGTCTCGACCCGCACCGCCGAGGTCGATCCGGTCTATTTCCCGCAGATCGAGGTGATCGGCGACATCGCCAACGCGATCTGGCAGATCAAGGAGGACATCGTCCCGCAGGGCAAGTGGTCGTTCGACCACATGCTCGCCTACCGCAAGGCCGAGCTCGAGCACACCGGCAAGCTGGCGGGCGACGATCGCTTCCCGATCTTCCCGCCGCATCTGGTCCAACAGGTGCGCGACAGCATGCCCGAGGACGGGATCATCTGCCTCGACAACGGGGTGTACAAGATCTGGTTCGCGCGCGGCTACACCGCGTACCTGCCCAACACCGTGTTGCTCGACAACGCGCTGGCGACGATGGGCGCGGGGCTGCCGAGTGCGATGATGAGCGCGATGCTCTATCCGGAGCGCAAGGTCATGGCGATCTGCGGCGACGGCGGGTTCATGATGAACAGCCAGGAGATGGAGACCGCGGTGCGCCTCGGTCTCAACCTGACGGTGCTGATCCTGCGCGACGACGCCTACGGAATGATCCGCTGGAAGCAAGCCAACATGGGTTTCAAGGACTGGGGCCTGACTTATGGCAATCCGGATTTCGTCGCCTATGCCGACAGCTACGGCGCCAAGGGACATCGCGTGGAATCGAGCGCTCACCTGACCGAAGTGCTCGCCCGCTGCCGCGACACGGCAGGCGTGCACCTGATCGACTGCCCGGTCGACTACTCGGAGAATGACCGGATATTGAACAAGGATATCAAGGAATTGAGCGCGAAACTTTAAAGCTCTTAAACCGTTCGCCCTGAGCCTGTCGAAGGGCCGCTTTTGGATTCAGCGGCTCGTCCGAAGAAGGGCGGGGCTTCGACAAGCTCAGCCCGAACGGAGTTTTGAATGCCCAAACTCAAGAAAACCTACCCGCTCTACCTCAACAACAAGGCCGCGCAGCCGAACACCGATCTCGAGGTGACCGACAAGTTCACCGGCGAGGTGGCGTTCCGCACCGCGCTCGCCACGCCCGACGTGATCGACGAGGCGATTGCCGGCGCTGTCCGCGCCGCCGAGCCGATGGCGCGGCTCGCGAGCTACGAGAAGCAGGCGGTGCTCCAGCACTGCGTCGGGCGGTTTCAGGAGCGGTTCGACGAGCTCGCCTATGCGCTCTGCGTCGAGGCGGGCAAGCCGATCAAGGACGCCGAGGGCGAGGTCACCCGGCTGATCGACACCTTCCGCATCGGCGCCGAGGAAGCGGTGCGCAACTACGGCGAGGTCCAGCCGCTCGACATTAGCCCGCGCGCCAAGGGCTACATGGGCATGTGGAAGCGCGTGCCGATCGGTCCGTGCAGCTTCATCAGCCCGTTCAATTTCCCGCTCAACCTCGCCGCGCACAAGATCGCCCCGGCGATCGCGATGGGCTGCCCGTTCGTGATGAAGCCCGCCAGCCTCACTCCGCTGGGCGCGATCATCATGGGCGAGGTGCTCGCCGAGTGCGACGTGCTGCCCGAGGGCGCGTTCTCGATCCTCCCCGCGAGCCGCGACGGCGCCGACCTGTTCACCACCGACGAGCGGCTCAAGTTGTTGAGCTTCACCGGCTCGCCCGGCGTGGGCTGGGACCTCAAGGCCAGGGCGGGCAAGAAGAAGGTCGTGCTCGAGCTGGGCGGCAACGCCGCGGTGATCGTCGACAAGGATGCCGATCTCGACCACGCGCTCGAACGGATCGTGTTCGGCGCCTTCTACCAGTCGGGCCAGAGCTGCATCGGGGTGCAGCGCATCATCATCCATGCCGATGTCTACGACACGTTCAAGGCGATGCTGGTCAGGAAGACCAAGACCCTCGTCGCGGGCGACCCGAAGAAGCGCGACACCTTCATTGGCCCGATGATCAGCGAGAAGGAGGCCGTGCGGCTCAAGGGCTGGATCGACCTCGCGGTCGAAGCCGGTGCGACGCTGCTGTGCGGCGGCAAGCGCGACGGCAACATGCTCGAGGCGACGCTGCTCGAGGACGTGCCGCGCGACTGCGACGCGAGCAAGGAAGAGGCGTTCGGCCCGCTCGCAAACCTTTCGAAGTTCACCGACTTCGGCGAGGCGCTTGCCCAGGTGAACGATTCGAAGTTCGGCCTCCAGGCGGGCATTTTCACCCGCGACATCCACCAGGTGCTCGATGCGTGGGACACGCTCGATGTCGGCGGCGTGGTGGTCAACGACGTCTCGAGCTACCGCGTCGACAACATGCCCTACGGCGGCGTGAAGGACTCCGGCCTCGGCCGCGAAGGCATCCGCTTCGCGATGGAGGACATGAGCGAGATCCGGAACCTGATTATCCGGCGGGAGAGTGCGGGGTAACCGCTCACGCGTCGAGCAACAGCAACAACTCGCACTCCAACGCAATCCTCGGATGCGGCAGCAGCGTGTGCTCGACGCCCGTCACGGTGGCGTCGGCGACGAGTTGGCCGGGGATCGCGAACTCGTGTTCGGACAGTTCGGCGATGAAGCGCTCGCCGGCTTCGACCGCCTCCACGCCGTCGAACCGCAGCTCGAGCGTGTGGCGCGATCCTTCGAAGGTCACGCTGGCCCAAGCCTTCTCGGAATGGTGCAAAACCTTCGCACGGCCTCCGGCGAGCGCAAGCAGCGCCTCACGCAGGCGGTCGGCGTCGGTGCGGCGGGCGGGAAGCGGGTCACGCGGCACGGGCGATCTCCCGTCCGGCCTCGAAGCCAGCCATGAACGCGCGGACCCGCTCCTCGGTGCGGGCGCGCGGCTCGCGGCCGTTCCTGAGGTCGATCACGAAGCGCGGGTCCTGCGCCGCGAGCCGGCCAAATTTGGTCGCGGAGATATGGTGGGCTCGGAGGAATTTTTCGACGGATCGGATCAGCATGGCTCTCCCCGGCAGGTTTGGCGAGTCGGATAATGTTCCCGATTCGTTCCATCTCAAATCCTACTTGTCTAGGAAAAATACATCGTCTATGCGGGAAAAATGTCGCCAGAAGCATCTCGAGCATGAGCGATGCGCGCCAGCGCCTGCTCGAACTCGCGCGCGATCGCGGTGCGAGCCTCGCCGGCCTGTCGCAACTGATCGGGCGCAATTCAACGTACTTGCAGCAGTTCGTCCGCAAGGGCAGCCCGCGCAAGCTCGAGGAGGAGGACCGCCGCACGCTCGCCGAATTCTTCGGGGTGGGCGAGGCGGAGCTGGGTGCGCCGGAGGGGAAATCCTACGCCAGCGCCACAGGCGACTGGATCGAGGTGCCGCGCCTCTCGCTCGACGCCTCGGCCGGTCCGGGTGCGTTCGGCGCGCGCGAAGTTCCGTTCGATTCGTTCCGCTTCTCGCCGCGCTGGCTGCGCCAGATGGGGCTCGAGGGCGCCGATCTCACCGCGATCCGGGTCGAGGGCGATTCGATGGAGCCGCTGCTGCGCTCGGGCGACGAAATCTTCGTCGACCGCAACAAGCGCGGCCGCGAGGGCATCCACGTCGTGCGCATCGGCGACGCGCTCCACGTCAAGCGCCTCCAGGCCAGCGCCCCGGGCCGCATCGCGCTCGTCAGCGAAAACCCCGCCTACGTCCCGATCGAACTCGCCAGCGACGAGCTCGACGTGATCGGCCGCGTGGTGTGGAAGGGCGGACGGGTCTGATCCTCCCTAGTCCGGGGAGGATTGATTGTAGGCGGCTAAGCCGCCACATCCCGGCGCATGACCGATACCCAACCCGCGATGCGCGCGGCGATCCTGCCCGTCACGCCGCTACAGCAGAACTGTTCGCTGATCTGGTGCACGAAGACGATGCGCGGGGCGCTGGTCGATCCGGGCGGCGATCTCGACAAGCTCAAGGCCGGCGTCGCCAAGGCCGGGGTCACGCTCGAGAAGCTGCTCGTCACCCATGGCCATCTGGACCATTGCGGCCAGGCCGGGGTGCTCGCCGAGGAGCTCGGGCTAAAGATCGAGGGCCCGCACGAGGCCGACCGGTTCTGGATTTCGCGCCTCGACGACGACGGGCGCCAGTGGGGCATGGACGCGAAGAGCTTCGAGCCCGACCGCTGGCTGGCGGACGGCGACACGGTGACCGTCGGTGAACTCACGCTCGAGGTGATCCACTGCCCCGGCCACACCCCGGGCCACGTCGTGTTCTACCACGCGCCAAGCCGCTTCGCGATCGTCGGCGACGTGCTGTTCCAGGGCTCGATCGGCCGCACCGACTTCCCGATGGGCAATCACCAGGACCTGATCGACGCGATCACCCAGAAGCTCTGGCCGCTGGGCGAGGATGTCACCTTCATCCCCGGCCATGGCCCGACGAGCACTTTCGGCCACGAACGCAAGACCAACGCCTTCGTCAGCGACTACGCGCTTTCTTGAAGTGCGGTCGGAACATCCGTCCCGCAAGGGATGCGCGGATGCACATCCCGCTCGCATCAAACGAGCCGCAGCACGGCGCCGACGGCGACACCTGCGAGGAAAAGCTGCGTCGCCAGCGTGACCACCACGCCGATCATCCGCCCGATCTGCGCCTTGCCGCCGTCCATCCCGAACCCGTGCGCCACGCGCGCGAGGACGAACGCGCCGGCGACATAGGCGAGCCAGCTTTCGCCCGCGCCGGCAATCTCGATGGCGGCGATCAGCAGCACCACGATCGGCGCGTTTTCGGCAAAGTTGAGCTGCGCGCGCATCCGACGCTGAAGCGCCTCGTTCCCGCCGTCGCCTACGCTGATGCCGTAGGCCCGGCGTAGCGCGCCGATCCGGATGGTCAGCCAGATGTTGATCAGCGCGGCAGCCGCCACGGTGGTGAGCGTGACCGGAAGTATCATGCGCCAAATTCCCCCTGGATTTCCAACCCGGTGCTAAGCCGGACTCGCGCGGCTTGCAACGGCGCAGATATGCGCTATAGGCCGCGCCTTCCCGCCATGTCCGGGTCCCGACACGCGCGCGCTTGTGCGTTGCCGGGCCTTGGCCTAGAGCGGCCCGCAACACACGGAATTTACTGGAACAGGTGCCGCAATGGCTGTCCCCAAGAGAAAAGTATCGCCCCATCGCCGCGGCAACCGCCGCGCACACGATTCGCTCAAGGTCGAAGCGTTCCACGAATGCTCGAACTGCGGCGAACTCAAGCGTCCGCACAACCTCTGCCAGGCCTGCGGGCACTACAACGGCCGCGAAGTCATCGCCGTCGGCCTCTGACGGCCGGTAGGAGAGCGCCATGAGCCTGCCGCGTATCGCCGTCGACGCGATGGGCGGCGATGAAGGCGTGCGCGTGATGGTCGAGGGTGCGGCGCTTGCCCGCCGCCGGCACGACCAGTTCAAGTTCCTTCTCGTCGGCGATCAGAAACGGATCGAGGCCGCACTCGACACCCATCCGGGCATGCGCGGCGCGTCCGAAATCCTCCATTGCGAGGACGTCGTCGGCGGCGACGAAAAACCCACGCAGGCGCTCCGCCGCGCCAAGACCACCTCGATGGGCCTCGCGATCAACGCGGTGAAGCGCGGCGAATGCGGCGCCGCGGTCAGCGCGGGCAACACCGGCGCGCTGATGGCGATGAGCAAGCTGGCGCTGCGCACGCTGCCGGGGATCGACCGCCCGGCGCTCGCCGCGCTGATGCCGACGCTGGGCGACAACGACGTGATCATGCTCGACCTCGGCGCCAATACCGAGGCGGACGCGCGCAACCTCGTCCAGTTCGCGATCATGGGCGCGGCCTATTCGCGCATCGTCACCGGGCTTGCCGAGCCGCGCGTGCGCCTGCTCAACATCGGGACCGAGGAGACCAAGGGCACCGACGCGCTGCGTCTCGCCGCGGCGCAGCTCCAGGCTGCCACCGGCCTCGCGCTCTCGTTCGACGGTTTCGTCGAAAGCGACAAGATCAACCGCGGCGAAGTGGACGTCGTCGTCACCGACGGGTTCTCGGGCAATATCGCCTTGAAGGCGATCGAGGGCGCGGCGCGCTTCGTCACCGACCTGCTGCGCAACGCTTTCACCAGTTCGCTGCGCTCGAAGATCGGCTTCCTCGTCTCGCGCCCGGCGACCGAGCTGCTGCGGCACCATCTCGACCCCAACAATCACAACGGCGCGGTCTTCCTCGGTCTCAATGGCGTGGTGGTGAAGAGCCACGGCAGCGCCACCGCGGCCGGGGTAGCCAACGCGGTCGCGGTCGCCGCGCGCCTGCTCGAGGACGACCTGACCGACCGGATCAGCGCGGACCTCGCCGCGCTCGGCGAGGCGCGCCTGCGCGTCAGCCATGCCAACGGGGGGGAGCTGTGATCCGCTCGGTCGTCACCGGCAGCGGCTCGGCGCTTCCGCGCACCGCGGTGAGCAACGCCGAACTGGCGAAGCGCGTCGACACCAGCGACGAATGGATCGTCGAGCGCACCGGCATTCGCCAGCGCTATATCGCCGAGCCCGACGAGACGACCTCCACGCTCGCGGTCGAGGCGTCGCGCAAGGCGCTCGATGCGGCCGGGCTCGGGCCGAACGACATCGATCTGATCGTGCTCGCGACCGCCACCCCCGACCAGACTTTCCCCGCGACCGCGACGATCGTCCAGCACGCGATCGGCTGCAACGGCGGGATCGCGTTCGACGTCGCCGCGGTGTGCTCGGGCTTCCTCTACGCGCTCGCGAGCGCCGATTCGATGCTCCGCACCGGTATGGCCAAGCGCGCGCTGGTGATCGGGGCGGAAACCTTCAGCCGCATCCTGGACTGGGAAGACCGCACGACCTGCGTGCTGTTCGGCGATGGCGCGGGCGCGATCGTACTCGAGGCGCAGGACGTCGCCGAAGACGGCCGCGGCGTGCTCGCGACTCGGCTCCACGCCGACGGCGAACACAACGAGCTGCTCTATGTCGACGGCGGGCCCTCGACGACGCAGACCGTCGGGCACTTGCGGATGCGCGGGCGCGAGGTGTTCCGTCACGCGGTGGTCAACCTCGCCTCGGTGCTCGAGGCGACGCTGGCCGAAGCCGGCTATACCCCCGACGATCTCGACTGGGTCGTCCCGCACCAGGCCAACGCACGCATCCTCGACGCGACGGCGCGCAAACTCGGGCTTCCGGCCGAGAAGGTGGTGGTTACGGTCGACCAGCACGCCAACACCTCGGCCGCCTCTGTGCCGCTCGCGTTCGACGCCGCGGTGAAGGACGGGCGGATCAAACCCGGCGATCTGGTCATGTTCGAGGCGATGGGCGGCGGTTTCACCTGGGGCGCCAGCCTGGTCCGGCTGTAAAGGCGGCGAGTGCAGGCGGTATCGGGGTTTTCCACCGCCAACGCGTTGCAAAGGCGGAAGATACTGACTAGGCTTGCGCGTATAATCCAACGTCGGGTCGCGATGAAGGAGAAATGCGCATGATGCGTTCGGTGGGCACGCTGACTCGCGCGGATTTGGCGGAAACGATCAATCGCAAGATGGGTCTTTCCCGGGCGGAATCGCTCGATCTCGTGGAATCCATACTCGCGCACATGTGCGGGGCGATGGCGAATGGCGAAAACGTCAAGATTTCGGGCTTCGGCAGTTTCGTGCTGCGCGATAAGAAAGAACGCATCGGGCGCAACCCGAAGACGGGTGTCGAAGTGCCGATTACCCCGCGCCGCGTAATGACCTTCCGCGCAAGCCAGTTGTTCAAGGAACGCATAGCGAAAGGCTAAGGTGCTCGGACGATGACCGATTTCGACGATGGCAAGGACCAGGGCGCCCTCAGGACCATCGGCGAAGTCGGTCAGGCGCTCGGCATCAAGCCGCACGTGCTGCGCTATTGGGAGCAGCAGTTCCCGATGCTCCAGCCGCTGAAGCGCAGCGGCGGCCGCCGCTACTACCGCGCCGACGACGTCGCGCTGGTCGAACGCATCGATCGCCTGGTGAATCGGGAAGGCTATACGCTGAAAGGTGCCAAGGCCGCGCTGAAGGGTGGAGCGACGGAGCAACGCGAGGCCGCATCGGGCGAACCGATGCAAGCGAGCGCGGCTCCCCCGGACATCCTCCCACGCATCAAGGCGATCCGCGACAACCTGAAACGCGCGCTGGCGACGTAACCGCTTCTGCTCTTAGACTCCGCCTCCAGCACCCCTGACCGGGCCGACGCTCAATCCGATGGGATGAGCGTCAGCTCGGTCTGCCGCTCGTCGAGATAGCGCACCGTCTCGCCGTCGAACCAGGCGTTTTCCTCGGACCGGAAGTCCACCCGTTGTCCGTCCCATTCGGGCACCGCGCTGTAGCTCGTCAGCTCGATCGACCACGCGGTATCGGCGCGAACGGCATACTCTCCGCGCGGATCGCCGTTCTGGTTGTCCCAGAAGCCGATCGCCGAACCCGCGCCGTGTCCGTGCAAGCCGATCGGATGCGAATAGATCGAAGGCTCCAGCCCTTCCGCGATCGCCGCGGCGCGGGCGCGGGCGAGGATGGCATTGCCGCTGAGGCCGCTTTCGAAGGCGGCGACGAGGTGGTCCTGCACCCGGTTGGTCGCGCGCAGGCCCGCGGCCAGCCCGTCCGGCGCCGCGGCCTCGCCCGGCTTGAGAACATAGGCGAGGTGCTGCGTGTCGGTGTTGAGCCGCAGGTAAGTGAGGCCGAAATCGGTCCACAGCAGGTCTCCCGGCCGGATCACCGTATCGCCGTCGAGCATGCCTTCGCTGCCCTGTCTCTGGATGCCGACCGAGGGATGGAACCATGCCCTGAGACCCAGCGCGCTTAGTTTCTCCCGGTACCACCATTCGACATCTGCGGCGGTGGTCTTGCCGGGTTCGATGACCTTGCGGGAGAAGGCCTCGGCGATCAGCGCGTGGGCGATCCGGACTATGCCCGGATAGATTTCCAGCTCGGTCGGGCTGCGGCTCTCGAGCCAGCGCAGCGACAGGGTTTCGCCCGAGACGATCCGGTCGCGATACTCCGGCGCCAGCACCTCCGTCATCGCGCGGTACTGGCTATGGGTCATGCCGTCGGCGAACGCGGTGAGGTCCGAGGTGTTGACCGCGATGGACTTCGGATCGCGCGCCGCCACGATGTCGGCGAGCGCTTGCCACTGGTCCGGCTGCTTGGCCGGATCCCACGCGCCTTCGAAGAAGTCGCCGAGCCCGTAGCGGCTGACCGTCAGCCGCTCGATCGGCTCGCCCTCACCGGGATCGAACAGCACCAGGATCGTTCGCCGCCGTGCGTGCATGCTCTTCGCGTCGAGCATCGATGCGGTCACCGGGTCTTCGAAATATTCGCGCGACATGAGCACCCACATGTCGATCCCCTGTTCGCGCATGAGTTGCGGGAGCAGGGTGTCGAGGCGCTCCTTGAGAATGCGATCGATCACGACCGCGCGCTCGCGGTGCGACAGGATCGGCGGCATTTGCGGTGCGGGCTCTTCCGCCTCGCGCATCGCGAGAATGGGAACCCGCGCTCCCGTAACCGAGCCCGGGACGAACATGGCGAAAAATACAAGCGATGAGAGTATCTTGCGCAAAGTCTTTTCCGGCAACTCGCGATCCCCTTTTGAAGTGTTGCTACTCCGCCGCCAGCAGTTCTTCGGCTGCGCCGAGGTCCACGCTCACCAAGCGGCTCACCCCCTTTTCGATCATCGTCACGCCGAACAGGCGGTGCATGCGGCTCATGGTCACCGCGTTGTGGGTGACGATCAGGTAGCGGGTCGCGGTTTCCTTCACCATCGCGTCGAGCAGGTCGCAGAAGCGGTCGATATTGGCGTCGTCCAATGGTGCATCGACTTCGTCGAGCACGCAGATCGGTGCGGGGTTGGTGAGGAACAGCGCGAAGATCAGCGCGATCGCGGTCAGCGCCTGCTCGCCGCCCGATAGCAGGGTAAGCGACTGCAGCCGCTTGCCCGGCGGCTGGGCGAAGATCTCCAGCCCGGCCTCGAGCGGATCGTCGCTGTCGATCAGCGCGAGGTGCGCCTGCCCACCCTCGAACAGGCGGGTGAACAGGCGGCGGAAATGGGTGTCGACCTGCTCGAACGCGGCGCGCAGCCGCTCGCGTCCCTCGCGGTTCAAGTTGCCGATCGAGCCGCGCAGGCGGTGCACCGCCTCGGCGAGCTCGGCCTGCTCAGCAGTGCTCGCGCCGTGCTCCGCCTCGATCCGGGCGAGCTCCTCGGCGGCGACGAGGTTGACCGGCCCGATCCGCTCGCGCCCGGCGACGAGGCGGTCCATCTCCTCGGACTCGGTGGCCGAATCGCCGACCTTGGCTTCCTCGAACTCGAACCGGCCGGCGAGCAGCGGCGGGGGGCACTGAAAGCGCTCGCCCGAGATGCGCGCCATCTCGCCGCGCCGGGCTTCCTCGTTCTCTGCGCGCGCGGCGAGCCCGGCGCGGGTCTCGCGGGCACTGGCGAGCCCCTCGTTCGCCTCGGCAAATGCGCGTTCGGCGGCGTCGGCGGCGCTCTGCGCTTCGGCAACCGCGGCCTCGGCCTCCGCGAGCTCCCTGCCGAGCCGCTCGCGCACCGCGTCGCCCTGTTCGATCTCGCGCATCAGCCCCTCGGGCTTGGCCGCCATGACCGCGCGCTCCTCGGCGATTTCCTCGAAGCGCCGCTCCATGCCCGAGAGCCGCTGCGCCGCCTCGCCCGAGCGCGCCTGCCAGTTGGTCATGTCCGAACGTTGTGCCGCGGCCCGCTCGCGCGCGACCGCCAGCCCCTGATCGTGCGCTGCGAGCTCGGCCGCGGCAGCTTGCTGCGCCGAGCGCGCCGCCTCGTTCCGGGCCTGCGCCGCATCGAGCGCCGCGCGCCCGGTCGCCGGGTCGGGCAGGGCGGCCTTTCGCTCTTGCGCCGCCGAGAGTTCGTGTTCGGCCTGTCCACGCTGTTCGGCCAGTTCCCCCGCCGCTTCGTCGAGTTCGGCCAACCGTGTGGCCATGCGCTCGCGCGCCGCTTCGGCCTGATCGAGTGCGCGCAGCGCCTGCCGCTCGGTCTCGCTCGCCTCGGCGATCCCGCGTTCGGCCGCGACCAGCGCGCGCTGGAGATCGGACAGCTCCTCCTGCGCCGAGCCCTGCGCCGCCTCCGCCGCTACAACCGCCTGCCGCAGCGCCGGCAGCTCGCTCTCTAGCTCGGCAAATCGATTTTCCGCTTCGAGCCGCGCCGCCTCCGCTGCGCCTTCGCCGCGCGCGACGAACCCGTCCCACCGGCGCAAGTGCCCGCCGGTCGTCACCAGCCATTCGCCGGGGCCAAGCGCGCGGCCGTCGTCGCTATCCGCTACGTGGACCAGCGCCAGCCGCGCGGCGAGTTCGGGCGGGCAGTGGGGAACGTGCGCGGCGAGATTATCCGGCACCGGCGCGGGCGCCGCGCTCCCGGTCCAGAAACGCCCGTCCCCCTCGGCCGCACCGAGCGGCGCCCTGGCGTCGCGCCCCAGCACCGCGGCGAGCGCGCGTTCGTAGCCTTTCGCCGCGCGCACCTTGTCGAGCGCCGCGGGCCGCCCCTTGCGCCCCGCCGCCTGCCGCTCGCGCGCCTCGCGGTCGCGCTTGAGCGCACTCCATTCGCGCTCGACCCCCGCCAGTTCCGCGCGCGCCGAAGCGAGGGCGCTCGCCGCCTCGTCGCGCGCCGATTGCAGCGCATCCTTGCGCGCACGTTCGGCATCGAGCGCCTCGCGCAGCCGCGCCAGTTCGCGCGTGGCCTCTTCGGCCGCACGAGCCGCTTCGGTTACGGCTTCGTCCGGATCGCCCGCTTCGGACAGCGCCCGGCGCGCCTCATCCTGCCGCCGGGTTTCGGATTCGAGCCGCGCAAGCCGCGCCTCGGCCTGTTCGATCGCGGCCTGTGCGACGCGCCATTCGGCCTCGACCCGGGCGTGGTCGGCGGTCGCTTTGGCCAGTGCCAGTTCCGCCGCGCGGCCCGCGCGCTCGCTGTCGTCCAGCTTTGCCGCCAGCGCCGGTCGCTGCGCCTCGTCGTGGGCAAGGGCCTTCTCGTTCGCAGCGAGATCCTTCTCGAGCCGCGCCAGCGCTTCTGCCGCGTCACGCGTCAGCCGGTCGGCATCCTTGCGATCCTCCTCCAGCCGTGCGCGCTGGCGATCGAGATCGGCGAGACGCTGCTCGGCCGCTTCGAGCTGGCTGGTGAGCGCGGCCATGCGGTGGCCGTGCGCCGAGGCATCGTCGCGCCGGTCGGCGAGTTCGTCGCGCGCTTCGGCCAGCGCCTTGGTGGCGACGTGCTGTGCCTTTTGCGCCGTATCGGCCCCGCCCTTGGCCGAAGTTACCCGTGCATCCGCCGCCTTCGCCTCCTCGCGCGCAGCCTCGGCCGAAGCCGCCGCATCGCGCCAGCGGGCGAACAGCAGCCGCGCCTCGGCGACGCGTATCTGGTCGGACAGCCTGGTATAGCGCTCGGCCTGCTTGGCTTGCCGCCGCAGCGAGGCGATCTGCGAATCGAGCCCCGCCATCAGGTCCTCGAGCCGCGCGAGATTGGCCTCGGTCTGGCGCAGCTTGCTTTCGGCATCGCGGCGGCGGACGTGGAGGCCTGCGATCCCGGCTGCTTCCTCGAGCATCATGCGCCGCTCGGCAGGCTTGGCCGCGATTACCTGCGCGATCTTGCCCTGGCTGACGAGCGCCGGGCTGTGCGCGCCGGTGGCCGCGTCGGCGAAGGTCAGTGCCACGTCCTTCGCGCGCACGTCGCGCCCGTTGACACGATAGGCGCTGCCCGCGCCACGCTCGATCCGGCGCAGCACTTCGAGTTCCTCGCCCTCGCCGGTCTCGGCCTGAAGCACGACTTCGGCGAAGTCGCGCGGCGGGCGGCTGGCGGTGCCGGCGAAGATCACATCCTCCATCCCGCCCGAGCGCATGGATTTGGGCGAGTTTTCGCCCATGACCCAGCGTATCGCCTCGAGCAGGTTGGACTTGCCGCAGCCGTTGGGGCCGACCACGCCGGTCAGGCCGGGTTCGATGCTCAGGACCGCGGGCTCGACGAAGCTCTTGAAACCGCTGAGCCTGAGCCGCCTGATTTGCATCGTGCCGGGCGCCCCCTCCTGCGGCGCCTTACCTGGCGCCGGCGTTCTGGAGTAGCGGCTCGACCTCGGTCCACGAGCTCTCGTCGAGCATGCGGCCGTTGAGGAAGAAGGTCGGCGTGCGGGTGATCTGGTCTTCCTGCGCCTGGCTGTCGAGCTGTTCGGCGAGCTGTTCCATCGCAGCGAAATCGGCGAGGCAGGCACGCGCCTGATCCTTGCTCAGCCCGCGCGCGGCGAAGAAGTCGAGGAACCCGGCATTTTCGGCGAACGCGACGAAGCGCTGGTCCTCGGGCAGACCCATCGCCTGTTCGAGCGCGGGCGCGTTCGCCTGCATCGGATCGAGCACGGCGTTGAGGTTGCCCCAGACCTGATCTGCAAGCGGCACCGCAGCTTCGTTGCTGCCGCAGCTGATCAACCGGGTGAGAATCAGATCGGGCGCGCCGTGGATCAGCGTGCTGCGGAACTCGAAGTTGACGCGGCCCGAATTGACGTAGTCGCCGAGAAGTTCCTCCGACGCCTGCTGCGAGAAGGCGGCGCAGGCCGGGCAGGTGAGCGAACCATACTCGACCAGTTCGATCGGCGCTTCTGGGTTTCCGACGAGGAAACCGCCTTCCTCCGTCACCTCAACGACGTTGCGCCATTCGGTGCCGGCGGGCGCGGGAACTTCGGCGAGCGGTTCGGACGATGTCGCCGCGCCTTCGGTGGTTTCCGAACCGCAGGCGGCGAGGCCGAGCGCGAGCGGCGCGGCGAGCGTGGCGAGGGCGATCCGGCGAAACATGGTCATGGCGATACTGGTCCTTTGCGGGAATTGGCCGAGGCTAGACGAACGGGCGCGCCGGTAGAAGCGCGGGTGAGGGCTTTCCACAGCTTGTCGCCGCAGGGAACCCCCCGATCGCAACTAGAACCGCGCGTTGAGCTGCGGGGCGAGCATTTTCCAGTCGTGCGTGCCCGCCAGCGTCACGCCGTCGAGCACGAAGCTGGGGGTGCCGTGGATGTGGTATTTCTCGGTCGCGGTCTGGCTGCTCGCGGCGAGCGCGCGCGCATCGGTGTCGCTGGCGAGGCAGCGGTCGATCTCGGTCCGCTCGTAGCCGCGGCTCGCCATCAGCTTGTAGAATCCGAGATCGGATGCGATCGCGCGTCGGCGCGCGGACTGGCTCCCGCTCTGCCAGCGCGCGCGCTGTGCGCTGGTCGCCTCGACGTAGCGATCGAGCCACTCGTCCTGCGCGTTCATGAACAGCGTGTGGTTGCGCAGGAACTTCGACGGTTCGCCGCAGGCGACCAGCATGGTCGCCACGAGATCGGCCGAATTGCGCAGCATCGGCCGGATTTCGAGCTCGAGCTTGCCGGTGCCGATATAGGCGATCTGCAGCGGCGCCTCGCCTTCGGTGGTGAACTGTGCGCAGTGCGGGCAGGTATAGCTGACGAAGGCGATCAGCTCGACCTTCGCCTCGGGATTGCCGATGCGATGTGCGCCGTCGGCCTCGACCACGCTGGTGTTCCAGTTGCCGGCATTGCCGAGCGCGAAGACCGCCGCTGCGGCAAGCACGCCGGCCTTTGCGATACGCCCCAGTCTCATCGTTCCTGTTCCTCCTTGGATCCCAGGCTGCGGGCCAGCGATTCGAGCACCGTTCGCAGCTCCGGATCGCCGATATCGCGCAGGGATTCACCCAGTTCCATCGGGATCGGCTTGAGCGAAGGCGGCGCCTTGGCGCGCGCCATGTCGTCGCGTGGCTTAACCTCGCCTTGCCGCAGCTTGACGCGCGATACGGCCTTGTAGCCGAAGAAGCGGTTCACCCGCTCCATGATCTCGGGGATCACATGCTGGATCAGCGGCGCGTGCGCGGGCACGACCACGAGCTGGAGGATGCCCTCGACTTTCTCGCCGGGGGGAAAGCGGATCGCCTCGGGCATGCACACGCGGGCGTGCTGCTCGCCGACGATCTCGGGCCAGCGGGTGACCACGCTCGACTGCACGAAGCCGAAGCGGCGGAACGCGGTGCGCCCGATCTGCGGCATCAGGTCCGCGATCTGGCGCGCGGGGCCGCCGCGCGGCCGCTCGTAGGCGCGGCCTTTCGCGCGGCTGGTCTTCGATTTCGCGTCCCGTTCCATTACGTCCACGCCCATGCCATAGCCCGCGCGTGACTGCCAGTGGCGAGACAATCGCGAGCGCGCTGCTCGCCTGGTACGACCGGCACGCGCGCGCGTTACCGTGGCGTGCGGCGCCGGGCGCGCAGCCGCCGGTCGACGATTCCTGGCCCTATCGGGTCTGGTTGTCGGAGGTGATGCTTCAGCAAACCACCGTGGCCGCGGTGAAGCCCTACTACGCCGCGTTCACTGCGCGCTGGCCGACGGTCGAGGCGCTTGCCGCCGCGCCGGAGGAGGAGGTGATGGCCGCTTGGGCGGGGCTCGGCTACTACTCGCGCGCGCGCAATTTGGTGAAATGCGCGCGCGCGGTCGCCGAGCTCGGCGGCTTTCCCGAGAGCGAGGCCGAGTTGCGCAAGCTGCCGGGGCTGGGCGACTACACCGCCGCCGCGGTCGCAGCGATCGCCTTCGGCCGGCGCGCGGTAGTGGTCGACGCCAACGTCGAACGCGTGGTCGCGCGGCTGTTCGCGATCGAGACGCCGCTGCCCGCCGCGCGCAAGGCGATCCGGGCGCATGCCGATGCGATCACTCCGGTCAGGAGCGCGGGCGATTTCGCGCAGGCGATGATGGACCTCGGCTCGGGCATCTGCACCCCGCGCGATCCCAAATGCTTGCTGTGTCCTCTGTCGAACGGGTGTGAAGCGCGGCAGCGGGGCGAGCCAGCGCGCTATCCGTTCAAGGCGCCCAAGAAAGCCAGGCCACAGCGCTCGGGCACCGCGTGGTGGATCGAGCGCGACGGCCGCGTGTGGCTCGTGCGCCGGCCGGGCAAGGGCATGCTCGGCGGGATGCGCGCCTTGCCCGACGATGGCTGGTCGGCGCGGGGCGATGGCCACGGCGAACCGCCGCTTTCAGGCGAATGGCGAGAAACGGGGGCGGTGCGCCACGGCTTCACGCACTTCGATCTCGACTTGCGGGTGATGGCGCTAAGGGGCCACGCCCAACCCTCGGGCGACGGCGAATGGTGGCCGATAGACCACCTCGAGGCCGCCGGTCTGCCGACGCTCTTCGTCAAGGCCGCGCGGCGGGCGCTTGCCTAGATAATTCCGCCGCCCAGCATCAGCCGCAACACCGCGATCGCGAACACGATCAGGCAGAAGTTGCGCCCGGCATTGCTCGACGACAGCGCGCCGAGCCCGATCCCGACCACTACGATCGGCAGCGCGAACCAGTTGCCCCAGCCGAGGAAGGGGATGGTCGAAGGGATCACGATCACCAGCGCGACGATCCCGGCGAGGATGGAAAGCAGGTTGAGCATGTGCCTTATATGGCTAACACAGCCGTGCCGCGCAAGAGGGGGCAATTGACCGTTCAGCCGCGATGCCGCACACCGCCGCCGACCGATTGCAAAAGAGGACCGTTCGATGGGATCGAGGACGTTGGATCACGCGGTGCTGTCGCGCCGTGCGCTGCTGCGCGGCGGGGCGCTGCTGGGGGCAGGGGCCGCATTCGCCACGCTGCCTGTGGGGCGCGTAGCGCTCGCGCAGGCGAGCCAGTGGCCTTCGGTCGTCGCGCTCACCGAGCGCTATGTCGAGGCGCGCAAGGTTGCCAACATGGTCTCGGTGCTCGGCTGGCAGCAGCGCGCGCCCGAGGTAATCGCGCGCGGCACGCTCGCGATCGGGCAGACGACGCCGGCGGGGATCGACAGCCTCTACCGCATCTATTCGATGACCAAGCCTATCACCGGCATGGCGACGATGCTGCTGATCGAGGACGACAGGCTCGAGCTCGACCAGCCGCTCGCCGAAATCCTCCCCGCCTTCGCCGGCATGCAGGTGCAGAAGACCTACGACGGCTCGATCACCGATCTCGAGCCTGCGGAGCGGCCGATCACCATTCGCCACCTGCTCACCCACACCGCGGGCCTCGGCTACTCGATTATCCAGAACGGCTCCATTGCAGCCGCCTACGCGGAGGCGGGCGTGGTGCCGGGGCAGGTGACCAATCTGCCGCTGGGCGAGATGTTCGGCAGAGGCGAACCCGCGCCGAGTCTCGAGATTTTCGCCAACAACCTCGCCGCGTTGCCGCTGGTCGCGCAGCCGGGCACGCGGTGGAGCTATTCGGTCTCGCTCGACCTGCTCGGGCGGGTGATCGAAGTCGTCTCGGGCCAGCCGTTCGACGTCTTTCTCCAGCAGCGGCTGTTCGATCCGCTCGGGATGACGAGCACCTGGTTCCGGGTGCCCGCGAGCGAAGTCGGGCGGCTGACCACCAATTACGGCGTGTTGAACGGTACGCTGCTTCCGCTCGATCCGGCGCGCGCCTCGGTCTATCTCGACGATCCCGCGTTCCCCTTCGGCGGGGCCGGGCTGGTTTCGAGCCCGCGCGACTACGACCGCTTCCTGCAGATGCTGCTCGGCTACGGCGAGCTGGAGGGCAAGCGGGTAATGAGCGAGGCAGCGGTGCGGCTCGGCACCTCGAACCTGCTGCCCGAAGGCGTGACCACCGCGGGCACCTTCGCTGCCGGGTCGGGCTTCGGCGCGGGCGGCCGCGTCGGCCTTGGCGAGCAGGCGGGCACCTACGGCTGGGGCGGCGCGGCGGGCACGGTCGCTTTCGTCGACATGAAACGCGGCCTGCGTGCCGGGATGTACACCCAGTATATGCCCGCCGACACGTATCCGCTCCACACGGAGTTTCCCAAGGCAGTCGTCGCCGACCTGATGGCGATGGCGCAGGGCTGACGGGGTGCCTGTGCCACCGGCGATCGCGTTCACCGGCTGCCGTCTCGATCGCGCCGATCACCTTCGCGCCGATGCGGAGGCGCTTGCGGGCCATATGACCTGGCGCGCGCGGCTGCTCGCGCTCGACGGAATGATGCCCGCGATCGACGATGCGGGTCGCCTCGCCTGGGGCACGCTGGCCGACGCGCCCCCGGATGCCGAGCTGGTCTTCCTCGGCCTCAACGAAGGCCGCGGCTGCTTCGCCGCGGTACCGGTGCAGGGCGATTCGCGCCCGCGCATGGCGAACCCGCAGTTGTGGAGCATGATGGCCGCGCTCGCGCCCGAGGATCTCGCGCTTTACGGCGGCGCGCGCAGCGTGGTCGACTGGCACGCGCGCCACCGATTCTGCGCGCAATGCGGCGCGGGCACCAGGATCGCCAAGGGCGGCTGGCAGCGCGACTGCCCGGAGGACGAGGGCGGCTGCGGCGCGCAGCACTTCCCGCGCACCGATCCGGTCACGATCATGCTCGTCGAACACGAAAGCAGGCTGATGCTCGGCCGCGGGCTCGGCTGGCCCGAGGGGCGCTTCTCCGCGCTCGCCGGATTCGTCGAGCCGGGCGAAAGCATCGAGGAGGCGGTCGCGCGCGAGGTGTTCGAGGAATCGGGCGTGCGGGTGCGCGACGTGAACTACGTCGCGAGCCAGCCCTGGCCGTTCCCAAGCCAGCTGATGATCGGCTGCCACGCGCACGCCGACGACGATGCGCTGAACATCGACGAAACCGAAATGGCCGAGGTCCGCTGGTTCACCCGCGCCGAGGTCGAGGCCGCGATGGCGGGCGATCCCTCCGCGCCGTTCCTCAAGCCGATGGAGCAGGCGATCGCCACCCATCTCGTGCGCTGGTGGCTCGACCGATGACGCGCCTCGCGATCGATATCTGGTCCGACGTGATGTGTCCGTGGTGCCTCGTCGGCTGGGGCAATCTGCGTCAGGCTCTCGACGAACTGGACGGCGAGATCGAGGCCGAAGTGCGCTGGCGCCCGTTCGAGCTCAACCCCGACATGCCGCCCGAGGGCGAGGAGCAGACGGCGCACATCGCCCGCAAATACGGCCGCAGCGAAGCCGAGGCGCAGGCGGTGCGCGAACGGATGCGCGAAATGGGGCGCGAAGCGGGCGTCTCGCTCGACTGGGAGGGCGAGGGCGAACCCCCGCCCGCGATGATGTGGAACACCTTTGCCGCGCACCGGCTGCTCGCCCGCGTGCTCGAAACCGCGGGCCCCGAGCGCCAGACCGCGCTCAAGCTCGCGCTATTCCGCGCGCACTTCAACCACCGCCGCGCGATCGGCGAGCGCGAAGTCCTGCTCGATGTGGCCGAGGAATGCGGCTTCGACCGCGCCGCCGCGCAGGCTGCGCTCGACGACGAAGCCCTCGCCACCTGCGTCCGCGCCGAGGAGCGACAGGCATGGGACATGAACGTGACCGGCGTCCCGGCGATGGTGGTGGTAAGCAAGTTCCTGATCCCGGGCGCGCAAGCCGCGGAAGTGTATGTCAACGCGCTGCGGCGCGTGGCGGAGAAGGTGGAGGCCTGAGGGCGCTCCTGAAGGCAGCTTACGGCCCGATTGCGGACACAGGTGTCCTATGCGAGACTTTCCGATCATGGTTAGATTTGCAAAGCGGCTTTTTGTGGCTTCTATCGCTGGTGCAGTCGCCTTAATCGTCGTATTTTCGGTGATCTTTTTCGGTGTACTTGTCTGGGCAAGCCAGACTTACCTTCACGATGGCCAAGCCGGAATGGGCGCGTTTTTGCTAGCCATTTTTCTCGCGCCCCCGATTGCTGCACTCACGTTCGCCTTCACTTGGTCCCGTCAACGCGGCGGAAATTGAATGTCCGTTTCCCACCAATAACCACCATTCCTAAACCAGCCCCAGCCGGTTCAGCTTGCCCATCAGCTTCCCCGGCAGCACGTCGCCGATGTCCTCGCCCTCGTCGAGGTCGCGCGGCTTGTCCTTGTCCTTGAGGTAGCGCCAGCCCTGGTGGGCGCGTTTGGGGCGGGGGTGGACGCCGATCAGCACGGGTTCGAGCTCGATCCACCACTTGCCCTCGGGTGCCTGCTCGAAGCCGAGGATCGGGCTACGCCCGACCAGCGCGTGCTGGTGGATCCAGTAGAGCGAGCCGCCCTCCATCTCGGCGAAGCGGGTCGGGCGGTACTTGGTGGTCAGCCGCGCGCGGCTCTCGTGGCTCTCGAGCCAGGCGCGCAGCGTGTCGACGCTCTCGCTGCGAAACGCGATCTTGGTCATGTGGAGCGGCATTGGTTCCAGATAGCGATCGACGACGCGGATTGCGAATGCGCTCTTTGGACCACGTGCGAAATCTCGTCACCCCGGACTTGATCCGGGGTCCAGCTTTTTAGCGCGGCGCTCGAAGTTTAGCTGGACCCCGGATCAAGTCCGGGGTGACGGTGGAGCTTATTCAAGGGGGTGTCTTTTCGCTTTCCTACACGCCTGTCGTGCGCGCAGGGTCAGCCGATGTGCGCAGTCCCGCCTCGGTTTTCCGCGTCGAAACCCCTGTCCTGGATCGGTCCGCGCAAGACGAACTTTTTTGCTCCAAGACTGTGTAACATGTGGTCCATGTCTCGCGGTTCAGCCGACCAGACCGCTCGTCACCGCGAGGCCGAGGAAGGCGAAGAAGCCCATCGAATCGGTGATCATCGTCACGAACACGCTGCTCGCCACCGCCGGGTCTTGCTTCAGCCGTTCGAAGATCACCGGCACCAGCACCCCCGCGAGCCCGGCGATCGCAACGTTGATCACCATCGCCGCTGCGATCA
This sequence comes from uncultured Altererythrobacter sp., assembly GCA_946886565.1. The sequence goes on from CAMPIX010000009.1 coordinate 74,207, forward strand.
CCGCGCCGAGCATCGGGGTGAAGAGCAGCGCGGTCGCGATCCCGATCAGCACCGCCACCGTGGCCCCGTTGAGCAGCGCGACGCGCATCTCGCGCCACAGGATGCGGCCGGTGTTGGCCTGGGTGAGCTGGTTCATCGCGATCGCGCGCACCGCCACCGCCATCGTCTGCGTGCCCGCGTTGCCGCCGATGCTGGCGACGATGGGCATCAGCACCGCGAGCGCGACGAGTTGCTCGATCGCCGCGCCGAACATCGCGATGATCAGGCTCGCGACGAGCGCGGTGCCGAGGTTCGCGATCAGCCAGCGCACCCGCGCGGCGTAGGCCTCGCGGATCGGCTCGTTGATGTCGCCGTCGCCCGCGCCCGACAGCAGCAGCACGTCCTCGCCCGCTTCCTCGGAGATGATGTGGACCACGTCGTCGACCGTCATCTGGCCCACCAGCCGCCCGCTCTCGTCCACCACCGCGGCGGAGATCAGCGCGTACTTCTGGAACATCAGCGCGGCCTCTTCCTGATCCATCGTGACCGGGATCAGCGTCTGGTCGCGCTTCATCACGTCGCTGAGTGCGACCGAGCGCGGGGTGCGCAGGATCCAGCTCAGCGCGCAGGTGCCGACCGGGTGGTGCGCGTGGTCGACCACGAAGACCTCGAAGAAGTCGTTGGTCAGGTCGCCTTCCTCGCGCAGGAAGTCGATCAGATTGCCGACCGTCATGTGCTCGGGCACCGCCACGAAGTCGCGGCTCATCAGGCGCCCGGCGGTCTCCTCCGGATAGGCGAGCGCGCTCTCGATCGCAGCGCGGTCCTCGGCATCGAGCGCGGCGAGCACCGCGCGCTGGTCTTCGGGCTCGAGGTCCTCGATCAGCTGAACCGCGTCGTCGGTCTCGAGCTGTTCGGCGATGGCGGCGACCGAAGCCGCGGGCAGCGCCTCCATCATGTCCTCGCGGACGTGGTCGTTGAGCTCGGCGATCACCTCGGAGCTCATCAGATCGGTGATCGCGGCGGCGAGCCCGTGGCGCTCGTCGCGTTCGAGCAGTTCGAGCAGGTCGGCGATGTCGGCCGGATGGAGCGGCTCGACCAAGTCGTAAACCGCGCCCTTGTCGCCTTCCTCCAGCGCCTCGCGAACGGCGCGCAGGTAGTCGGGCTTCAGCCGGTTCTCCTCGTCGTGACGCTCGTCGTCCACGCGGTCGTCGGGATGCGCGGCGTCCTCCGCAAGAGGCGGATCGGCCAGCATGATCTCGTCCTCGTGCGTCTCGTCCGCCATCTGCCCGCTCTACGATGCGAACGAGCAAAAGCAAGCGCGCGGCGGGGTGACTTTGCCCGGCAAGCGCCTATATCGGCGCGGCATTCGAACAGGAGACTTTCCCGCCATGGCCGACCAGACGCTGACCTTCACCCTCGACACCGGCAACGGGGAGGGCGGCGATGTCGTGATCAAGCTGCGTCCCGATCTCGCGCCCGGCCATGTCGAGCGGATCACCGAGCTGGCGAACGACGGCTTCTACGATGGCGTCGTGTTCCACCGCGTGATCCCCGGCTTCATGGCGCAGGGCGGCGATCCGACCGGCACCGGGATGAGCGGCAGCGACAAGCCCGACCTCAAGGCCGAGTTCAACGCCGAGCCGCACGTGCGCGGCACCTGCTCGATGGCGCGCACCCAGGTGCCCGACAGCGCCAACAGCCAGTTCTTCATCTGCTTCGACGACGCGCACTTCCTCGACGGCCAGTACACCGTCTGGGGCCAGGTCGAGAGCGGCATGGAACACGTCGACGCCCTGCCCAAGGGCGAACCGCCGCGCGAACCGGGCAAGATCGTCAAGGCGACGGTCGGCTAGGACCCTAAAGTCCAGCCTTCACCAGCCAATCGTGGAACAGCCGCACCGGCCGTTCCTCCAGAGCGGTGGGCTTGCACACGAACCAGTAGCTGTAGGGGCTCTCGACCTCGACGTCGTAGAGCTCCGCCAGCCGCCGGTCGCCCGAGCGGCGGAAGTGGTCGTCGTGCATGATCGCGATGCCGAGGCCCTGCGCGGCGGCCTCGAGGATCAGCTGGCCCGAATCGTAGTGGTCGATCGCGGCGGGCTCGAGATCGTCGAGCCCGAGCGCGCGCTTCCACGCCTCGAAGCTCGCAGGCAACTCGTTGTGGATCAGGAAGGTCTGCTTCGAAAGCAGCGCGATGTCCGGCGCGGGGCCGAGCGTCCTCGCCAGCTCCTGGCGGCAGATCGCGTGAACCTTGTTGTAGTCCAGCCGCACGGCATGGAGCGACCGGTCGGGCCCGCGCGAGAGAATGATCGCAGCGTCGAGCACGTCGCCCACGCGCGATTCGAGATGCGGCCCGGTGTCGATGTCGATATGCAGCCGCGGATGGAGCTCGCGCAGCTCGGCGAGGCGGGGAAACAGCCGTTGACTACCGAACAGCGGCAGCACGCCGAGGTGCAGGCGCAGGAGCGAGAGGTTCTCCGACTGCCCCTCGACCGCGCGTGCCAGCGCCTCGAAATGCGGGCTCACCGCCTCGTAGAAATGGTGCCCTTCGTCGGTCAGTTGCATCGCCTGGCGGGCGCGGGTGAACAGCTTCTTTCCGACGAATTCCTCGAGGTTGCCGATCCGGCGCGAGAGCGCCGAGGGGCTGAGCCCGATCTCCTCGGCAGCGGCGCGCGCGGAGCCGAGGCGGACGGTGCGCATGAAGGCTTCGAGTGCGCGGAGCGGGGGAAGGCGGCGGGTCGGCATCGCGGGCGAAACTGCGGATATGAAGGGCGATTGTCGAGCAGCTTTTCGCACCTGCGAAAGAAATCTACTCTTCCTCCTGAACCTCTTCCGGCGGATGCAGCCGCAAGCGCGTGACGTGCGTGGCGTCGCCCGCGGTGACCTCGATCCGCCAGCCGCTCGGGTGCGGCAGGCAGGCCCCGACGGCCGGTACCTGCTCGGCAAGAACGAACGCGAGGCCCCCCAGCGTATCGACCGATTCCTCGACTTCGGCGAGGCGCGGGTCCACGCGCTCGGCCACGTCGTCCAGCTCGGCGCGCGCGTCGCAGTCCCACATGCCTTCGCCGATCGGCACGATCCATTCGACCGGCGCCTCGTCGTGCTCGTCCTCGATATCGCCGACGATCTCCTCGACCAGATCCTCGATCGTGATGATCCCGTCGGTGCCCGAGAATTCGTCCACCACCACGGCGAGGTGCATGCGCTGCGAACGCATGTCGGCGAGCACGTCGAGCGCGCCGCGCGCCTGCGGGACGTAGAGCGGCTGGCGCATCAGCACGGTCCAGTCGGTCGGCGGCGGCTTGCGCTCGGCGAGGTAGGGGAACACGTCCTTGATGTGGATCATCCCGATCACGTCGTCGAGCGTGTCGCGATAGACCGGCATGCGCGAATGGCCGTTCTCGGAAAAGCTCGCGACCAGATCGTCCCACGCGATGGTCGCCTCGACCGCGACGATCTCGCCCCGCGGCACCGCCATGTCGTCGGCGTCGTGCTCGCTGAAATGGAGGATATTGCGCAGCATCTGCCGCTCGACCGGCGAGAGATCGCCGTCGGCGCGCGCCTCGTCGCCGCCGTTGGCCGATTCCTCGTCCTCGTGCTCGTCGATCGCTTCCTCGAGCTGGGCGCGCAGCGAACGCTCGTCGTCGCCGTCGAAGAACTTGCGGATGGTGAGCCAGAGCCCGCGTCTACTGTCCGCGTCTCCGGCTGAATTTTCGGAATCGGGCATGGCCCTCAGGTGTGCTCCTGGTTGTCGAAACCGCCATATGGGTCCGGCAGGCCCATGTTCGCAAGCGCCTTTCGCTCGAGCGCCTCCATCGCCTCGGCCTCGGCCTCGGATTTCTCGTGGTCGTGGCCGGCGAGGTGGAGCAGGCCGTGGACCAGCAGGTGCGCCGTATGATTCTCGGTCGAAACGCCCTTTTCCGCGGCTTCGCGCAGGCAGGTCTCCCACGCAAGCGCGATATCGCCGAGCATCTCGGGCCCGCCGTCGGGGGCGAGGCCGAGCAGCTCGTCGCGCAGCAGCATCGGGAAGGAGAGGACGTTGGTCGGCTTGTCCTTCGTGCGCCATTCGCGGTTGAGCGTGCGCACCTCCTCGTCGACGGTGAAGAGGACGCTCGCGGTCAGCCGCTGATTGGCGAGCTCGGGCGCGGCCTGCTCAGCCGCCTCGGCCGCGCGATAGGCGAGATCGGCCCAGTCGTAGCTGCTCGGCCAGCCGTCGATTTCGATGTCGAGGTCCATCACTCCCCCTCCTCTTTAGAGGAGGGGGCCGGGGGGTGGTGGCGACGCGCTGGCGTCGCACTGTGCATCGAGCACCACCCTGCTGCGACTAGGCTCGCCTGCGGCTCGCCAAGTCTCGCTGCCCCTCCTCTGAAGAGGAGGGGGTTGTGCGCGTTCATGCGTCTTTCCCCTCGTATGCCTCGACGATCCGCCCCACGATCGGATGACGCACGACGTCGGCGGCGGTGAAGCGGCTGACCGCGATCCCGTCCACCCCTTCGAGCCGCCCGACAGCGTCGGCCAGCCCGCTCGAGGCGTCGCCGCCGGGGATGTCGACCTGGCGCGGATCGCCGCACACGACCATGCGGCTGTTCTGACCGAAGCGGGTGAGGAACATCTTCATCTGCTCGCGCGTGGTGTTCTGCGCCTCGTCGAGGATGACGAAGGCATCGGCCAGCGTGCGGCCGCGCATGAAGGCGATCGGCGCGACCTCGATCACGCCGCTCGCCAGGTGCCGCTCGACCTGTTCGGGCGGCATGCAGTCGTAGAGCGCGTCGTAGAGCGGGCGCAGGTAGGGATCGACTTTCTCCTTCATGTCGCCGGGCAGGAAGCCGATCTTCTCGCCCGCCTCCACCGCAGGGCGGCTGAGGATGAGCCGTTGCACGCTGCCGGTGATGAGCTGGCTGACCGCCTGCGCCACCGCGAGATAGGTCTTGCCGGTGCCCGCCGGGCCGAGCGCGAAGATGATCTCGTCGCGCGCGAGCTGGCGCATGTAGGGGATCTGACCGGCGCTGCGAGGCACGATCGTCTTGCGCCGGGTGCGGATCATGATCGGCGGGCCGTCGTCGCCCGCGATGATCCCCTCCAGCGTCGGTTCGTTCGACATCGCGATCAGCGATTCGATCGCGCCCGAATCGAGCTCCTGCCCGCGCGCCAGCCGGTCGTACATCGTCTGGATCACGTCGCGCGCGCGGGCGACCGAATCCTCCGGCCCCTCGATCTGGACCTTCTCCCCGCGTGCCGCGATGAACACGCCGAGCCGGTTCTCGACCTGCACCAGGTTCGCGTCGAACTGGCCGAACAGCGGCACGAGCAGCGACTGGTCCTCGAACGCGAGCTCCGCCCGGGCGCGCCGGATTTCACGCTGCGGGGAGGGCGGCGGCGATATGGCCGGAGCGGCGCTGTGCGGTCTTCGTCCCATGCAATCCTTTCGTGACCAGCCGAATCTAGATCGCAACGCACGGGAGGCAAGATCGGTGCCTGCATATCGCGGTGGATTGTTGCGAGAGCCCGGCTTCGCTCAGGCGAGAGCCGGCTCGCGCAGCTTGCCCGCAAGCGAGTTCGGCCCGGCTTCGACCAGTTCGACCTGCACCAGATCGCCGATTACGGCCTCGCCTTCGAACCATACCGATTGCAGCCAGGGGGACTTGCCGAGCCACTGGCCGGGGCGCTTGCCCTTGCGCTCGACGAGCACCTCGCCGGTGCGCCCCACCGCACGCTGGTTGAACGCCAGCTGATCGCGGTTGAGCGCGGCCTGGAGGCGCTGGAGGCGTTCGTCCATCACCTCGCGCGGCACTTGTCCGTCCATCGCGGCGGCGGGGGTGCCGGGGCGGGGCGAATACTTGAAGCTGAACGCCTGGGCATAGCCGACCATGTCGACCAGGCGCAGCGTTTCCTCGAACTCGGCGTCGGTCTCGCCGGGAAAGCCGACGATGAAGTCGCCCGAAAGCGCGATGTCGGGCCGGGCGGAGCGGAACCTCTCGAGCAGTCTCAGATAGCTGTCGGCGGTGTGGCTGCGGTTCATCGCCTTGAGCACGCGGTCGCTGCCCGCCTGCACGGGCAAGTGGAGGAAGGGCATCAGCTTGTCGATCTCGCCGTGCGCCGCGATCAGCGCGTCGTCCATGTCGGCCGGATGGCTGGTGGTGTAGCGGATGCGGGCGAGGCCATCGATTTCGGCGAGGTCGCGGATCAGGCCCGCGAGGCCTACCGCGCGGCCCTTGGCGTCGTCGCCGCTCCAGGCCGAGACGTTCTGGCCGAGCAGCGTGATCTCGCGCGCGCCGGCTTCGACCAGCTTCTGCGCTTCGGCGACGAGATCGTTGTAAGGCCGCGAGATTTCCGCGCCGCGGGTATAGGGGACGACACAGTAAGTGCAGAACTTGTCGCACCCTTCCTGCACCGTCAGGAACGCCGCGGGCGGGCTGGTGCGGCGCGCGGGAAGCGCGTCGAACTTGGCGATCGGCGGCATGTCGGTGTCGCTCGCGCGCTCGCCGGCGACCGCCCTGTCGAGCATTTCGGGCAGGCGGTGGTAGGCCTGCGGGCCGACCACCATCGAGACCGCCGGCGCGCGCGCCATGATTTCCTCGCCCTCGGCCTGCGCGACGCAGCCGGCGACCGCGATCAGCGGCTTCCTGCCCGCCGCCTCGCCCGCCTTCGCCAGCCGGCCGATGTCGGAATAGACCTTCTCCGCCGCCTTCTCGCGGATGTGGCAGGTGTTGAGCACCACCAGATCCGCCTCCTCGCCCTCGGGCGCGGGGGCGATGCCCCTGTCCGCGAGCAGCTCGGCCATGCGCTCGCCGTCGTAGACGTTCATCTGGCAGCCGAAGCTCTTGACCCGATAGGTCCTGGGGTGGTCGCTCTGTCGCATGGGGCGCGGCAGTTACCGCAATTGGCCTGCGGGCGAAAGGGTGCGCGTCAGAGCGCGCGTGCTATCGCGGCCTGCGCCGCCTGGGCCACTGCCTTGCGATCGGCGAGTTCGGCGCCCTCGAGCGGGGGAAGGAAGCGGATCGTCAGCCGGATCGGCCGGAGCCGCGCGAGCACGCGCTTGAAGTTGTCGAGCCCGTGTTCGTCACCGACCCATGAGATTTCGGGTACGTCGCGGTAGGCGAGCACCACCGGCTGGACGGCAAGGCCCGGCGGCAGTGGGTCGAGCGCGCTCAGGAGCGAGGATTTGAAGGTCGTCACCGCAGTGCCATCGCTGGTGGTTCCTTCGGGAAACAGCGTCAGGCAGCCGGTCTCGGCCATTGCGGTGCGGATCTGTTCGACCTGTTCGGAGACGCTGCCGCGGCGATGGCGCGCGATGAACACCGTGTCGTTCATCTCGCACAACCACTTGAGCAGCGGGAACGCGGTCAGCCCGTCGTGCGCGACGAAGGCGGTGCCGCTGGCGTGGGAAAGCGCGGGGATATCGAGCCAGCTTACATGATTGGCCAGCAGCAGCGCGCCCTTTACCCGCCGCCCCTCGATCCGCACGTCGAGCCCCGCGATCGAGCCCACACCGGCGAGGAACACCCGCGGCCACCAGCGGCCCGCGCCGACCGCGCGCCAGAGCAGGTGCAGCGGCGCGCACACGATCAGCAGGGCGAGCATTAGTGCCAGCCGTAGCGCGACCAGACCCCAGCCGAGTGGGTGGATGCGCGGCTCGGGCAGGGCCCGCGCGGGCGCCATCAGCCGTTCTTGTCGCCGCGGTCGAGCTTGACCCCGTAGAGTTCCATCCGGTGGTCGACCAGGCGATAACCGAGCCGTTCGGCGATGACCTTCTGCAGCGCCTCGAGCTCGGGATCGACGAATTCGACCACGGTGCCGCTCTCGACGTCGATCAGATGATCGTGATGCGCCTCGGGCGCGGCCTCGTAGCGCGCGCGGCCGTCACCGAAATCGTGCCGGTCGAGGATACCCGCATCCTCGAACAGGCGCACCGTGCGATAAACCGTTGCGATCGAGATCTTCGGGTCGATCGCCGAGGCCCGGTGATGCAACTGTTCGACGTCGGGATGGTCCTCGCTCTCCGAAAGAACGCGCGCGATCACGCGCCGCTGTTCGGTGATGCGCAGGCCGCGGTCGGCGCACAGTTGTTCGAGATCAATCCGCTGCGACAAGGCCAGCCCTCAAAAAAGAAAACGCCCCGTTGCCTTAACGGCACGGGGCGTTCTTCTCAAGCACGCGCTCAGGCGGTCTTTTTGCGACGACCGCGCTTCTGGCCCGGCTTGCGACCGAGGCCGATCTTCTTGGCGAGATCGCGGCGCGTCTCGGCATAGTCGGGTGCGACCATCGGATAGTCGGCGTTGAGGTTCCAGCGCGCACGATAGTCGTCCACGGTCATGCCGTGCTCGGTCATCAGGTGGCGCTTGAGCATCTTCATCTTCTTGCCGCAGTCGAGGCAGACGATGTGATCCTTCTTCACCGAAGAGCGGATCGAAACCGCCGGATCGGGAGCGGCCTCTTCCTGCACCCCACCGGCGCCGAGACCTGCGAGCGCGCCGTAGACGTTACTGATGAGCGACGGCACTTCGTCGACGGCGACACTGTTGTTGCTGACGTGCGCGGCAACGATGTCGGACGTGAGCGTGATCAACATTTCTGCTGTATCGTTCTCGATGTTTTCCATTTTTTCCTCGGTGGCGTTGTTCGCCGTTGTCTGTTTTTTTGCAACCCGTGGGCCTCTACCCACGAGATCGCGCATGGACGAACCGAAGAATTATTTCAACCTTTTTGGAGCCAACTATTGCCTATTGATCCCAAATGGTACGGCAACAACATCGACAACTACAGTTTTCGGCAGAAGGTAATCGCGTCGAGAAATTGCCCCGAAGGCAACCTGTAATAGGCCTTGCGCCGGCCGATCGGCTTGAAACCTATCGCGGAGTAGAGTGCGAGCGCGGGATTGTTGTCGCGCATTTCCAGGAACATGCGCTCCGCGCCCCGGCTCCGCGCGGCCTCGAGCGCGCGTTCGAGCATGACGCGGCCAATGCCGCGGCCGCGCAGCTCCGGCCGCACGGCGATAAGCAGCAGTTCTTCCTCGCCGGGGGCGTAGCGGGTGAGAGTGAAGCCCGCCGTTTCCGCATCTGCGCGCGGGGCGCGACCGGTTTCGTCGCCGAGTTGGTAGAACGTGTGCGGCATGGCGAGCGAATCGCCGACTTGCCGGCGCGACCATGCCTCGGCCCAGGCCGGATCGAAGGCGGACTCCATCACCTCCATGATCCGGTCGAGGTCGTCCTTCATCCCGGCAGCCTCGCATCGGGCGGACGGCCGTAGATCGGACGCACGCTGGAGGTAACGAGCGGAGCGGGGACCCGAAGCGCGAAACGCGCGTCCGGATGCAGCGGCAGCGCCTGCCCATGCCCGCGCCGTGCGACCAGTGCCTCGGCCTGCGTCCCGCCGACGAGCGCGGCGTCGATTACGGTGGCTGCCGCATCGGGCGCCAGCGAGCGGACATCCGCTTCGGCCATCCCATCCGCCGCGAACGGTTGCACGAACCATTCGCCGTGACCCCCGGTCATGCCCACTGCGTGGCGCTCGCAGGGATGATCGGCGCGTAGCATAGCGGCGACGAGCGCGAGCGTAGGATAGCCCGCGACCTGCGCGCGCCAAGCGTAGCCGAGCGCGCGCGCGGTGGCGATGCCGATCCGCACCCCGGTGAAGCTGCCGGGGCCGAGCGAGACGAGAATGCGCCCGGCCCGGCCGCGATCGGGCAGGGCGGCGATCATCGGCACCAGTCGCTCGGCATGGCCGCGGCCGAGCACGCGGTGGTCGCTGGCGATCACCCTCTCGCCTTCGAACAGCGCGACCGAACAGGCCTCGGTCGCGCATTCGATCGCCAGCGTTCGCATGTGCCTGCGTGAAGCCCCGTTGTTGCCGTATTACCCGCCGCGCATGCCACGAGGCGCGGCGGCCGGGCAAGCGGGCGCGGTCAGACGATGGTGTTGAACGTGTCGAAATCGGGCCGCGGGCTGCGGTCGAAGATCGTCGACGCGTCGCCGTAGCCGACCGAGCAGATGAAGTTCGACTTCACCCGCGGATCGTCGGCGAAGAATTCGGCATCGACCCTGGCGTTGTCGAAGCCCGACATCGGCCCGGTGTCGAGCCCCAGCGCGCGGCAGGCGATGATGAAATAGCCGCCCTGGAGCGAGGAATTGCGGAACGCGGCCGACGTGCGGCCTTCCTCGTCACCGTCGAACCAGCTCTTGGCGTCGGTGTGCGGGAACAGCCAGGGCAGCTCCTCGTGGAAATCGATGTCGTAGCCGATGATCGCGGTCACCGGCGACTGGAGGATTTTGTCCTTGTTGCCCGCCGAAGAAAGGCCGGCGAGGCGCTTTTTCGCGTCGGCCGACTTGCACCAGACGATCCGCGCGGGGAGCATGTTGGCGGAAGTCGGCCCCATCTTGGTCAGTTCCCAGATGGCGTGCATCTGCTCGTCGGAGACGGGCTTGTCGAGCCAGCCGTTGTAGGTCCGCGCCTCGCGGAAGATCTGGTCGAGCGCTTCGCCCGACAGCGTGTGGTCGTGGTACTGCTTGGTCATGGAAATTCCTCGGGTGCGGCTCAGGCGGCGCGGACTTCGGTGACTTCGGGGACGTAGTGCTTGAGCAGCCCTTCGATCCCGTGCTTGAGCGTGGCGGTCGAGCTCGGGCAGCCCGAACATGCGCCCTGGAGCTGGAGATAGACCACCCCGTCGCGAAAGCCGCGGTACTGGATGTCGCCGCCATCGCCGGCCACCGCGGGGCGGACCCGGGTTTCGAGCAGCTCGTTGATCTGCGCGACCACATCGGCATCGGCCGGGTCTTCCTCGACCAGCATGTCGGCCTCCGCGGGCACCGCGATCCCGCTCGCGTCGCCGCCCGCGAAGAGCGGCGCTTCGGAGACGAAGTGGTCGAGCAGGATCGAGACGACCTGCGGCTTGAGCGCCGACCATTCGACGCCGGGCGCAGCGGTGACGGAGACGAAATCGCCGCCGAAGAACACGTTGGTGACTTCGCCGGTGTCGAAGATCGCCTGCGCCAGCGGACTCGCTTCGGCCGCCTCGGGGCTGGCGAACTCGCGCGTTCCCGTGGGCATGACCTGGCGGCCCGGCAGGAACTTCAGGCTGGCGGGGTTGGGCGTGGTTTCGGTCTCGATGAACATGGCCGCGATGTAGGCGCGAGGGAGGGTCGGAACAAGGCCAGACCCTACTAACGACATTCACTATCCCTTCATCGGTCGGCACCTTATAGGCATCGGCATGACATTCTTCCCGCGTGCCGCCCGGCATCTCGCGCTTCTCCTCCCCATGGCTCTGCTGGTTCCGTCGGCGACGGCGCAGCAGGCGCTGCCCGCGCCCACACCCGCGAATGCCCCCGAATCGCTCCAGACCGGCGACGAGACCCCGTGGATCTACGAGGGCAGCAACGTTCCGCGCGACGAGGAATGGCTGTTCGGGGAGATGGACAATGGCCTGCGCTACGCGGTGCGCGAAAACGGCGTGCCGCCGCGCCAGGTCTCGATCCGCATCCGCATCGATGCCGGCTCGATCCACGAGCAAGACGACGAGCGCGGCTTCGCCCACCTGCTCGAACACCTGACCTTCCGCGAGAGCAAGTATCTCGGCCCGGCGATGGCGATCCCTACCTGGCAGCGGCTGGGCGCGACCTTCGGCAGCGACACCAATGCCGAGACGTCGCCCACGCATACCGTTTACAAGCTCGACCTGCCCAACGCGACGCCGCAGGCGCTCGAGGAGAGCTTCAAGCTGCTCTCGGGCATGATCCGCGAGCCGGTGCTGAGCGAGACCAACCTTCAGGCCGAAGTGCCGATCGTGCTCGCCGAAATGCGCGAGCGCGGCGGCGCGGCCGAGCGCGTGACCGAAGGCACGCGGCAGACGCTGTTCGCGGGCCAGCGGCTCGCCAACCGCATGCCCATCGGGACCGTCGAAACGCTGCGCGGTGCGACCGCCGATGCGGTGCAGGATTTCCACGACCGCTGGTATCGGCCGGAGAACACCGTGATCGTCGCTGCGGGCGACGTCGACCCGGTGCGACTGGCGCAACTGGTGGAGAAATGGTTCGGCGACTGGCAGGGCAAGGGCCCGCACGTCGATGCGCCTGATTTCGGCGATCCCAGGCCGCCCGAGGGCGCAACCGGCGAGAATCCGGTCGGCAAGACCGCTGTGCTGGTCGAGCCCGACCTGCCGCGCTCGCTCACTTACGCGATCATGCGCCCGTGGCGGAAGGTCAACGACACGATCGAGTACAACGAGGGTCTGCTGCTCGATTCGCTCGCGCAGGCTCTCATCAACCGTCGGTTGGAGGCGCGTGCGCGGGCGGGTGGCTCGTATCTTTACGCGCAAGTCCAGCAGGATGACGTCAGCCGCTCGACCGACGCGACTTTCGTCACGCTCGCGCCGTTGACCGAGGACTGGCAGGCCGCGCTGACCGATGTCCGCGGCGTCATCGCCGACGCGCTCGCGACCCCGCCGTCGGAGGCCGAAATCGCGCGCGAGGTCGCCGAGTTCGACGTGGTGTTCGCCAGCTCGGTCGAGCAGCGAGACGTCATGGCCGGCTCCAGGCTCGCCGACGACATCGTCCAGGCGGTCGACATCCGCGAGACCGTCGCCTCGCCCGAAACGGTGCTGCAGGTCTTCCGCGGGATGAAGGACGAGATTACGCCCGAGGCGATCCTCGAACACACGCGCGCGCTGTTTTCCGGCGATGTCGTACGCGCGGTCTATGTGACCCCCGCAACCGGCGAGGCCGACGCCGCCGCGCTAGAGGCCGCGCTCGAACGCGACGTCGCGCCCGACGACAGTGCGCGGTTGACCGGCGAGCCGATCTCGTTCGACGCGCTGCCGCCGATCGGCGAGCCGGGCGAAGTCGTCAGCGCGGCGCCGCTGGGGCTGCTCGGGATCGAACGGGTCGAGCTCGACAACGGCGTGACCGGGATCCTCTGGTCCAACGACGCCGAGCCCGGCCGAGTCGCGGTGCGGGTGCGCTTCGGCGCAGGCTACCGCGCTTTCGATGCCGAGGACGCGGTCTATCGCGCGCTCGGCGAAGCGGCGCTGATTCCCTCGGGGCTCGGCGAGCTGGGGCAGGAGGAGCTCGATCGCATCTCGACCGGACGCAAGCTGGCGTTCGACTTCGCGATCGAGCCTGCGAACTTCACCTTCTCGGCGCAGACCCGCGATGCGGATCTCGCCGACCAGCTCTATCTCTTCGCCGGCAAGCTGGCCAAGCCGCGGTGGGACGAGAACCCGTTCGAGCGCGCCAAGGCTGCCGCGCGGCTGGCCTACGAGAGCTACGCCACCAGCCCGAGCGGCGTGCTCGCGCGCGATCTCGAATACTACTTGCGCGATCGCGACCCGCGCTACGCGACACCCGATCCGGAGGCGCTGAAGGCCGCAACGGCCGAGGGTTTCCGCGAAGTTTGGGAGCCACTGCTCAAGCGCGGACCCATCGAAGTGACGATTTTCGGCGAGTTCGACCGGGACGCTGCCGTGGAGGCGCTGCGCAAGACCTTCGGTGCGCTCGACGAACGCGAGCCGATCCCCGCCGACGTCGCGGCGCGGGTCCCCGGCTTCCCCGATCCCTCGACCGAGCCGGTGGTGCTCCACCACCGCGGCGACGCGAACCAGGCTGCGGCGGTGATCGCCTGGCCGAGCGGCGGCGGCGTGGCCGGTCTGCCCGAATCGCGCCAGCTCGAAATCCTGGTGAACCTGTTCAACAATCGTCTGATCGAGGCGATGCGCGAACGGGCGGGGGCGAGCTATGCACCGCAGGTGACCAACGCCTGGCCCACCGACTTGCCGAGTGGCGGGCGGATCACTGCGATCGCGCAGATGCGGCCGCAGGACGTACCGGTGTTCTTCGCCGCCGCCGACGAGATCGCCGCCGACCTCGTCGCCAATCCGCCGAGCGCCGACGAACTCGAGCGGGTGACCGAGCCGCTGCGTCAGTTGATCAACCGCGCTTCGACCGGCAACACGTTCTGGATGTACCAGCTCGAAGGATCGAGCCGCGATCCGCGCCGGGTCCAGCTCGTGCGCTCGCTGCTCAACGACTACACGGTCACCACGCCGCAGGCGATGCAGGCGCTGGCGCAGAAGTATTTCGCCGGACGCCCCGGTTTCCGTCTCGCGGTGATACCCCAGGGGCAGGAACTGGTGCGCGGGCCCGTCGATCCGTTGGAAGCGGTGGCCGGGCGATGATGCGCGCATAGCCGAGCCATCAGCGGCCGAACGTTAATTGCGCTTGCGGCGCGCGGCGCATTGGCCTTCAATGTTCCGCCCCGACCAACGAGAGAGTACGCCTGCCGTGGCCCGCAACTGGAATCCGGATAGCTGGACGTCGCACGAGGCGCGGCATCTGCCGCACTATGACGACGCGGCCGGACTGGCGGAAGCGGAGGCGACGCTGCGCAACTTCCCGCCGCTGGTCTTCGCGGGCGAGGCGCGCGCGCTCAAGGCCGAGCTGGCGGGCGTCGCGCGCGGCGAGGGCTTTCTGATCCAGGGCGGCGACTGCGCTGAGAGCTTCGCCGAGTTCCACCCGAACAACATCCGCGACACTTTCCGCGTGCTGCTGCAGATGGCGGTCGTGCTGACGTTCGCGGGCAAGCTGCCGGTGGTGAAGGTGGGGCGCATGGCGGGCCAGTTCGCCA
>CAMPIX010000010.1 GCA_946886565.1 uncultured Altererythrobacter sp.
GTGGGTTGGGTTTCACGCAGAGGCCGCAGAGAAAAGGGGGGGGGGGGGACGCTGAGGTTCGAGCCGCGCCGAAGGCGCTTTATCTTCACCCTTGCGCTCGGACGCAAGGCGAGAGGGGGAAGCGCGGCTTCGCCGCGAGTACCACCTCTCTGCTTCCCCCTTTCCTCTGCAATCTCTGCGTGAAACCAACTTCCTTCCTCCGGCCCTCACGCCTAGGACGGCAACCCGAATGACCGACCAGATCGTCCCCGACAGCGAGCATCGCGGGCTCGTCGCGCGGCTGCCTCAGGTGCCGCGCGACCTTGCGCAGCTGGCGCGGTTCGACCGCCCGATCGGCTGGTGGCTGCTGTTCTGGCCCTGCGCCTTCGGGCTGTGGCTCGCGGGGGCGGGTGGGCAGTTCGAGTTGCTCCTCTGGCTGCTCCTCGGCGCCATCGCGATGCGCGGGGCGGGGTGCGTGTACAACGATATCGTCGATGCCGAACTCGATCGGAAAGTCGCGCGCACGGCGGCGCGGCCGGTGGCGAGCGGACGCGTGTCGCACCGGCTCGCCTGGGGCTGGCTCGGGGCGCTGTGCGCGGTCGGCCTCGTCGTGCTGTTCCAGCTGCGCTGGCAGGCGCAGCTCGTCGCGCTGGCGAGCCTCGCGCTGGTCGCCGCCTATCCTTTCATGAAGCGGATCACATGGTGGCCGCAGGCGTGGCTCGGCCTCGTGTTCAGCTGGGGCGCGCCAGTCGCGTGGATCGCGCTGCGGCTCGACAATTGGGAGGTGCTCGCCGCGCTCTACGCGGGCTGCGTGCTGTGGGTGATCGGCTACGACACGATCTATGCCCTGCAGGATCGCGAGGACGACGCGCTGGTCGGGATCCGCTCGTCAGCCCTGCGGCTGGGCAGGCGCGTCCATCTGGGTGTGGCGCTGTTCTACTCGGGCGCGGTCGCGCTGTGGCTGCTCGCCTTCTGGCTTCTGCGCAGCGACTGGGTGGCGCTTCTCGCGCTGCTGCCTGCCGCGTGGCACCTCGGTTGGCAGGTCGCGACGCTCGACCCGGCCGATCCGGCGAATCCGCTCGATCGCTTCCGCGCCAACCGTTGGACCGGAGCGCTCGTGGCTGCGGCCTGCTTTGTGGCGGGTAACGCCTGAGGGGGCGACCGCTTGCAGTCTTTCACCGCGATGAACCGCGCGGAGCCATCGCATCAAACGCACGGCTCGCCGCTATGCTTGGACCTGGCACAGAGGGGCGGGGTTGGAGCGGGGAGAGGCGGCGCGCGGCCTCCTTCTCCCCCCTCCCTCAGGGGCCAGCGCGTCGTCTCCAGCTTCAACGAAAGCCCGCCGGCCGTCACCACCGAGGCCGACGAGCGGCAGGGGCCTCGCATCGAGCGGGGCCCCTGTTTCGCCTCTCAGTCGAGCAGAACGAGATCGACCGTGCCGTGTCCCCGCTGCACAAGGCCGAGTTCGTCGGCGGCGGCGCGCGAAACGTCGATCGTGCGGCCGCGGTGAAACGGGCCGCGATCGTTGATCCGCACCACGACAGAGCGGCCATTCGCGGGGTTTGTCACCCGAACCATGCTGCCGAACGGTAAAGTGCGATGGGCGGCGGTCATCTGCGTGGGATCGAAACGCTCGCCGCTCGCGGTAGGTCGGCCGGCGAAACGGCTGCCGTAATACGAGGCGACGCCCGAGCCGAGCACCTGGCCTGCTTCCTCGATCGCCGGTTCGATCGAGGTCACGTCCACCGCGCCTTTCGCCGGCGCGATCGTGGGCACTGCGGCGGCTGCCAGGTGGGTGAAGCTGGCGTCGAAATCGCGTGGCTGCGCGCCGGTTTCGGCCAACGCCGGCGCGCCTGCAGGCGCGGCCACGAGCAGCGCAGCGGCAATACCGGCGTTCCTGGGCAGCCCCATCCGGCGGAAGATCGTGGTCCCGTTCATAGCGCAGCCGTATACCCTGCCGGCCGTTACCGCGGGACCACTGGAGCGGCCGCTCACCCCGTAACCTGGTCGATTCGTCGCGGATCGGGAACTTTTGCTGGATCGGCCGGCCCCGGTTTGCCGGTCTGAAGAGAGGTAGGCCGCCAGCGGTCTTAAGGCCGATTCGCTCTGTTCTAGCGAGAGCGTAGGGCCTTGTTTGGTGGGTCGAACGAAAATGGGGCCGGCATCGCTGCCGACCCCACTCTCACCGATGCGTGGTCTTCCTTCCCGGCGAACCGTTCCGGAAGCGCTTGGCGCCCGGTGTTTCAGCAGGCAATTCGGCGAACCGGCTTGCCGCTTCTGTCACCGGCGCTCGCACCGGCATCCGGTCCGTCGAGCGCGAATGCGGTCCGAAGATCGCATGTCAGCCACCCGGCGGTTCCGAGACCGGGCAATCACCGATGGCCGGCTGTCTCGAACGGTTCCGCAAGGCTTGCACCTCGCAAATCCTCGACTGCCAACCGGATCGTCCGGCCCGTGACGGCGTTGCTTTCGCGTCCTTCTCGAACGGTGCACTTGCATCGGGCCGAAGCCTTCTGCACGTGTCCCTCGAAGACCGCGCGGACAGTTGCCGCCACGTCGAAGCGACTTGAATAACTTCAAAGTTTTCAGGTCGTTAGACCGTCGAACTCGAAACCTTCGATGTCGTTTCGATGGCTTGAGAGTGCGCCGCGAAAGCGAGTCGCGCAAGCTGGCAAGCCCCCGGTTTTCCACTTTCCCCCGATTTCGCTGTGGACGCGGGTGGATAAGTCAACCGTTCGTCGCAAATGTCGTCAAACAGCGGAAGCGAAGCTGGCTCGAAGAACCTGCCGGTAGGGCGAGAACACTCTCACCGATCGCGCTTCGCCAGCAGGCGCAGCCGCAACGCGTTGAGCTTGATAAAGCCCGCCGCATCGGCCTGATCGTAGGCGCCGGCATCGTCCTCGAACGTCACGTGCGCCTCCGAATAAAGCGAATTGGGCGACTTGCGCCCGACCACGCTCGCCAGCCCCTTGTAGAGCTTCAGCCGCACGGTGCCCGAGACGTTCTCCTGGCTCAGGTCGATCGCGGCCTGGAGCATCTCGCGCTCGGGGCTGAACCAGAAACCGTTGTAGATAAGCTCGGCGTACTTCGGCATCAGCTCGTCCTTGAGATGCGCCGCGCCGCGGTCGAGCGTGATCTGCTCGATCCCGCGGTGCGCGCGGGCGTAGATCTCGCCCCCCGGCGTCTCGTACATCCCGCGGCTCTTCATGCCCACGAAGCGGTTCTCGACCAGATCGAGCCGCCCGATCCCGTGCCTGCGGCCGAGATCGTTGAGCGCGGCGAGCAGCGTCGCCGGGCTCATCGCCTCTCCGTTGAGCGCCACGCCGTCGCCCTTCTCGAACTCGATCGTGATGTATTCGGCCGCGTCGGGCGCATCCTCGGGATGGTCGGTGCGCGAATAGACGTAGTCGGGCGTCTCCTCCCACGGATCCTCGAGCACTTTGCCTTCGGACGAGGTGTGGAGCAGGTTCGCGTCGGTCGAGAACGGGCTCTCGCCGCGCTTGTCCTTCGGCACCGCGATCTGGTGCGCCTCGGCCCAGGCGATCAGCGCGGTGCGGCTGGTCAGATCCCACTCGCGCCACGGGGCGATGACCTTGATATCCGGGTCGAGCGCGTAGGCCGAAAGCTCGAAGCGCACCTGATCGTTGCCCTTGCCGGTCGCACCGTGAGCGATCGCGTCGGCGCCGGTCTCGCGCGCGATCTCGACCAGCCGCTTCGAGATCAGCGGCCGCGCGATCGAGGTGCCGAGCAGATAGTCGCCCTCGTATCGCGCATTGGCGCGCATCATTGGGAACACGAAGTCGCGCACGAATTCCTCGCGCAAGTCCTCGATGAAGATGTGCTTGTCGGGAATGCCCATCGCGCGCGCCTTCGCGCGCGCCGGCTCGATCTCTTCGCCCTGGCCCAGATCGGCGGTGAAGGTCACGACCTCCAGCCCGCGCTCGACCTCGAGCCACTTGGCGATCACGCTGGTATCGAGGCCGCCCGAATAGGCGAGAACGACACGTTTCATTTCGGACATTGGGCAGGCACTCCGTCGATCGGCGGCGCGGGTATCAGGGGCAGGGCGGGGGAGCAACGGGGAAGGCGTTGTCCGCCGCAAACCGCGGCTTGCCGCGCGCCGCATGTGGGAAAACGTAACCTCCGCCCGTATATTCCGTCGACGGCATAGGGGGTAGGCGATGGCGGGACTGTGGTCGAAGGCGCGAGAACTGGCGGTGCAGGCGCCACCAGAGCGCAACCGCTGGGTCGATTTTCTGCGCGCCTTCTCGATTCTCGCGGTGGTGATCGGCCACTGGCTGGTCGCCGCGCCGTGGATCGATGCGAGCGGGACCGTGCAGGGCGGGCACCTGCTTGGCATTCTGCCGTGGACGCAGTGGTTGACCTGGGGCTTTCAGGTCATGCCGATCTTCTTCCTCGTCGGCGGCTACTCCAACGGGGTGAGCTGGGCGGCGACCGTCGCGAAGGGGGAAGGCAGCTACGCCGAATGGTTCGCGAGCCGCATCCAGCGGCTGATCAACCCGGTGTTCCCCGTGCTGCTCGCCTGGTCGCTGTTCGCGTTCTTCGGGACGCAGGCCGGGGTGAGCCGCGAGATCGTGCGCCTCGCGACCTCGCTCGCGCTGGTGCCGGTGTGGTTCCTCGCGGTCTATCTGCTCGTCACCGCGCTGACCCCGCTGACCTGGCGCGCGTGGGAGCGATTGGGCTTCGGTAGCTTCGCCGCGCTGGCGACGGGCGCGGTCGTCGTCGACTGGCTGACGCTGGCGCAGGGCGTGCCCTATATCAATTTCGCCAACTTCCTGTTCGTCTGGGTCGGCATTCATCAACTCGGCTACGCGTGGCGCGCAGGGAAATTCGCGAGCCTGCCGCGCGCGCTCGGCTGGTTCGCCGGCGGGCTGGCGGTGCTCGCGCTATTGGTCGCCTACGGTCCCTATCCGGTCGCGATGATCGGCGTCCCAGGGGCGGAGATGACCAACTCGATGCCGCCGACGCTCGCACTGTTCGCCCTCGGCGTGGCGCAGGCGGGGCTTGTGCTCGCGCTTGAGAGGCCCGGACGTCGGATGCTTGCAAATATCAGCGTGTGGACCGCGACCGTCCTGATGAACGGCATGATCATGACGGTCTATCTCTGGCACCTCACCGCGTTCGTGCTGGTGATGGTCGTGGCCTGGCTGCTCGGCGGGGTGGGTTTGCGCGTCGAGCCGGGCAGCGCGGAGTGGTGGTGGAGCCGACCACTGTGGTTCGCGCTCTACATCATCGTGCTGCTGCCGCTGATCGCGTTGTTCGCCCGCCACGAGCGCGCCTTCGGCCCGGCGCGCGGCGGTTGCCCGGTGCCGCACGTCCGGCTGGTCGCGGGCCTGCTGCTGATCTGCCTCGGCCTCGCGCTGACCGCCGCGATCAGCATCGCCAGCCCCGAAGGCGTGACCGGCGTGCGCCTGTGGGTCGTCGCGCTACCGTTCGCCGGCGCCGCACTGGTGGGCTTCGGGCCGGTGTACCGCTGGGTTTCGCGGGCGAGGGTCTGATCGATTATTCAGAAGTAGGAATTTTCTTCGGCGTAGGCGCGGCAACCCTCCTCGAAGCTCCAGCTATTGCCGCCGCAATTGTCTGGCTCGTCGATGCCGTTCTCCTCGGCCCAGGCGTATCCTGCCTCATGACCGCCGCAATCCTCGGTGCAATCATAATCCTCGAAAGACCCGTGCGACCCTTCGTAGCTGTCGCGGCGTGAGTCGTATTCTTCGTAGGTTTCGCCGGCGAATTCCTCGCCTTCGTAGTCAGACAAGTCTTCGCTGGCGGGAGCGTCACTGCATGCGGCCATCGCGAGCGCGAGCGCAAGAACGGCGAAACGCCTCACTCCGCCGCCTCCCGCACCCCCGGATCAAACCTCCACCCCGGCACCTCGCCCCGCGCCCGCAGCCGCTCGCTCTCCTCGAACATGTAGTCCCGCGTCATCGGGATGGCTTTGCGGTCCTTCACATACTGGATTTGCCAGTTGACCATGTTGCCGTGGCGGAAGCTCTGTTCGGCGCCGGCGAGGTAGAACAGCCACATGCGGTAGAAGGTCTCGTCGTACATTTCGACGATCTCGCGCCGGTGCATCACCGTGCGCGCGTACCATTCCTCGAGCGTGTGCGAGTAGTGGAAGCGCATCGCCTCCACGTCCATAACCTGCCAGCCGGCCTTCTCGCTCTCGGTCACGAGCTCGCTCAGCGCGGGGATGTAGCCGCCGGGGAAGATGTACTTGCGGGTCCAGGCGTCGGTGTACCCCGGCGGGCCTGCGCGGCCGCAGCAGTGGCTGAACATCACGCCGCCGGGCTTGAGCAGCTTGTGCGTGTGTTCGAAGAACTGCGGGTAGTGGAGCGTGCCGACATGCTCGAGCAGGCCGACGCTGGTGATGCGGTCGAACTGGCCTTCTACATCGCGGTAGTCCATCAGCGCGAACTTGACCTTGTCATCGACGCCTTCGGCCTTGGCACGCTCCTGGCAGAAGGCGATCTGGTCGGGCGCGAGCGCGACGCCGAGCACCTCCACCCCGTACATCTTGTGCAGATAGAGCGCGAGGCCGCCCCAGCCGCAGCCGATGTCGAGCACGCGCATCCCTTCGCATTCGCCCTCGCGCAGATAGAGCTTGGAGGCGATGTGCGCCTTCTTGTCCATCTGCGCCTGCTCGAGGCTGTTCGCCGGATCGCGATAGTACGCCATGGTGTACTGCCGGTCCTCGTCGAGGAAACGCTCGTAGAGCTGGCGGGTGAGGTTGTAGGTGTGTTCGGCGTTCCTGCGCGCCCTGCTGCGCAGGTTGATCCCGTCGAGCTTCGCGATCGCGCGCTGTACGAACTTGCGCAGCGGCCCGCGCGCGCCGAGCGAATCGTCGCCCAGCCGCTTGGCGTTCATGCTGACGAACAGGATCATGTCGCGGATGTCGTGCGGCGGTTCGACCACCAGCCAGCCCCGCATGAACGCCTCGCCCGCGCCGAGTTGCGGATAGCGCGCGATGTGGCTTGCCGCCTTCGGATGCGTCAGCCGGATGCGGATGGAACCGCGCTCGTCCAGAGGTTCAGCGGCGGAAGTTCCATACTCGTAGACCCTGCCGTCGTGATCGGTCACGACCAGCCGACCGTGCTTGACGACCTTTCGCAGAAACTTGTCGAGCAGCCACATCGCGGCGGTATCCTCCCTGGTTCTCGGACGCGATTTCACAGCAGCGCTTGCCCACTGTCAACGCCGCGCTAGTTTACGCGGATGGCGCAGAACACCACGCAGGTCACCGCAGTCGATCCGGCCGATTTCCTCGCTGCGGTCGAGCCGGCGGCGAAGCGTGACGATGCGAAGGTGCTCGATGCGCTGTTTCGCCGCGCGACCGGCGAACCGCCTGCGATGTGGGGGCCGAGCATTATCGGCTATGGCGCCTATCACTACTGCTATGCGAGCGGGCACGAGGGCGATATGTGCCGGGTCGGTTTCAGTCCGCGCAAAGCGAAGCATTCGCTCTACATCCTGGAATGCGGCAACGACAGCGAGGAGGCGGCCTTCGCCCCGCTGCTCGCGCGGCTGGGCAAGCATTCGCGCGGAAAGGCATGCCTCTACGTGAACAAGCTCGCCGATATCGACCTTGAGGTGCTCGACGAGATGGTCGTGCTGGGATGGCGGCGGTCGTTGGCGCGTTATCCGGAGGAAAATGCTTCGGAGAAGAGGACGGACACCTCGAACGAAGAGGTTTAATCGGTGCTCGCCATCCGCGCCGCCAGATCGTCCCACAGCGTGGGACTCGCCGCGCCGAGCAGGCCCGGCTTTTCCCATTCGTCCAGCCGATAGGGCGATCCGTCGGGCCGTGCAGCCTTGCCACCTGCTTCGTTGAGCCACAGTACGCCCGCTGCATGATCCCAAGCCAGAGTGCGCTCGAAGATCGAGACGTCATTCGCACCGAGTGCGAGCCGCGGGTATTGCTCAGCGGCGCAATAGGGAATGTCGGTCAGCCGGTAATGCGGTGCGATGCGGCGCTTCACAGCGTCGCGGCGCGCCTCTTCCATGAAGATCAGCGAGATCGCGGCCACCGGCAGGGTCTCACCGGTGGTCCGCGCGTGGATTTGCTCGCCGTCCACGAACGCGCCCCGGCCCTCGTGCGCTGCGCAGAAGCGGCCGCTCAGGCAGTCGTACAGCCAGCCCGAGCGCGCTACCCCGCCTTCGGCGCGGGCCACGATGATACCGAACGGAGGTTCGCCGCGCGCAAAATTGCGCGTGCCGTCGAGAGGATCGACGATCCAGCAATCGCCCGTCAGCGCATCCTGCACCGTGGGATCGGCGTGCGCGGCTTCTTCGCCGACGACCGGAAGTGCGGGCTCGAACGCCGCGAGGGCTTCGGTCAGCATCGCTTCGGCCGCGCGATCGGCCACCGTGACCACGTCGCCCGGCGCCTTGGTCTCGATCTGCGAGTCCTCGAGCGCTCGGTAGAGCGGCAGGATGGCCTCCTCGCTCACCCGGCGCATCAGCGCGAGAATCTCGCGGTCGAGCACGCTCACGACCGGTAATCCGCGTTGATCGCGATGTAACCGTGGGTGAGGTCGCAGGTCCACACGGTCGCGCGGCCATCGCCCAAGGCCAGATCCACCTCGATTCTGATTTCGCTGCCCTTCAGGTGCTCGGCGACCGGACCTTCGTCGTAGTCGGCGAGCGGCAGGCCTTTGCGCGCTGTCCAGTGCCCGCCGAAGCCGATCGAAAGCCGGTCGCGGTCGGCCGGCTCGCCCGCCTTGCCCACCGCCATGACCACGCGGCCCCAGTTCGCGTCCTCGCCCGCGATCGCGGTCTTGACCAGCGGCGAGTTGGCGATCGCGAGCCCGACCTTGCGCGCGCTCTCGTCCGACACCGCGCCGCTCACCGCGATCTCGATGAATTTCTGCGCTCCCTCGCCGTCGCGAACCACCAGATGCGCGAGCTGGCGGCAAACGTCGTCGAGCGCCGCGGCGAAGGCATCGGCGCCCGGATCGTCGAACGAAGCGAGCGGCGCGTTGCCGGCTTTCCCCGTCGCGAACGCCAGCACCGTGTCGCTGGTCGAGGTGTCGCTGTCGACCGTGATGCACGAAAAGGTGCGCGCGTTCGCGGCCGACAGGAGCTGATGGAGAAACGCCGGCTCGACCGCGGCGTCGGTGAACACGTAGCCGAGCATCGTCGACATATCGGGCGCGATCATGCCGCTTCCCTTGACGATCGCGCACAGCGTTACGGTGGTATCGCCGATCACCGCCTGCGCGGTCGCGCCCTTGGGAAAAGTATCGGTGGTTCCGATGGTTGTCGCGGCTTCCTCCCACGAGCACTCACCCGCTTCCAGCGCCGCAGCGACCCCGGCACGCGCCTTGTCCTGCGGCAGCGGCACCCCGATCACCCCGGTCGAGGAAACGAACACCGCGCGCTCATCGCAGCCGAGATGCCCGGCGACCTGCGCCATGATCGCCTCGACCGCCTCCCGTCCGCGGTAGCCGGTGAAGGCGTTCGAATTGCCCGCGTTGACCACCAGCGCCCGCGCGCGGCCCACCGCGATCTGCTCGCGCCCGAGCTCGACCTCGCTCGAACAGCACACATTGCGCGTGAACACGCCGGCCACCGCCGTGCCCTCGGCCAGCTCGACATACGTCAGGTCGCAGCGCCCCCAGTCCTTGTAGCCCGCGCGCGCGACACGCGTCGTCACCCCCGCGATCGGCAGCATGTCGGGGAAGGATAGGGCGAGGGGCGAGCGTTCGAGGTCCATGCCGCGGCTCCTACCCGCGGCGCGCGCGAGGGTAAATGCGGCTTTGGTGGTGGACGATTCGGCCAAAAGCGCTTATCTTGCGACCAAATGCTGACCCGTCTTCTCGCCTGTCTTGCGCTCATCACCGGGCTCGCCGCCACCGGCGCCCCGGCGAATGCCGCCTATGCGCAGGCGCTGAGCGCCGAAGTCAGCAACGGCACGGTCGAGGCGCAGACCGGCAAGACACCACGTTGCGAGTCGATCGCGCGCAAGGGCAAGCTGCCGCCCAAGGCGGCCACGTCGCCCGAATGCAAGCCGCGCAAGCCGATCGTGATCTATATTCCGACCGTGCAGTTCGGCCCCGACCGCGCCTTCGAATAGGCGCTTTCCAGCACTTTCCGGTTACCATCCGCCGCCCCGTGCAGCACGCACGCGGGCGGCTCGCATCCATTTCCAGTCCTGACGGGACCCATCCATGTTCCAAGCCATTGCCAAGTCCATTTTCGGTTCGGCGAACGACCGCTACGTCCATTCGCTGGGCAAGATCGTAAGCCAGATCAACGCGCTCGAAGAGCAGATTCAGGCGCTCTCCGACGAAGAGCTCCAGGCCCAGACAGCGAAGTTCCGCGCCCAGCTCGAAGAGGGCAAGACGCTCGACGATATATTGCCCGAAGCGTTCGCCACCGTGCGCGAGGCGTCGGTCCGCGTGCTCGGGATGCGCCACTTCGACGTGCAGATGATCGGCGGCATCGTGCTCCACCGCGGCGAAATCTCCGAGATGCGCACCGGCGAGGGCAAGACGCTGGTCGCCACGCTCGCGACGTATCTGAACGCGATTGAGGGCAAGGGCGTCCACGTCGTGACGGTCAACGACTACCTCGCCCGGCGCGACGCCGAATGGATGGGGCAGATATATCGCTGGCTCGGTCTCACCGTCGGCGTCATCGTGCCGAACCTCAACGAACACCAGCGCCGCGAGGCCTACGGCTCGGATATCACTTACGGCACCAACAACGAGTTCGGCTTCGACTATCTGCGTGACAACATGAAGCACGAGCGCCGCCAGATGGTGCAACGCCCCTTCAACTACGCGATCGTCGACGAAGTCGATTCGATTTTGATCGATGAAGCCCGGACCCCGCTGATCATTTCCGGGCCGACCGAGGACAAGAGCGAACTCTACATCACCGTCGACGCCATCGTGAAGCAGATCGACGAGAGCTTCTACGACGCCGACGAGAAGACCAAGAACATCACCTGGACCGAGGACGGAATCGAGCGGGTCGAGGCAATGCTCGCCGAGGCCGGTCTGCTCGAGACCGACAACCTCTACGACGTCGAGAACACCCAGGTCGTCCATCACCTCGATCAGGCGCTCAAGGCGAACGTGATGTTCAAGCGCGACATCGATTACATCGTGAAGGACGACAAGGTCGTCATCATCGACGAGTTCACCGGCCGCATGATGGACGGCCGCCGCTGGTCGAATGGCCTGCACCAGGCGGTCGAGGCGAAGGAAGGCGTGAAGATCGAGCCCGAGAACCAGACGATGGCCTCGATCACCTTCCAGAACTATTTCCGCATGTATCCAAAGCTTTCCGGCATGACCGGGACCGCCGCGACCGAAGCGAGCGAGTTCTGGGACATCTACAAGATGAATGTGGTCGAGATCCCGACCAACGTCCCGGTGCAGCGGATCGACGAGGAGGACGAGTTCTACAAGAACACCGTCGACAAGTTCAAAGCCATCGCCAGGGCGATCCGCGAGAAGAGCGAGATCGGCCAACCCACGCTGGTCGGCACCGTTTCGATCGAGAAGTCCGAAATGCTGTCCAAATTCCTCGACGAGGAAGGGGTCAAGCACGCGGTGCTCAATGCACGCTTCCACGAGATGGAGGCGCACATCGTGGCGCAGGCGGGCCGCCTCGGCGCGGTGACCATTGCCACCAACATGGCCGGCCGCGGCACCGACATCCAGCTCGGGGGTAACGTCGAGTTCCGGATCGAGGACGAACTCGGCCAGATGGAGGATGGACCGGAGAAGGACGCCGCGATCGCGAAGATCAAGGAAGAGGTCGCGGCCGAGAAAGCCCAAGTGCTCGACGCTGGCGGCCTGTTCGTGCTCGGCACCGAACGGCACGAATCGCGCCGCATCGACAACCAGCTCCGCGGCCGCTCCGGCCGTCAGGGCGATCCCGGCCTCAGCCGCTTCTACCTCTGTCTCGAGGACGATCTGCTGCGCATTTTCGGCCCCGACACGCTGTTCGCGCGGATGATGAACTCGAACCTCGAGGACGGCGAGGCGATCGGCTCGCGCTGGCTGTCGAAGGCGATCGAGACCGCGCAGAAGAAGGTCGAGGCGCGCAACTACGACATCCGCAAGCAAGTCGTCGAATACGACGACGTGATGAACGACCAGCGCAAGGTCATCTACGAGCAGCGCGCGGAGATAATGGACAGCGAGCGGGTGGACGACGTGGTGGTCGACATGCGTCACGACACGGTGGCGGGCATCGTCAACACCGCCTGTCCGCCCGAATCCTATCCCGAACAGTGGGACGTCGAAGGGCTGAAGGAACGCCTGAAGGAAGTTCTCGGAATCGAGCCGCCGATCGACGCCTGGCTGACCGAAGACACGGTCGAACCCGAAATCATCGAGGAGCGGGTGCGCGCCGAAGTCGACGACATCATGGACAAGAAGATCGCGGAGAACGATCCGTCGATCTGGCGCCAGGTCGAAAAATCGATCCTGCTCGAGCGGCTCGATTATCACTGGAAGGAACACCTCGCCACGCTCGATGCGTTGCGCCAGGTCGTGTTTCTGCGCGCCTACGCCCAGAAGCAGCCGATCAACGAATACAAGCAGGAAGCCTTCGGGCTGTTCGAATCGATGCTCGACAAGCTGCGCGAGGACATCACCTCGATCCTGCTCAAGAGCCAGTTACGCATCGCTCCACCCCCACAGCAGCCGCTGCCCGATCTGCCCGATTTCCTCACCGGACACATCGATCCGCTGACCGGAATCGAGAACTCGGAGGATGGCGACGGGTCGGTCGATCGTGCGGCGCTGTTCGGCGCGCTTGCCGGCAGCCCGCGCGCCGCAGCCGGGCCGGGCGGCGCGGCGGGCGAGAATCCCTACGCCGGGATGGACATCAGCCGCAATGCGCCGTGCCCGTGCGGCTCGGGTAACAAGTACAAGCACTGCCATGGCGCGGGGTGAGGCGCTTCGGGCTGACGCGAAAAGGGCGCGGCGGGAAATCCCGTCGCGCCCTTTTTCTTGCCCATCGCCGAGTGGCTCCCCGAGTTGGATTCGAACCAACGGCCAAGTGATTAACAGTCACCTACTCTACCGCTGAGCTATCGGGGAACAGCCTCGGCGATGGGTTGAGCGCCTATATGGCCGGGCTTCGGAGTTTGCAACCCCGGCGTTCCCACGTCGTGGCGATCGGCAACGCCAGGAATCTCCAGCCGGAAATCAGGCGATGAACTGCTCGGCGACGATCCGTTCGTCGAGCGCATGACCGGGGTCGAACAGCAGGGTCAATTCGGATTCGCGCGCGATCTCGAGCGTGACTTCGGCGACATCGCGCAGTTCCTTCTGGTCGGCGACCACCGAAACCGGGCGTTTGGCCGGCTCGCGCACGCGCAGCTGGACCCGGCTGCGATCGGGCAGGATTGCGCCGTGCCAGCGGCGCGGGCGGAACGGGCTGATCGGGGTGAGCGCGAGCAGGTTCGAATCGAGCGGCAGAATCGGGCCGTTGGCCGAAAGGTTGTAGGCAGTCGAGCCCGCCGGGGTGGCGAGAAGCACGCCATCGCACACGAGCTCATCGATCCGCACCCGGTCGTCGACCGAAACCTCGATCTTGGCGGTCTGGCGGGTTTCGCGCAGCAGCGAAACCTCGTTGATCGCGCAGAACGTGGTTCGCGACCCGTCCTGCCCGATCGCCTCCATGCGCAACGGCGCAATCGCGATCGTGCGGGCGCGGTTGACCTTGTCGATCAGCTTTCCGGCCTTGCGGTGGCGGTTCATCAGGAACCCGACGGTTCCGAGGTTGACCCCGTAGACCGGTTTGACCGTGCCTGTGTCGAGCATGTGGTGGAGCGTCTGGAGCATGAAGCCGTCGCCCCCGATCACCGCGATCGCCTCCGCCTCCTCGATCGGGCAGAACTCCTGCGCCTGGCGCAGTTCGTGCGCGGCTTCCTGCGCGCGCTCGGTGTCGGAGGCCAGCATGGCCAGCCGCGTGTACCCGTTTGAAACGCCCATGGCGGGTGGCTCCGTCCCCAGTCGGCGCGCAACCTATGGGCGGCCGTCCCGATTTGCAACGCGCGCCGCGTGCGGGCAGACGGTTTACGGATATTCGGCCACTCGGCGGGAATGAACAGCATGACCTCGATCCACGATCGCCGCGCATCCGACCGCCGCACAGGCCGGCCATCGCTGGCGACCGACCTTGCACAGGCGATGGCCGAAGGGCAGATCGACGTGCTGTTCCAGCCGCAGTTCGCCTGCGCCGACGACCGCCTCGCCGGCGCGGAAGCGCTCGCGCGCTGGAACCACCCGCGCGAGGGACGGATCGGCGCCGAGGCGATGTTCGCGATCGCCGGTGCGGCGGGGATGGCCGAGGAACTTACGCGCCATGTCGCGGCACGCGCGCTGGCGGAAGGCGCGCGATGGCCGGCGGCGTTGCGTCTCTCGCTCAACGTGACCGCGGCGGACCTCGGCGCGCGCGAATTCGCCGAATCGATCGCGGCGCTGATCGAGGATTCGGGGTTCCCGGCCGGACGGCTCACGCTCGAGATCACCGAACAGGCGCTCGTGTGCGATGTCGAGCGCAGCGCGGCGCAACTCGCGCGACTGGCGCAGCGCGGCATCCGCATCGCGCTCGACGACTTCGGCGCCGGGTTCTGCAACTTCCGCTATCTGAAGATCCTGCCGCTCGACTATCTCAAGCTCGACCGCACGATGGTCGAGGGGATCGTCTCATGCGAGCGCGACCTGGCGGTGTTGCGCGCGATCGTGGCAATGGCGGGCGCGCTCGATCTGGCGGTGATCGCCGAGGGTATCGAGACCGAGGACCAGCTCGCCAAAGTACGCGCCGAGCACTGCGCTCTTTATCAGGGCTTCCTGCGCGCAAGACCGATGGACGCCGCCGCCTTCCTGCGGTTCGCCGAGGCCGGCTAAGCTGCGACCTTCTCGCGCTTGCCCGCCTTGCGCACGATCCCGCTCAGGCCCTTGGTGAGCTGGAACAGCCCGTTGAGGCGAGACCTGGGATCGCCCCATGGGCGATTGATGACCAGCTTCATATCGGGCCGCAGCTTGGCGGTGCCCTGCAGGCGGTCGACATAGGCAAGCAGCCCCGCGGGGTCGGGGAAGTCGTCGTTGTGGAACGTCACCAGCGTGCCGCGCGCGCCGACATCGATCTTGGCGATGTTGGCTGCGATCGCCTGCTGCTTGATCTCGATCAAGCGGACGAGATTGGCGGTCGCGTCGGGCAGGGGGCCGAAACGGTCGATCATCTCGGCGGCCATCGCCTCGACCTCGCCCTTGTCCTTCGCATCGTTGAGGCGGCGATAGAGCGCCATGCGCACCGCGAGGTCGGGCACGTAGTCCTCGGGGATCATGATCGGCGCGTCGACCGTAATCTGCGGGCTCAGCCCCTCGCTGTCGCGCTCGAGCCCGGCGTCGCCCGCCTTGGCGGCGAGAATCGCGTCCTCGAGCATCGACTGGTAGAGTTCGAAGCCCACCTCGCGGATATGGCCCGATTGCTCGTCGCCGAGCAGATTGCCAGCGCCGCGGATATCGAGGTCGTGACTGGCGAGTTGGAACCCCGCGCCGAGGCTGTCGAGGTCGCCGAGCACCTTGAGCCGCTTTTCCGCGACTTCGGACAGTGCGACATCCTTCTCGTACGTGAGATAGGCATAGGCGCGCAGCTTCGAGCGGCCCACGCGACCGCGCAACTGGTAGAGCTGGGCGAGGCCGAAGATATCGGCACGGTGGATGATGATCGTGTTCGCGCTGGGCAGGTCGAGCCCGCTCTCGACGATGGTGGTCGAGAGCAGCACGTCGTACTTGCCCTCGTAGAACGCGCTCATCCGCTCCTCGATCTCGCCGGCGGCCATCTGGCCGTGCGCGGCGACGAACTTCACCTCGGGCACGTGCTCGTGCAGCCAGTCGGAGACCTGCTCCATGTCCGAGATGCGCGGGACGACGATGAAGCTCTGCCCGCCGCGATGGTGCTCGCGCAGCAGCGCCTCGCGCATGACCATGTCGTCCCATTCCATCACGTAAGTCCGCACCGCGAGGCGGTCGACCGGCGGGGTCTGGATGGTCGAAAGTTCGCGCAGGCCGCTCATTGCCATCTGCAGCGTGCGCGGGATCGGCGTGGCGGTGAGCGTGAGCACGTGGACGTCGGCGCGCAGCTGCTTGAGCTTCTCCTTGTGGGTCACACCGAAGCGCTGCTCCTCGTCGACGATTACGAGGCCCAGGTTGCGGAACTTCGTGGTCTTCGAGAGGATCGCGTGAGTGCCGATCACCACATCCACGGTGCCCGCCGCGAGGCCCTCGCGCGTCTCGGCCATTTCCTTCGCCGGGACGAGTCGCGAGAGGCGGCCGATCTTCAGGGGAAAGCCCGCGAACCGCTCGACGAAATTGGCGTAGTGCTGGCGCGCGAGCAGCGTGGTCGGCGCGACCACCGCGACCTGCTGGCCCGCCATCGCTGCGACGAACGCGGCCCGCAACGCGACCTCGGTCTTGCCGAAGCCGACATCGCCGCATACCAAGCGGTCCATCGGCTTGCCCGCCGAAAGGTCGCCGAGCACGTCCTCGATCGCGCGGTCCTGGTCGTCGGTTTCCTGCCACGGGAAGCGTTCGGCGAACTGGTTGTAGCTCGCTTCCTCGGCCTCGAGCGCGGGCGCCTTGCGCAGCGCGCGGCGCGCGGCGACCTGCATGAGCTCGCCGGCGATCTCCCGGATGCGCTCCTTGAGCCGGGCGCGGCGCTTCTGCCAGGCCTCGCCGCCGAGCCGGTCGAGTACGACCGCCTCCTCGCTACTGCCGTAGCGGCTGAGCACGTCGATGTTCTCGACCGGAATGTAGAGTTTGTCGCCGCCCTTGTATTCCAGCATCACGCAATCGTGCTGACTCTTGCCGACCGCGATCGGTTCGAGCCCGAGATATTTGCCGATCCCATGCTCGACATGGACCACCAGATCGCCGCGATTGAGCGCGGATAGCTCGGCGAGGAAGGCGTCGGAATCCTTGCGCTTCTTCCTGCGCCGCACCAGCCGGTCGCCGAGCAGATCCTGCTCGGTCAGCAGTTCGAGATCGTCGTTCGCGAAGCCGGTCTCCAGCGGCAGGACGAGCGCTACCGGCTTGCCCTTCGCGGCCATCCCGAGTGCTTCCTGCCAGCTCTCGGCGAGTTGGGTCTTCGCCCCTGCTTCGGAGAGGATCGAGGCGATGCGCGCGCGGCTGCCGGCCGAGTAGGCGGCGAAAAGCGCCTTCTTGCCGGCCTTTCCGACTGCGTCGAAGTGGTCTGTAGCCGCCTCGTACAGGTTGTCGCCGCGCGCGCGCTCGGGCGCGAAATCGCGTGCCGAGGCGAACCCGAAGTCGATCACGCGGTCGCTTTCGGGTTCGGCGAAGATCGTCGTGCGGTGGGCCGGCGCCCGATCCAGCGCTTGCCCGAACTCGGTCTCGGACAAGTAGAGCGCGTCCGCCGCGAGTGGGCGATAGCTGCCCTTGGCCTGACCGCCGGTGCTCGTACGCTGTTCGTGGTAGTCGGCAATGTCGCCGAGCCGCTCCTCGGCGGCCTGGAGCGCCGCCGAATCGATCGTCACCAGATCGTCGCTGCCGAGATGGTCGAACAGCGTCGCCATCCGCTCCTCGAACAACGGCAGCCAATGCTCCATCCCTGCGAGCCGCCGCCCTTCGCTGACTGCCTCGTAGAGCGGGTCCTGCGTCGCGTGCGCGCCGAACAGCTCGCGATAGCGGATGCGGAAACGCTTGATGCTATCCTCGTCGAGCAGCGCCTCGCTCGCGGGGAGCAGCAGATGCGACTGGAGCACGCCCGTGCTCATCTGGGTCGAGGGATCGAAGCGGCGCAGGCTTTCGAGTTCGTCGCCGAAGAAGTCGAGCCTCAGACCCTCGTCCATGCCCGAGGGGAACACGTCGACGATCGAGCCGCGCACCGCATATTCGCCCTTGTCGACCACGGTGTCGGTGCGGCTGTAGCCCTGCCGCTGGAGCAACGCCGCAAGGCTCTCCCGCCCGATCTCGACACCGGGCTTGAACTCGCGCACGCTCTCGCGGATACGAAACGGCGTCAGGGCGCGCTGGAGAGCGGCGTTGACCGTGGTGACGAGCAGTTGCGCGCCGGCCCTGCCGGTCTGAAGCCGGTGCAGCGTGGCGAGGCGCGCCGCGCTGACTGAAAGCGCGGGGCTCGCCCGATCATAGGGCAGACAGTCCCAGGCGGGAAATTCGAGCACCTCCAGCTCGGGCGCGAAATAGCGCGCCGCATCGGCCACCCCGCGCATCGCCGCGTCGTCCGCCGCGACGAACACTGCGCGGCCTTTCGCGGCGCGCGCGAGGTCAGCGAGGACCAGCGGCTGCGCCCCGCGTGCGACCGACGCGAGGGTGAGCGGTCGCTCGGCCTTCAGGATGCGTTGGATATCGGGCATGTCCTGTCCAAAAATCGGGATGCGTCAGTGCGTTCCGTGCACGCGCGAAAACCCGCCCGGCGGATACGGACGGGTTGCGGGTGGCGATGCTCACATAGCGAAGCGAGCGGAGATTCCCACCCGGCGGAATCAGATTTCGACGTAGTCCAGCTTCTGCATCGCGGCCATCTGCGCGCCCGCGAACCGTTCGGGCACGGCCTGGGTCCTGAGCGCCCAGGCCATCACGTCGACGTCGTCTTCCTCGAGCAGAGCTTCGAACCACGCCAGATCGGCCTCGGTCCAACCCGCGTGATAGCGGTCGAAGAATCCGCCGATCATGTAGTCCGCCTCGCGCGTGCCGCGGTGCCAGGCGCGAAAGCGGGCGCGGGAGAGGTGGGTGGGATCGGGCATTGGCCGCGCCTATCTGTCCCGTCATGCCAGCGCAAGCTGGCATCGCTCTCCACAAGGTCCGGCCTTGCGGCACGCGATCCCAGCTTTCGCTGGGACGACGATAGGCGTTAAGAGAGGCCGATGCGTCCCGAGGTTCTCAATCCGCTGTTCGCCGAAACCGCGACGCTCGACGGGGTGGGCTCCAAGCTGCAGAAGCCGCTCGACAAGCTCGGGCTGTCGCGGGTGAAGGACGTGGCCTACCACCTGCCCGAACGGTTCGTGACGCGGCGGCCGGTCGAGAATCTCGATGCGGCGAGTGAGGGCGAGCAGATCGTAGTCGCGCTCACACCGGTCGAACACCGCGCGCCGCGCAGCGGGCGCGGACCCTACCGCGTGCTGGCCGAGGACGCGATCGGCAATGTTTGCGCGCTGACCTATTTCGGGCGCGCCTCCTACACCGCGAAGAAGCAGTTGCCGGTGGGCGAGAAGCGCTGGGTCGCGGGCCGGCTCGACCGCTACGGGGATATGCTCCAGATCGTCCATCCCGATCACGTCTCGGAGGACGGCGGTAATGCGCTTGGTCAGTTGTGCGAGCCGGTCTATGCGCTGTCCGAGGGGCTGACCCAGCCCAAGGTCGCGGGGCTCGCCGAGCAGGCGCTCGCACGGCTTCCTTCGTTGGCCGAGTGGATCGAGCCCAGTCAGTTCGAGCGGCAGAAATGGCCCGCCTGGGCCGATGCGCTCAAGCTCGCGCACACAGGCGAGCACGCCGCGGCGCGGGATCGGCTGGCCTACGACGAACTGCTCGCCAACAGCCTCGCGCTGATGCTGGTGCGCGCGGACAACCGCCGCCGCAAGGGCCAGCCGCTGCGGGGCGACGGGTCGCTGCGCGCGAAGCTGGCGTTGCCGTTTCCGCTGACCGGCGCGCAACAGCGCTCGATCAGCGAGATCGAAGGCGATCTGGGGCAGGAATCGCCGATGTTGCGGCTGCTGCAAGGGGATGTCGGCGCAGGCAAGACCCTGGTCGCGCTCGAGGCAATGCTGATCGCGGTGGAGGCGGGCCGGCAGGCAGCACTGCTCGCGCCGACCGAAATCCTCGCACGGCAGCATTTCGAGACCCTGCGTGCGATGCTGCGGCCGACCGGCGTCGAGATCGCGCTGCTGACCGGGCGGGACAAGGGACGGGCGCGCGAATCGATCCTGATGGGGCTGATGGACGGGAGTATCCAGATCGTCGTCGGCACCCACGCGATCTTTCAGGAAAGCGTCGGCTACCGCGATCTCGCGCTGGTGGTGATCGACGAGCAGCATCGCTTCGGGGTCGCGCAGCGGCTCCAGCTCGCGGGCAAGGGGAAGCGCGCGCCGCACACCCTGGCGATGACCGCCACCCCGATCCCGCGCACGCTCACCCTCGCGCATCACGGCGAGATGGACGTCAGCCGGCTCGACGAAATGCCGCCGGGGCGGCAGGCGATCGACACGCGCGTAGTCGCGCAGGAGCGGCTGGCGGACGTGGTCGAGGCAGTCGGGCGGCATATCGGCGGCGGGCAGCAGGCCTATTGGGTCTGCCCGATGGTGCGCGAGCACGAGAGCGAGGATATCGCCGCGGCCGAGGCGCGCTACGCCGCGCTGCGCGAGCGCTTCGGCGAGGCGGTGGTGCTGGTCCACGGGCAATTGAAGCCAGAGCTCAAGGACGCGGCGATGGAGCGCTTTGCGCGCGGCGAAGCGAAGCTGCTCGTCGCGACGACGGTGATCGAGGTCGGAGTCGACGTGCCCGCAGCGACGTTGATGGTGATCGAGCAGGCCGAACGCTTCGGCCTGGCGCAGCTTCACCAGTTACGCGGAAGGGTCGGGCGGGGGAGCGAGAAGTCGACCTGCCTGCTGCTGCGCGGGGAGGCGCTATCCGAAACCGGCCGCGAACGCCTCGCCCTGATGCGCGAAACGCAGGACGGGTTCCGGCTCGCGGAAGAGGATTTGCGCCTGCGCGGCGGCGGCGAACTGCTCGGCACGCGCCAATCGGGCGACACCCCGTTCCGCGTCGCCGAACTCGAACAGATCCAGCGCCTTCTCCCGCTCGCGCACGACGACGCGCGGTTGCTGGTCGAACGGGACGGCGGGCTGGAAGGCGAGCGCGGCGCGGCGGCGCGCATCCTGCTCTACCTGTTCGAACGCGACTGGGGCGTGCAGCTGCTGCGCGGCGGGTAGGGTCCTAGGCCACCCGGCGCGAGACCTCCGCATCGCGGGCGCAGAGCGCTTCCGCCGCCTCGAAATCGAGCGGTTCGGAAAAGTAATATCCTTGCGCCTGGTCGCAGCCGAGGAGCCGCAGCGCTTCGATGTGTTCAGCGGTCTCGGTGCCTTCCGCGACGATCGCGACGCCGAGGCTGCGCGCCAGTTCCACGATCGCCTTGACGATGTCCACCCCGGCCTGCCCGTCCGATATCGCGCCGATGAAGGAGCGATCGATCTTGAGCGTCTCGAACGGAAATTTCTGGAGATAGGAAAAGGTCGAATAGCCTGTCCCGAAATCGTCGATGCTGAGCGACACGCCCATGGCGCGCAGTTCCCCGATTACCGCGCCGGTCGCCTCGTCGTCACCCAGCGCCACGCCTTCGGTCACCTCCAGGCTGACGCTGCGCGGCTCCACCGCATGCCGGCGGAGGATTTCCTCCACCCGCGCGGGGAAGCCTTTTCGTAACTGAAGCGGCGAAACGTTGATGCTCATTCTGAGCAGTTCGTCAGCCCCGCGTCGGGCATTCATCCGCACGAGTGCAGCCAGCGCGCGGTCCAGCACCCAACCCCCGAGTTCGTCGATCAACTCGTTGTCTTCGAGCAGCGGGATGAACTCCGAGGGCGGGACCTTCTCGCCGTCGGACCCCGTCCAGCGGGCGAGCGCCTCGAAGCCGTCGACCATCCCGTCGGCGAGCCCGACGATCGGCTGGTACGCGATCGAGAAGCCATCGAAACCGCCTGCGATGCCCCGGCTCAGTTCCTGCACCAGACGATCGCGCCGCGCGGTTTCCTGCCGGCGGATGTCGTCGTAGATCATTACTTGCGAGCGCCCTGCGGCCTTGGCGGCGTACATCGCATCGTCCGCGTCGCGCACGATCGTCTCTCCGCCGCGCTCGCTGTCGCTCGACTTCGCGAGGCCGACCGACACACCGATCCGCACGGTATGCCGGCCCAGAGCCATGGGTGCGCCGACCGTTTCCACGACGCGGTGAGCCACAGCTTCCGCGATGGCGTCGACCGAATCGCGCTCATCCTCGATCAGGATGCAGAATTCGTCGCCGCCCATCCGGGCGATGGTCGCCTGGGCGTGCGCGGCGTCGCGCTCGACGCACTGCGCCAGCACGCTCGCGACCTGCACGAGTACGGCATCGCCGACTGCGTGGCCCAGTCCGTCGTTGACCGCCTTGAACCGGTCGAGGTCGAGAAACAGGACGCAATATCCGGTGCCGGCGCGATCCTGCATCTGCTCGGCGCGCTGAAGCCGGTCGGCGAAGAGCTGGCGGTTGGGCAGACCCGTCAGCGGATCGTGCAACGCATCGTGCGAGAGGCGCTCCGCCATCTCGATCCGCTCGTGCATGCGCGCCACCTGCGCCGCAACCTGCATCAGCAGATCGAGCAGCCCTTCGCGCAGCGCGCTGTCCTTGGACGCCATGAACTCCATGACCGCGACCACGCGCTCGCCGCACAGCACCGGCACCGCCATCGCGCAGCGCATACCGCACTTCATCGCCATCAGCCGACGCGCGAAACCCATCGCCGACTGTCCGATCGCATCCTCCACGACCGGCGTGCGCTGTACGAACGCGCGCACCACGAGATCGTCTTCGTTCGCGATTGAGATTAGGGTCTGCTGTGCGAAGTGGCACAGCGATCTGGCGTCCTCGTTACTTGCGCGCGCGACCGTGGCGGGACCGAGCGACTGGCCATCCTCGCTGAGAAAGAACACACTGCCGAACGGCCAGCCGGTGCGCTCGAGAACCCCCTCGACCGCAGCGACCAGCACTTCCTCGAGATTGCGAGCGTTGTTGGCGTAGGCGGCGACCTTGCCCAGCAGCTCGACGTCGAGCTTGTGCTCGTAGAGCTGGCGCAGGCCGGCCTCGGCCGTGCCCTCGGCTTCCTCGCGCGCGCGCCGTTCGCGGCCGAGCCGCTTCTCCAGCCGTTCGATCCTGTCCGCGCAGGTCGCGCAGGAACCGGTCGTCTCGCTCATCGCGTCCACCGCACGTCGAGACGGTCGGTTGCGCCGGCAGGCTTCTCGACCGCGATCCGGTCGCCGAAAACCGCGGCCGCCCCATCCATGAAGCCGTGGGCGAGATCGATCATGTCGCGATCGGACTCGTAGATCATTGTCACGGCGTCCTCGCCATGGCGGCGCGTGTGGAAGAACGGGCAGACCGCATCGGGATAGAGCTTGCGCACCTCCGGATGGATCATCTCGTTTACCGAAAGCACGAAGTCCTGCGACGTTGCGTGAGGATCGAACAGCGACGGATAGAGCTCGCGCAGCAACGGCATGGCGCGCACGCCGAACCAGTGCAGCACCTCGCTGCGCGTCCGGCCGGTCTTCGCCGCAGCGGCCGCGACTAGCGCCTCGATCTCCGCATCGTCGTAATTGCCGAGCGAACTGTAGGCGCCGCCCACACCGGCGTCGTCGATCAGGTCGTCCCACACATCCGCGCCGTATTCATCGGTAACCGCTCGTTCGAGCAGGTTGAAAATCACGCCCTTCACGCCGGTGCTCCCGTTGGTCTCGCCGGCGGGAATAGAGGCGCGAAGTTATGGATTTGCTAACGATGTCGGCGATGGATTCAGAACCGATGCGAATCTGCGGACAGCGCCCGAAGCGCGGGGCTCAACGAAAGTTGCCGAGACGCGAATACTCTCCGCCCCGCGCTATCACTGGCCCGACCCAGATCACCCACGGAGCGCTGTAAGCTTGGAAATTGGTCGGGGAGAGAGGATTCCCGACCTTTTTTCGACCGCTTCTGAGGAAGCCCAGAAAACAGCCATTTCCACGCTTAAGGTCGAAGCGTGTGGCACAATCTGTGGCACAATTTGTGGCACAGCGCGAGAGGCGGTTCGCACGAGTGCAGAGCCTTTGTCGGCGTGCCCAGATTTCAATAGGTAGCTTGACTGCTTTGCGCCCCAAATGTTGACGTTCAGCCAACTCGTGCGCGCACCGGGAAGCCGCCGCTCATTCAGGAGATGATCCGACCTGTGCCAAAGGCCCGGAAGCCATGTTAGACGCGAGCAGCGTCGCGCCCACGCTAACCTGATGCACTTCCTGCTGCGCGGAGTTCTAGGGTCAGGATTCATTGGTCATAGCCGGAAGACCAATCCATCAAGCGGCCGAACATGATCTCAATAAGGCTTCGGCGGCTGTACCTGACGTGCAATCTCGGTATGGATCAGGTCAGCCATCCACTGAGGACTCAACGCTCCGCATTTTATTATTGGAACGAGTGGATAGCAGGCCGATTGTCGGCACCGCTGGGGCCAAGATTTACCCCGAAATTGTGCTAGGCAGCAGGTTATTCGGTCTTGAGGTGGGGGGTGATGTTCTATAAATTTGTCGGTACCGCCGGGGATGCGCTGCTCGAGGTGTTCGACAAGGCCGTCGTGCAAGGCTCGATCAAATTGAGCTCAGCCACGACGTTCAACGACCCTTTCGAATTCAAATTTACTTCCGTCGCGCCTACCCGCGATATGTTCGACGCATGGCACCGGACCTGGATGCCGGACTTGACGCCGCAGCAACTGGAGAACGGCTGGGAGTCGCTGACCGGCGCTCAGTCCGCCTGGAATGCGGAGCTGGTGCCGCGGATGAACCTGCTTCAGGGCTTATATGTCCTTTGCCTCGCCCAGCGCTGGGACAATCATCTGATGTGGTCGCACTATGCCGACATGCATCGCGGCTTCGCCATCCGCTACAGCCCGGAGTTCCTGGCCGCGCTGGAGGCCTTGCCCGACTTCCAGATGCGAGGGGATGTGAATTATAGCGAGACCGTCGCCGCGCTGCGCTGGTGCTCAGCACCACCGCATGAGATCCCGCTCCCAGTGATTTTCACCAAGTCGCCCGACTGGAAATATGAGGCCGAGCACCGCGTCGTGCTGTCGGGGTCGGCCGGCAAGGACGCGCTGTACCAGATTGTCGATCCGGACCTAATCGCAGGGGTGGTCCTAGGTGCACGGGCCTCACAGCCGCTGATCCAGAAGGCGCTCGCGGTGCGTGCGGCTCGTCCCGAATTCACGGTCGATATGGTCTCGTCCGCACGCGAGAGTTACGCGCTGACCGCCGACCGTATCGAAGACAATTTGCGGACGATGCGCAGCATTCTCTAGCGTCCCTCAGAACGAGTGGACGATCGCGCCGATACTGACGGATTCGAGGCCCAGCCAGCTCGCCATCCGCTCCCTCAGGCCGATCTTGGTTTGCCACATATCTAGAGCTGGTTCTGCGTTGCTTGCGCCAGGGCCGTGGAAGGGCACCGCGGCGGGTGCGGCACATCGTGGACGCGTCCCCTTGATCGCCGCGATCAATTGACCATGATGCCGGCGGAACAGCGCGACAGCCGCGGGAGGAGAGATGCGTCATGAAGATTCGCCATGATTGAAACACTGCGCACGGTGTTTACCGCATCGTTCGCTCAATTTCTCGAACGCGAGACGGAGAATATCCTCAACGGCACCGCCGAGCGCAACCTCTGCGCATGCTGGGCGCCCTTGCTGGAAAATTCCGCTATTTCGGCTGGCATCAAGGGCTATCGCGCCGACGCCGACTATAACCGGATGCAGGACCGTCGCGTGAAGGTGATGCTCGCCAATGGCCTGGAGGAGGTCCGCATCATTTGCGACCTGATCCTGCACAGCCGCGGTAAAATCCCGGCACACGACAATCTCGTCGCCATCGAGATGAAGCGCAAGTCGCGGCCGGAACGTGAAAAAGCGGAAGACCGGCTGCGACTGCGCACGCTCACGCAGTTATCCTATGACGGCATCTGGTCCGCCGACGGCGTCACGCTTCCCGAATATGTCTGCGGCTACACGCTCGGCTATTATGTCGAGCTCGACATCGATGGGCGCGCCTTCCTCATCGAGGAATATGTAGAGGGCGAGCTGGTCGACAGCTGCAACCACGCATTTTAGCCGGTGGGCGGTCGTGGTGGCGGCCCTCCCGATCTTCGTGGCCAAATTCAGTACGCTGAGCGTGCTCACGAGATCGACTATTGTCGTGACGAGCGCCAATGAGTCGTCCGCCGCGCCGGACAGCGCATTGAAATGGGAATAGCGGACCATGGATTGCTACAGGATCGACGAGAGCGGCTATACCGGCTTTGACCTCCTCAATCGCGACCAGCGCTTTCAGGGCGCCGCGGCGATCGCCATAGAGTGACGACGCGAAGAGGCTCATCAAGGAGCATTTTCCACGGCTCCAGGCGACCGAACTCAAATATGGCGCCCTATCGCGCCGACCAGGCAATCATCCTCGGCTGCTCGCGCTCCTTACCGACCTTCTGCGGGACTATAAGAGCGTCACCTATGTCTGCGAGAAGCGCTTCCTCCTGATCTTGATGTTTTGCGATTATGCCGTCGAACCCTGGTATTATGAGCGGGGCTTCAACTTCTATGCGGACGGCCAGAACTACGCGATGGCCTCGCTGATCGCGAAGGTCGGCCCGACGCTCTTCGGGGAAGCGGAATTCGAGGCGATGCTGGCCGCCTTCCAGCGGGCCGTGAAGGAAAAGACTCCGCAGGCGCTCGCCGATCTCGTCGCTGGCGTCCGCCGTATACGGTGGTGTGAATTGCCCGAGGCCTTCGGTCCTTTGGCGCGCGATGCCGCGCCGGAATGCCTCACCGCGATCGCGACGGCCGGCGTGGACACGGACATCGCGATAGTGGTGCTTCAGTCGCTGATCTCGCGCATTGAGGCCATGAGCGACGGACCCTATCGGGTTGAGCACGACCAATCCCAGAACCTCGAAAGATACCATGATTTGCTGCAGCGCCTCATCGCCCACGAAGATTCGGTCGAGCTGCGCCAGACCGAGATCGCGAGCTTCAAATTCCCGCTCAAGCTCACTGCAGTGACGCAGGTCGATTCAAAGGCCAGCGCGGCAGTGCAGCTTGCCGATGTGATGGTCGGCGCGGCGCTCGAAGCGGCCAACCGCTTCGCTGGGCTGAAGGCTGGGGGTCTCGACCCCGAGGCGGTGATCTCGCTCTACAAGGACGAACAGTTCATACACCTGATACCGGACCTCGATTTCGAAGGCCAACGGCATTTCCGACAGGGTACACAGGCGGCCGAGGTCATCGATTATTTCGCGCAGCATTTTTTCGGCCAAGCCCTGACACGCGAGCGCTCGTCTGCTTCAAACCCTTCGTTCCCCGAGAGCCGACCGTCCGCAACCGGCCCAGAATTACTGGTTAATTGGGATGCGATCGCTTTCGAAGGCGTCATTCCTCGTCAAAGATCAAACTGTTTCTCCGTGGCAGACTGGCGCAAAGGTCAACCGTTGCGGTAAGAACGGTTATGAAAATTATCCACACCGCCGACTGGCAGCTCGGGAAACCTTTCGGGAACTTCGATGATGAAACGCGCAACGCGCTTAGCGAAGCGCGCTTTGATGCTATCGAAGCTGTAGGAAATGCAGCCGCCGCGCATAATTCAATGCATGTGCTGGTGGCAGGCGATGTGTTCGACACCGAAGGGCCCGAAGATCGTACGATCGTTCAGGCGCTTGCTCGGATGGAGAGCTTTGCATGCCACTGGTGGTTGTTGCCGGGGAATCACGATTTCGCGCGCAATGGCGGGTTGTGGGATCGGGTAAGGTCGCGCCGGCCCAAGAACCTGACGGTCCTTGCCGAGTACGAGCCGGTGGAAATGGAGGATGGCGTTTGGCTGCTGCCCGCGCCGCTCATCCATCGGCACACGCTCGATGATCCGACCATCGCCTTCGATGCGATGGATACGCCTGGCTCGCGGCTGCGTATCGGACTTGCGCATGGTTCGATCCGCGACTTTTCCAGCCAGGGCGACGCGAAGAACTTGATCGCACCCGATCGCGCCGCGCGCGCCAATCTCGATTATCTTGCGCTTGGGGACTGGCACGGGGCGCTGAAGGTGGACGCGCGCACGTGGTACTCGGGCACGCCCGAGACCGATCGCTTCCAGCGCGACGAACCCGGCCAGTGCCTGATCGTGGATATTGCTCCCGGCGAGCAACCGCATGTGGAGGTGCACCGCACCGGCCGCTTTCAGTGGCTTACGCGCAGCTGGACGGTGAACGATGGCGATGGCTTTGCGAGCGAATGCGACGCCTTGCTTGAGGGCTGCAAGCCCGAGACGACCCTTGTCCGCCTGACAATGGCGGGGCTTGTCGCGCTCTCCGACAGGGTGGCGATGACGACGCGGATCGAGGACGATCTTCGCCAC
This sequence comes from uncultured Altererythrobacter sp., assembly GCA_946886565.1. Next base: position 28,167 of record CAMPIX010000010.1, read on the forward strand.
CGCCTGCGCCATCTCGAGGTGCGCGACGGCGATTTGGTCGCGCGGCCGACGGACGAGGACCTTTCCTCGCTCGAAGCCGAGGGTATGCTCGGCCGTGCGGTGAGTATATTGCGTGAAAAGAGCGAGAGGGGCGGGGGCGAGGCCGGGATGGCACGTCGCGCGCTGGAACGGCTGTTCGTGGAGATCGCGCGAGGGGAGGCGTAGGATGGGCATGATCCTTCGTCGCATCGCGATCGCCAACTTCCGCAAGTTTCGGGAGGCGCACGAGGTGACCGGCCTGCGCGATGGCCTCAATATTCTCATCGGACCCAACGAGACGGGCAAGTCCACCATGATGGAGGCGGTACGCGCGGCACTGTTCCTGCGGCACGGGTCCAAAACCCAGCCCATCCAGTCCTTCGTGCCCTATGGCGACAGTGTGGGGCCGGAAGTGCAATTGGATTTCGAGATCAACGGGGCGCCCTACAGCCTCACCAAGCGCTTCATGGCGAAACCGATCGCCGAGCTGGAAGGCCCCGACGGGCGCCGACAGGGCGACGCAGCGGAGGAGGCCTTGCAGGAACTGCTCGGCTTCGAGAAGCAATCGACACGGTTCGATTCCGGTGCGCTCGGCACGCTGGGCCTGCTCTGGGTTCCGCAGGGCGACGGCCTAACGCTTCCCACGCCCGGCGACCGGGTGCGCGAAGGGATCGGCGGTGCGATAGAAGATCAGGCGGGCGCATTGCTCGGCTCTGCGGCCTTCGAGCGCGTGCGCGAACGGATCGAAGCGCAGTATGATCGCTACAAGACGCCGACCGGCCAAAGAAAAGCTGAACTGAAGGACGCCGAGGCGCGGGTCGTTGAGGCTGAAGATGCTGTGCGCGAGGCGGAGCAGCAGGAGGCCGCTCTCGAACAGGCCTACGCCGATCTCGAACGGAAGAAGGGCGAGTTGGACCTTGTCGTGGCCGAACTGGCCGATGAGGAGGATGCAGAACGCAAGCGTCAACTGGAGGCGGATCTCGAAACAGCAAAGAACGCTGCACAGAAGCTCGAAACCGAACAGGCCCGTCATGACTTCGCCAAAGCCCGTGTTGTCCGGCTGGAGGATCTCGCCAAGCGTCACGAGGCTGCAAGCAATCGCCTGAAGGAAGGCGAGAGGGCGCTAGAACAATGGACGAAGGACCGCGCAATCCTTGCCGAAACGCTGGCCCAAGCGAAGCGCACGGCTGTCGAGCGCGGAGCGGAGATCAAGGATGCGCGCGAGGCGCGTGACAAGGCGAACTCGTTGCTGGCGCAAGCCCGCAAGCGAGAGGCACAGAATCGGCAAAGGGCCGACATTGCGCGAGCCCGCGAGCGATATCGGCGACTGCTCGAACTGGAAGAGGAGCACCAACGACTGGCCGAACTTGCGGCGAGTGAGGTTCCGCCGGACAGGATCGAGAAGCTGGAACAGCTCGACACGCGGATATCGGGGGAGCGCAACACGCTTCAAGCTGGCGGGGTCAAAGTCCGATACAGCGGCCCTGCGGCTCCGAGGATCGGTGACCAGCCACTATCCGAAACTTCCGTAAACCTGACGCGCGAGACCACGCTCGCCTTCGCCGATGGAGGCGAACTGACCGTGCATCCTCCTGCCGGTCTCGCCGGGGCAGAGGCGCGACTTGCCAGTCTCGAGAGCGAGCGCGATGCACTGTTGGCCGACTGGGAAGTCGGTTCGCTCAACGATCTTCGCAAGCGAGACCGTGACGCACGCGATGCGAGGGTGCAGTTGTCGAACTTCGCAGGGCAGATCGAATCGCTCACCCATGCCGAGCCTTCGCTTGGTCTGGCCGCCGGCGCAGAGGCGCTCAAGCTGTTCATCGCCGAACATGCGAAGGAGGTTGCAGCCCCCACTGGTGACGAGGCGGAAGAGGGACCCTCAGTCACCGAGCTTGAGGCAATTGCCGACACGCGCGAGGCCTATTTCGTCCGCTCGGAAGAACGAAATGAAGGCGCACTGGTGGCGTTGCGCCGAGCCGAAAAAGACGAAAGCGAGATCGCCTCGCGCGAGATTTTCGCAAAAAGCGAACATGAGCGCGCACAAAGTGAACTTGCAGGAATCGAGGAACTGGAGGATTTCGCGGAATTGGATACGAACCTTACCAAGGCTCGCGCCGATCTCGCGCGGCGCGCCGGGGACCTCGAACAGGCCAGGCGCAATGCAAGCGCTTTCGACAAGGCCGCCATCGCCCGCCAAATCGGTGCGATCGATCGTCAGCGCGAAAGGACCGACGAGCGGCGCTCTACCTTGCGCGACGACGTCAGCCGCCTCGAAGTCCGCATCGAAACCGACGGGGGACGCGGCCTGGCCGAACGCGCAGCCCTCGCGCGTGACGAGGCGGAAGCCGCCCGCGCCGCACTTGAGCGCATCGAGCACCAAGCAGACATGCTCACTTTGCTGCGCGCTGTTCTGCAGCAGGCGCAGGAGGAAACCTCGCGAAGCCTGGTAGGACCTGTCGTAAGCCGCGCCAGGGCTTACATGCAGCGCATCTTGCCCGGGCTTGAGCCGGGGTTCGATTCCGACTTCCAACTGGCCAGCGTGAGCCGCGGCGGCCTTGACGAGGATCGCGAGCTTCTGTCCCGAGGTACACAGGAGCAACTGGCGCTCCTGTCCCGCCTCGCATTTGCCGAATTGCTCCGCGAGGAAGGTGCGCCCATTTCACTCATGCTGGACGACCCACTGGTCTATTCGGACGATTTCCGACTTCAGGAAATGATCAATCTCCTGGATGAAACCTCGCGCGATATACAGATAGTCGTACTGAGCTGTCGCGATCGCGCCTTCCGCGCAGCGCCGGGCGAGCGATTGGAACTACGGACGTCGCCTTAGTTTGGGCAGGCAAAGGCGTTCAGAGCAACAAGCATCCGAGGCCCGCAGCCGGCTCTCACTGCTGGATGGCCTTTTCGATCGCGAGTTCGACCCGTTGCCGAGCATCGCGGCGCAGGCGCGAGATTCCGAAAATTCGCGCCACCGCCACGGCGCGATCTTCGACGTCTCCGGTCGCACGTGCAGCGAGCATGAGTTCCGCCAGTGCGATGAGGTCGATCGATCGGTTGGCACTGCCGCTCGCGGGCACGCGATATTCGCTCAGTCGCGCCGGATGGCCTTCGTCCATCCAGACGAAAACATGGCCGACCTGATCTTCAAGGAGAACGAAGGAGCGTCGAACCACCTCGCTCACACGCTCGCGGATCAGCCGGCCCGTCCGGGCGAATCCGTGCGCTCTCGCTATCACAGTCGCAAGTTGATCGTCGCGAACAGGCGCTTCGGATTCCACGACAAGGTGAACCATTTCAGTCAGGACATCGTCGTACTCCGGGTCGTAGAAACGATCTGCATCGATATTTTTGGCGATGTCAGTGAAATCGGTCTGGCGGTACGGAACAGCTCGCCCATGGGCGATCTCCGGTGCGTGAAACATGAACGGCAACGTCTCGTCTGAGTTGCCGGGTTCGTGAGGCGGCGGTGACGCGTTGCCTTACGCCCGGCGACCGTCGACAGACGACGAGACGGTATCGTCGGCCTGGACGTCATCTTTCTCTTCGACCCTATCCGGTGATGTCCTTGCGCTCGCAGCAGCACCCGGCTCCTCGCCGGTTTCGTCCGAGACGCGGCGTTCGCGCGCCTCCTCCAGACACTGTTTCAGGCGGGCATCGATCTTCGCGATCGAGCCTTGCGCGTCGATCCAGAAGTCGGTCGACCAGATACGCAGGATCGTCCACCCCAGTCCTTCGAGCACTGCCTGGCGAACCTTATCACGATCGCGGGCGGTAAGTGCGCTGTGATACATCGCCCCATCGCATTCGATGCCGGCGAGAAAATCACCCGGGTTGTCGGGGTCGACGACGCCCAGATCGATGCGATAGCCCGAAACGCCAATCTGTGGGCGAACCGCCCATCCACGCTGTTCGAGCATGGCTTTGACTGCATCCTCGAATGGGGATTCGGTTGCGCCGATGCTGTCCGCATGCGCTTCGGCAAGAGCACGCGGTCCACGCTCGGCGAATTCGATGTAATGCTTGAGGTCGCGGACCGCCTGCGAAGCCGTTCGCGACAGATCGATCATTCCAGCATCGAACGAGGTGAACAACAGCATCGCCTTGCGCGCTCTGGTGACTGCGACATTGAGACGCCGCCAACCACCATCCTTATTGAGTGGCCCGAAGTTCATCGACATCTTGCGCGCGCCCGCCTCGACCGGGCCAAAAGTGATGCCGAGGATGATTGTATCGCGCTCATCACCCTGTACCGTTTCTAGGTTCTTGACGAAGACAGGCTCTTCGAGGTCGTCGGCGAAATGCGCGTCGAACGCTGCATCGCCCTTGCGCGCCTGCTCCAGCAGGTCTTCGATCAGTTCCTGCTGTTTGCTGTTGAGGGTAACGATGCCGAGCGAAGTCTCGCCCGGTGCCTTGCCGGCCAAGCGACGCCGCGCCTCGGCGACGATCGCCTTCGCTTCGATCGCGTTGGTCTGCTCGGTGCCTTTCGCGTAAACGCCGTCCACCCGGTGCCATTCGACGGCCGTCTCGCGCGTCTCGGGCGCGGGAAAGGTGATCAGCTTACCGTCGTAGTAGCGCGAGTTGGAGAAGGCGATCAGCGAGTCATGGCGGCTGCGGTAGTGCCAGTCGAGGCTGCGGCGCGGGATCGAGGCGGATACGCATTCGTCGAGAATGCTCTCCAGATCCAACATCGCGTCTTCGTCGACCGTGGCGGAACCGCGGCTGAAGAAATTGGTCGGCGGCATCTGTTTCTGGTCGCCCGCGAGCACCAGTTGGCGGCCACGCCCGATGGAGCCGACCGCATCCCAAGGGGTGATCTGGCTCGCCTCGTCGAAGATGACGATGTCGAACAGGTCCTGATCGGGCGGCAGATATTGCGCGATCGAAAGCGGGCTCATCAGCATGCATGGAGCGAGCGCGCTGAAATCCTTGCCCATTTCTTCGGCAAGGCGGCGCACGGGCTTGTGCGCGCGCTGCTTGGCGAGTTCGTGTTTGAGCACGCCGAAGCCGGATGCGCGAGCGACCTGCGAGGTATCGGGAAGATCGCTACACAGCCGTGCGCGAATGATGGCGGAGGTCAGGCTCTGTACCTCTTCGGTCATCTCGCCGAAGGTGCGGATCTTGTCCTCGTGCGACAGCGAGTGGAACCCGGCGAGGCGCGGCTCGGCATCGATCGCCCACGGTGCGAACCACTTGGCGTAGGCTGCTTCAAACAGCGGCACGGCCTCGCCTGCGGGAAGACCGGCGGCAATCCGGTCGGTCATCGGCGCAAGGCCCAGCGCCGCAGCCTGATCGCGTGCCTTGTTCCACTGACACAGGGCGTTGAGCTGAGTCTGATGCGCCTCGAGATCGTCGCACAGTTGCGCGATCTGCTCGAATTGGCCGGGCAGCGCATCGGCTGCGCTCGCCACTAAGAATGCGTCTCGTGCCTGCTCGAATCGCTCGCCCGCCGCGCTGAGTGCTTGCGTCGCTACACCCAGCGGCGCATCGGAAGCAGCCATTTCGTTGGCGTCGACGACCGCGGTGCGCAACGCGCCTATCAGCCCGGCGAACTCCTCCGGACTTGCGGCCTGCGATCGGGCGACGGCACGGATGCGTTCGCCCTCTTCGGCGAGCCGTTCCAGCCTGTCAGGATCGCTGTCGAGCCTTTGCGACGCCGGTACCCCCTCGATCGCTCCATCGAGCTCACGCACCTTTGCATGGAGCTGCGCCATGTCGGCAAGGATCGGGAGGTCCGCCGAAGGATCGATCGCGCCTGCGGCGCCGCCCAGTTCGGTCATCTGCCGTTTGCAGCTGCGCATTGCGAAATACCGCAGCAGTACGAATTTCTCCTGCGCCACTTCCCATTCGCGCGCAAGTGAGGCGTGCGCTTCCTCGACTGCCTCCGGCGTGCGGTAGTCGGTTGAAAGCGTTGCGCGAAGCGCGTGCCATTTGCGGACCGTGTCGGCCTGCCTGCGCAGGGCATCGATCGTTTCGGCATGACCGGGACGGAAGGCGAATGCCATATCGAGCCCGGCCGTCCTGCAGATCGCCTGGCACAAGGCGAGCACCCTGTCGGCCTCTGTGGGGCCGGAGGGCTCTGCAGGAAGACCGCTTGCCCGAACCGCGTCATGTGCCGCCCGCTCCAGTCCGGTTGAGGCGGATCGCAGGACTTGCGCCGCAGCCAGCAGCCGCGATTGCCATGCATTGGACCAGTCGCTCGCACGCACACAGTCCGAAACCGTCTCGGGCAGCGTACCGAGACCTGCGAATGTAAGTTCGAGACTGCGCACGGCCTCGCGCATCGCCTTGATCTCGGCTTCGCCGTGCTGTGCGCGCTCGGGCCAGGCGAATTGAGGCAACGCGCCGTCATCGTCGCGCACGACGCGCCAGACTGCATCATGCACCGTCAAGCCGCAGGGGTAAAGGTGATGGAGCGCGGTAGCGAAGCCGTTCAGATCGTCGCGCAATCGCTTTAGCTCCGCGGTCTTGTGGGTCCATTCCTGCTGCGAAAGCGCCCCGCGCGCGTTCCATGCACGTTCGAGCTGCCGCAGGACCTCGATCTTGGCACTCTTGTGCGAGTGCAGTTCGAGGCAGAAATCGCCTAGCCCGACCTGCTCCAGCCGTCGGTAGACTACGTCCAGCGCGGCGCGCTTCTCGGACACGAACAGAACGCGCCGTCCCAGTGCCAGGTTCTGCGCAATCATGTTGGCAATGGTCTGCGACTTGCCGGTCCCGGGAGGGCCATCGAGCACGAAGTTGTGTCCCTCGGCCGATGCGACCACCGCTGCCAGCTGCGAGCTGTCCGCGGGGAGGGGAGCGTAAAGGTCGGCCGGGTCGACGTCCTGGTCGAGCCTGACCGGTTCGGGCAGGGGGCCCATGCCTTCGAAGGGCTCGGTTCCACGCTCTATCAGATGCCGAACGACGGGATTTTCTTTAAGCAGTTCGCGCCGATCGATGAGATCCTTCCACATCAGGTATTTCGAGAAGGAGAAGATGCCCAGCGTCACTTGCTCGCGCACTTCGAAGCCCGGCGTGTTGGTTATCGCGCGCCTAATCTGCTGCCATACTCCAACAATGTCGGTCCCGCTGTCGTCTTTGGGGAGCTCGCCATCTAGTCCGCCGATGACAAGCCCGAAATCCTGCTTGAGCAGTTCGAGCAGCGTCATGTTGAAACGCGGCTCGTCCTCGTGCGCGACCAGCTTCATGCCCGAGCGCGCGTTGCGTCTTTCGAGCCGTACCGGCTGGAGGATCAGCGGCGCACGATAGCTGCGCTGGTCTGTCTCCTTTTTCTTCCATTCCAGGAAACCGAGGGCGAGAAACAGCGTGTTCGAGCCCCCTTCGTTCATGTCCGCACGCGCTTGACGGTAGAGCTTGATAAGGCTGCTATCGAGTTTGGCCTTATCAAGCTCGACGAACACCTCGTTCTTTTCCAGCCCGGCAAGCGCGTGCTCTTCCTTCAGGTCGGTACGGCTACGATCGCGGTGCAGGTCCACATCCCGCCCGCCGACGCCCAGATCGGGTAACGGCTGGACGCTGATCTTCTTACCATCGGCCAGCAGATCTTCCAGTCGGGCCGGATCGGGGCAGACGAGGTTTAGATTGCCTGCGCGCGGCAGGTTGAGCAGCCGGTTGCGGGCTGTCAGATCGAGAAGCTTGCGCTGCCATTCCTCGATCCTGTCCTTCGTTTCGCCGTCGCCTTCCTCGATCTCTACACTCTCGATCGAACCATGGTAGAGGTCCGGCGCGGGCTCTACCCGAACGCTCGCGAAGCCCTCGTCCTCATCTTCCATGCGAGTCGACGATGTCGCCAGCGGCAGGATCTTGCGCATGCGCGCACGACGCACATCGACTGTGTAGAACACGTCGCCCGGCTCGATGCCCTCGATCTGGCGCTTGGATTCCGCGCAGGCCTGGGAAAATCGCGCGCGGTTGGCACCGGTTACCATCGTCGTCTCGAACAGCACGATGTTGCCGAGATCGAGACGGTTGCGGAGCGCTGCGACTTCTTCGGTTACAAGCTCGGCAAACTGGTCGCGTTCGACCCATGCACCCGCGAAAGCGTGGCCGTGCGTTAACACGACGAGCGGATGCAGCCCGGCTTGCTCGATCGCCGCAGCAAACAGCAGCGCGGTGTCGAGGCAGGTCGCGACCCGCCCGGCATAGATTGCTCCGGGCGACCGGATTTTCTGGCCTCGTGTCTCGAAGCTGGCGGGCGGCAGTGCGTAGGTAAGTTGCAAACCGCTAATCGCCGACCAGATTGCCGAGACGATTTCGTAGACTCTTGCCTTGTCGCCGCTTTCGTAGCCGTCGATCGCATCCGGTCGCCCAGCCGTAGCCAGTGCCTGCGCAGCCGCGCGCAGTACCTTCTCCACTGCAGGATCGTTCGGCATGACGAAAGCGGGTAGCAATTCCGGCATCGCGTCGGCCCCGCCCCAATCGTCCACCGCTAAGATCGTGATCGGCGTCTTGTTGCTCGCAAGGACCTCGCCTTCGCGATTCCGCAGAACGAGCGTCACCGTCCCGTGCTCGGCTTCAGCAAGTTCGCGGGCGAAGCCGGCGGCAATGGTAACGTCGCGATCGAGCAACTGAAGACTCTCGCCCGCAGCAATCTTGTCGATGTGCCAGCAACGTTCGCTCAGAAACGCCGGATCGGCAGATAGATCGAGATGCAGGTCAGACAGTTCCGCATCGCTTCCGTTGACGATCACGATTTCACGAAGAGGTGGAACCGCGTTCTGCTGCGACACGAAGCCGATTTTGTCGCACGCGACGAGTTCTATCCGGACCGTTTTATCGAGTTCCTGACCGTGCGTGGCGACTTCGCCTTCCATCCCACTCCCCCCAATTGATGCGCTTCTTCAACAGGTTGCATCAGATTGTAAATAGATCAATTCAGGACGGTGCTGAACGCCCCATTCTCGAAGTCCTGACACAAAATCAATACCATCGCCAATTTGCCGATGAGATTGAGCGCGCCGAGTATTTCGTACTGGTCGAATAGCTTGAAACCGTGCCTCTATCACAAGCGGTCGACGAAGTCGGTCTGTTCGGAAACCAGAACACGGTTTACGCCCCAAAGCGTGCTCGCTGTCGGGACAGAATCGAACGATTGCAAGCGGCTTTTCTACGGTACGACGGCTCCACGCCCTAGACTATCCGGCTAGATTTAGGAGCTGAATTCGGCCCTGTTTTGCTCCACAAGATAGCGGATTGCAGCCTCGAAATCCTCGGCGTCCCTGAACACCGGGCGTCCAAATGCATCAAGACCAGCGCCTGCCTGAGACAACCAACTATATGGCTTTAGCTTGGCTTCGGTGTGTTCATCTTTTGAGCGATGCCACTCTGCACGGAGGTTATCATGGAGCGGTTTTAACCTGCTTTCAGCCGCCTCGAATGGCTCTGGTGACCCGTCTTCTGTACGGTTGCAGTCCTCGGTTTGGGCACCTTCATCGATCAGACTGTCGAATTGATCTTCAGCAAGCCTGGCCGCCTCCACCAAGCTTTCGAGGCTGACTTCTCTTTGCTTCGAATGTGCGACAACCAGATCGATAATGTCGCTTAGCAGTGTCTTCCCTAGGCGGAGATCGTCGCGCTTCACCTTGGCCGTTAGCAACACGGCGATCACCGGCATTAGATACTTGGGCAGCTTATAACGCCACTGTTCAAGCACGGTATAGCGTCGCGCTAGCTCGGCTATCAGCGCCTTCCGCATGGCTTCGTGCTCACTTACCTGCGTGGCGAGCACCCCTCGCAGCCGCTCATTGGCCACGTAAGCCTGAAGTAGCCGCTCATCGCCCTCGGCCAAGATATCATTCAGACGATCTTGCGATCGGACGGTGCTATCAGAGGCGATGTCGAGCTTTGCGCCGCTATGGCTAAGGGCGGTGCCAAGCGGGCTCTTGCTATCGCGCCGCAGCAACGATTTCAGGCGTTCGACTACATCTTCGTCGCTGGACATCCGGTGTTGCGGGGGCAACAGTGACTGAAGATCTGCGACGATTTCTTCGGCCACCGGACCCTGGACGTCCAGCAACTCGAGCAATTTCTTCAGGCGCTGACCGCGCGACCGCGCATCACGGCGATCCGCGTTTTTATCGATTGTGTCTGGCCCTCTCGTGCCATCGCTTCCGTTCGAGCGGCTATCAGCCCCGTGATCAACGTGGCTGCCATTAGTCTCTTCCATCTCTACTCCCTCAAAGCCAGCGCGACCGCCTTGGTTCACGGAAGCTTTTGATGGCAATCAGTTGATATTGAATGAATATTCTTCAGAAGGTGTCGGCTATGTTCGCTTAGGCCCCGGACATTCGTTTCCCCGACCACGCGATCGATCGAACCAGGTTTGATCCCGCCACGCTGGGGCCAAATCGAAAATTCAGATGGCCCATGATAACGGTCCTGTGGCTCCCTTCATGGCAATCCGGGTAGTCGCAGGTGGTGGTTCACGAGCTGCCTTCATGGCAAGAATGTGGTTAAATTTTGAGGCGCAATACCACAATAAGGGACGCAAAGTTGCAGCCCTTATTGAGGCGCAATACCTCAAAGTCCTCCGCAGTCTTGGTTACCCATCACAGCTAAGGACTTTGTTGCGCCTTTCCGCCCGTTCCGGGCTGCAAGGGTTAGTTCGCTCCGCTCACACGTCGATCCGGCACAGCCGTTCTCCTTGGGTGCGATCGCCAGCGGTCTGGGGCGGCGTCACCACGCCTTGGAAGAAGCGAGGACCCTGCGCTGAAAGCTTCGGGCCGCAAGAAGAAACATCATCTTGGCCTGCCGGATGAAACCGGCAGGGTGAAGGGAAAAGTTGAGTGTGAACGCTCGGCTTCCGCCTCGCCGGTTTCGACACGAAACCGGAGAAACCGAAATGATCAATACCGACCATCTGTCACCAGACGCGGAAGCGCTGGCGAAAGACCTTGAGCAGCACGAAGGATACTGCGTGCTGCGACGTGTTCCGAAGCCGTATTCCTCGATGCCGCATCAAGGGCCGGTACCCGATGGAAGATGCGTAGCCATCCTGGATGTCGAAACGACGGGTCTTTCAGCCCAGCACGATGTGATCATCGAGCTCGCCATCATGCTTTGTTTCCTCGACGATGAAGGCGAGGTCATCGGGCACCTCGGACCGTTCAGCTGGCTGCAGGATCCAGGCCGCGAACTCGATCCCAAGATCAGCCTGGTCACGGGCCTTCGCGCGAAGGATGTGGCGGGCCAGAAGATCAACGACGCGTTCGCCATCGGCCTGCTCGATCGTGCCAGCCTCATCGTGGCCCACAATGCCCGCTTCGACCTGGGCTTCATCGAGCGCCGCTACCCTTCACTTGCGGGGCGCGCCTGGGCCTGTTCGTGCAACGAAATCGATTGGCTGGAACTCGGCTACGAGGGACGCTCGCAATCGGCGCTTCTGGCCCACGTCGGATGGTTCAGCGATGCGCATCGAGCGGCCGCAGATGTGTGGGCGTTGTTCTGGCTCCTGCAGCACCGCGATAGCGATCCCGATGTCGGACCAACCCGCACGCATTTGCAGCGTCTGATCGAAGCCGCCTCCACTCCCTCGGTGATCGTGCAGGCCGAACGCGCCCCGTTCTCCAAGAAGGATATGCTGAAGGCTCGCGGCTACAGTTGGAAACCCGATGGTCCGTTCTGGCAGATCGAGCTGCCGCCCGAGCGCGTCGAGCACGAGCAGGCGTGGGGCTACCGCTCCGGCCTGCCGGCCATGACGACGCGCACCATCACGGCATGCCAGCGCCACCGCTGAGCAGCACCTTCCACCACTTCGTATTTCAAGCCGACGACCCGCCATCCGAGCGAGTCATCTTTATGGAGATTACCAAACATGCACATCGACAATGTAAGCTTCGAACAAGCCCTCGAACGGGATGCTCGCAAGTTCCTTGGCCTGGACGCCGGAGACGAGCGAGCGGGCCGCAGCCCACAGCGCATCATCGTCGCCGATTTCGAGTATCGCTGGGACAGGAGCCGATACGATGGCTACCGCGTTAGCGAAGGCGAAAGCGCCGAGCCGACGATCCGCTGGCCCTTCCATCGCATTGCGGCTGCCTCGTGGCTACAGCTGCGCCTCGATCCAGGAGAGGAGGTTCCAGCGGTCGAAAGCGTCGTGGTTCTGGCCGAGGACGAGATGAGCGAGCAGGAGATGATCGCCCAGTTCTTCGAAGCGCTGCACCAAGTGTCGACAGCGCAGCTCATTACATGGGGCGGGGAGGTCAAGGATCTGGCGGTCCTGCGCCGGTCGGCCTGCGAGTTCGCCCTGGTCCTGCCGCGCCAGCTTACGAACGGCTCTCCGCATGCGAGGGAACGCATCGATTTGTGCCGCGCGGTCACCGTGCAGGCCAGATCGCCCCACCTGCCGGAATACGCCGCAGCAACCGCTATCCCGGCGAAACCGTCGCCGAGCAGGTCAATCGGTGATTTGGTCGAGAAAGGCGATTGGCCCAAGGTGCGCGACCAGGTGCTCGCCGATGTCCTGACCACGTCGGTTATCGCGGTGCGTCATCTCGCTGCGCACCGCGAGATCGAATGCGATCAACCCAACACCCTTATGGCTATCGCTGATGCGGTGGTGGCGGCGATCCCCGGCAGCGAGTTCGCGCGGCGCAGTTTTGCGCCGTGGGCAAGGGGGCAGAAGGCTGCAAGCGGACTGCGCGGGGCAGTCTATCGCCTCGCCGAGTGAATGACGGGAAACCTGCTCCAAGCTGGGCAGGAATGGGGTGATGCTAAGATGAGGAGGAAAATGTGACGTAGCGAACAGCGAGAGCAGGCAGGCACGAGCCTCGAACTTCACCAACCGTGCGCGACGGATCTGCCGCCAAGCAGATCAAACGAAAGCCGCCATCCGACGAGGATGAGCGGCATTTTTTATGCCTAAGAAGGAACTGAAAATGCCGAAGAAGAAAACCACCGCCGGCCGCGCCATCGCGCTCGCCAAGAACACCAACCTTGCTGAACTGCCCGAACGGATCGCCATCGGCGATCACGAGGTCCGGCCCGAGCAACTCTATATCATCAGGGATCGGCGTCCGCGCGGTCAGGGGCCATGGAGCGATGAGCGGTTCGACAAAATCGCCTGGCGCGATGCCGAGAGCGGTCTCGACTGTATCCTTTTGCGTCAGGCTTCGGGCGTTTGGGGAGGGTTCGTGGCGGTTGAGCGCGAACACCCGCTCTACGGTTACCGCGAGGATGCGATACCGGTAGGCGCCGGGCTCACGCCGCACGGCGGGATCGACTACGCCGAAGTCTGCTCTCGCAAAGTACCCGAGGCGGTGCGCGTGTGCCATGCGCGCATGGGCGAACGGGGCGCCATGCTGAAGACCCCGAGCGCCGAAGATCAGACCGCGGACGATGCCTGGTGGTTCGGCTTCGCCGCCGACAAGCCGGGTGACTTGGTACCCTCGGGGTCGAAGCCGGTTCTCGCGCGCGAGGAGGGCGAGGTCTATCGCGGCATCGATTATATGTACGAGGAGACCATCAGGCTGGCGCGCCGGCTCAGGTCGATCGAGGCAAGCAGTGTTGGCGACGCCCAACCCGCGCTGGCTCCGCCGTCGCCGCGGCTCGGCAAACCGGGAGGGCGCTGAGCATGGAACAGCAGCACATCGCCTACGAGCAGCGCCGCAACCCGAATTTGCCGTTCGGCTATTGGTGCATAGCGGACCCGGATGGTTACCCGCACCTCATCGACGAGCTGGGACGGCGCTGGTCGTCGCTGCGCGAATACATCTGGTGCGGTCGGCTCTGCATGGCGCGGGGCTCGGACTGGCAGTTCACCGCCATGACCGAATTCCTGCTCGCTGTGCTCGCGGCGATCGATCGGCGCATCGTCCATGTTGAGGAGCGAGTGAACGATCTGTTCGATGGCGCGTGGGATGTCGCCGGCCACTACGGTTCTTGGCTCGAGGGGCACAAGCTCTCCGAAGGCCTGACTGGCGACCTGACGCCGGAGGGAAGGGCAATCCTGGTCGCGTTGGCCAGCACCCGTGGGGCCGGGGAGGCGCCCATTCCGATCGGACTTCCGACGATCGTGAGGTGGCACGGCCTCGATGGCGATGAGACTCGCGAGCAACGTGAGCGGGTATTCAAGGCCAACGAGAGCTTCGCTCTCGACCTGCCGGGCAGGTTCGTGCGGGAGAGTATCAACGGTGATCCGGGTATCAAACTCATTGGGGTTCCGACCGGCGCAAACATCCCGCTTGGCCGCGTGTGGTGGACCATGACGTTCGCCGACGAATACGCGCGCGATCGCCTGTTCGCCTGGCTGGTCCATCGGCTCGACCGGTGGGAGGCCTGGGTGGAGTTGGCAAGAGTGAGTGGCGCGCAGGCGTTCACCGAGCACATCCTTCGCATGCGCTTTGCCGACGAAACCATCAAGCTCGGCTGAGCGACAAACTCGACTCTTTCTACCCAAGTTTGCAGCGGGCGGCGCCCTCGCCGGGTTCCGCCCGCAGCGCTTATCAAGGATTACTCATGCGATACAATCGTCCATCCACCATGCCCGAGCGTATGGTTGTTCTCTCGCTGCAGCTTCCGCCTCTGCGGTACGAGCCTCTCGCCCCCTTCGGGTTCGGCGCCTTCATCATCGCTCCTCGCTGGAGAAGCGACGCGGCGTTTGTCTCACACGCGCACGCCTATGGAGCGGGTTACGAACCGCATCGCATGCGCGAGGATATTGGCCGGTTGTTCACCCCCGACACGACCGCGTTCCACATGACTGCGCCGTCGGATTCGCGACAGCGGCGATTCGACGCTATTCGGGTCACCAATCGCCTTCTCGACTTCATCCCTCGCTCGGGTCTGGCGAGAAATATTCACGCAAGCATCCCCCACGACCAATTGGTCCATGCTGCGCGGATCGGCGGCCTCGAACTTTCCGGACCCAATCCATCGGCGATTCAGCGCCTGGTCCACCCACGCAATGAAACGCAGGCCGCATGGATATTCTGGCTGCTCGCGTCTTGCCCTCCGCCTCTCCGCCGGAACCTGCTCGCGAGCTATCTCTCGTGGAAGGCGATTGAGCTGGCGGCGAACCGCTTAGGCATAATCTGACCAGAAAGGGGCGCGAGAAGATGCGTCCCCTTTTTTTGCATCCGCATTCGCGCGTCGAAGCCAGGACTGCGGCGTTCACGATTCCCCTCGCGTCCCAACAGGGTTATCCGGAAAAACCTAATCTGAGGCGGATCGCGAACCGGCAGGTCTTGGGCCGTGAGCGGTCCGCCTGCTTTCAGGTCATGAAGCAACAGAAGCGGACATCACTAGTGGGCACTGAATGTCGGTCGGATTTGGGCCGGTAGCTGTCAGTCTGCCTTTAGCTCCATTGCGCAAAAGACAGACCTTCCCCCAATCCGACTTTACAGAATCTCAGCGAGCCTAAGGGCGAAATGTCAGAGGCCGCAGCCATCCAAGCAGTAGGCCTAAAACCAAACGAGCTGATCGGGCATAGCCGACACACCTTGACAACTATGTCGGAATATCCGACATTCCCCAAACCGTTTTGTTGGAGCTGAGCCGATGGCCACAGTTGTCGCACCCGTGCAGAGCTTCCCGCGCCAGCGTGTGTTGGACGCGTTAACGGACGAACTGCTCAAGGTGGCCAAGTCTGAGGCTGGCGTCCGCGGAATCGCGCTTCCGCCCGATCGGCCGGCGATCATTGCAGCTCCCGTGCCGATGGATTCGCTAACGACCGTCGATGCGTTGTGCGTCCTGGACGATGTCCTCGGCTTCAAACTGAAGGAGGACGTGGTCCGGACCGGCGGATACGATTCCGTTTCCGAGGCTCTCGAACATCTCGTGCCGCGCATCCAGGCGATCTGGGACAAGCGGAAGGTCAAGAAATGAGCATCGGCAAGGCGGCGGACGATGCGGGCGCGCGTCGTGAGATGGGCGAGCGGTTGCGCGAGTCTCGTAAATATCTTGGCCTGCGCCAAGACGAAGTCGCGCACTATCTCAACATCCCGCGGACTGCGCTAACAGACATTGAGAACGGCAGTCGCCGCGTCGAGGCGCTGGAACTTGCCCGTCTCGCGCGCCTCTATCGGCAATCGGTTGGCTATTTCACAGGGGACGAGGCGGTATCCGCAGGTCTGCCGGCGGACGTGGCGCACCTCGCCCGGCGCGTCGCCGACCTATCCACCGAGGATCGTGCCGAGCTTGGACGCTTTGCCGATTACTTGAAGGCGCGGGCTAAGGTGGAAGGCGAGTAGCGTGGCCGGGAGCTACGCCCAGGCGGTGCGCAACGGCGCGATGCAGGCAGGGCGTCTGCACCGGCGCCTCGGTACGGAGGAGACGCTGACGGCGTCGGGTGGGTCTGTTGATGTTTTCGGCGCGATCAACGCGCTCGGTGTCCCGCTTCTTCTCAGGCCTCTCCGCAATCTCCTTGGTGCCTTCCTCAACGATCCGGTCCCGGGTATCCTCGTCACGACCGAGCGTCCCATGAGCATTCAGCGGCTGACCGCGGCGCACGAACTCGGCCACTATGGGCTCGACCATCGGCCTAGTCTCGATGACGAAACCATCCTGCGGCGGATGGCGTCGTCGCAGTTGCGTTCGGACGACGACTTCCAGGAGGTGGAGGCCGACGCGTTCGCGTTCGCGTTTATGATGCCGAAGTGGCTAATCCTTCAGATCTGTGCACGGCAGGGGTGGACCGTAGTCGATCTTCGACGGCCCTCCATCGTATACCAGCTGTCGCTGCGGCTCGGCGCGAGTTACGAGGCGACTTATCGGACTCTTCGCCGCTACGAATTGATCGACCAGCACGCGATGCGCGACCTTGGAGCCGTCGAGCCGCGCCAGATGAAGATCGCCCTGCTCGGCGACTACCGGCCATCCGACTACCGAGGTGATGTCTGGCTGCTGACCGAGCGCGACGCTGGTTGGCAGGTGGATGGAAGCCGCAACGACGTCTTCGTCCTGCGCCTGCCCGAGCACGCCGCAGGTGGCTACGTCTGGGATCGCGACGAGTTGGCGGCGAGCGGTTACGTCGTGCTCCGCGATGACCGCGAGGGCGATGGTGGCGGCGGCGTCGGTTCAAACGTGGTGCGCCGCATAATGGGCGGCGTGGAGGCGCCACACAGGGGTAGTCTGTCGATCACCGAGCGGCGGCCTTGGGCGCCGGTGCCGCCGCTTACGACGCTATTGCTGGGAGTGGATCTCACCGGCCCCGAGGAGATTGGGCTTTCGAGGGCCGAGCGCCGCGCTCGGCTGGCGGTGTGATCGCGTGTCGATCGTCGTGAGCAGGGATTTGGCGTCGGCGTTCGGCGGCGCTCGTGACCAGGGCGCTCGGCCGACCTGCCTCGCGTTCGCGTCAAGCGACTGCCATGCGGCGACGCTAGGGCCTTGGGAGCCGCTGTCGTGCGAATGGATCTACCACAGCGCTCAGGCCCGCTCCGGACGTTCTCATTTCGATGGCGCGACGCTGGGCTCCATGTTGGAGGCCCTCCGACACGACGGTCAGCCCGTTGAGTCGGAATGGCCCTATCAACAAATGGTGGTCGAGCCTTGGACGCCACCGGCGGGGTCGCCCACCGTATTTCGTGCTGTTGGCGAGACCACGACAGCGGATGTCGATGCGGTCGTCGCCCTGCTCGAATCTGGGCGGCCAGCCGTCATGCTGATGACGCTGTCGCGCTCGTTCTACCTGCCGGATTCGGACGGAGTCGTCAGGGCCGCCGCGGACGAGCTTCCCGATCCGGCGGTTCGTCACGCGGTGGTGGCGACCGCGCACGGCGTTGTCGACGGTCGGAGCGCGGTACGCGTTAGGAACAGCTGGGGGACGGGATGGGGAGCGGATGGCTCCGCTTGGTTAGACCGTGATTTTTTGGCCGCGCGTCTCTTCGCGGCGTTCGGCCTATTGGGAGTAGAGGATGTATCTGCCGATTGAACCAGCGCCGGACTGCGTGTCAGCGTGGCGCGCAGCACTTGCGGCCGTGGATGCCAAGCCAGGACATGAGTTCCACAACGTGATCATCGACGTAGCTGACCCGGCGGCGCGCTCCCGACTTTCCGATCCCGTGGTCGCCGCTGTTGACTCGTATCTGCGTGGAGAGGGCGAGAAGGGCATCGAGACCGTCGCCAACACCATCTTCCCCGAGGCGCTCTATAACCTCCACGGCGCACCGCTGTTCTTCAAGCGCTTCGAGGACAATGTGCTTCCCCGGGTGAGCCTGAAGGAGTCCTGGTCCGGATACTATTTCGAGCGAATGATGCACTTTCCCAAGCCCGGCGGCGGCTTCGAGAACCAGCTCCAGCGGATCATCGACCGGATCAACGACCCTGCAGTCCGAGCGCTGAACAAATTCGAGCTGAGCATCTTCGATCCGACGCGCGACGTGGACCGGTCACCCTACGGCGGCCAGTGCCTGAGCTTCGCCAGCTTGAAGCTGATCGGGCCCGCAGACCGTCGGCGCATCGCGATGACGGCGTTCTACCGCAACCACTTCTACGTCAGGAAGCTGCTGGGCAATCTGATCGGCCTCGGCAGGCTGATGTCGTTCCTAGCCAAGGAGACCAAGCTGGGCGTTGGGCCGCTGACGATCGTATCGACGCACGCCGAGATCGACCTGCCGTCAACGCGGGCGGAACTGAAGGCCCTCCTCGCGCGCGTCGACGATATCGAGGCCCCGGCCGTTGCGGCCGCCTAGGCGACGTCAAGCTCCAGCTGGCCGCGGGTCCTGCCCCTGCGTGCGACGCGGTAGTGGTCGTGCATCCCGTCGATAAACTCTCGCTGCCCGCCGTAGCTCGGATGCCGGACGCATATGACGGGGACGGTCAGCTCGGCGAGAGCCATGTGCGCGTCGCGGCCAATCGCAACCACGGTCTTCGGCCTGACCATCTCGATCAGCGCCTGCAGAATCGGCCAGGTCGCCTCGCGTTCGGACCGCGTGTGGCAGCGGTTCGACATCGGATCGTCGCGTTCGTGCGGATGGAAGGGGAAGACGTTCCACAGCATGACGGGCAGGCCGATGTCGGTCAGCACCTGCCAGACGACTGCGGCCGTCCGCTCGGCGACGATCGGTCCGGTGGTCGCCCGTTCCAGCTCCACGCCGCCGAGAAGCTGGCCCGCGTCGTCTAGGTGGACCTCGTCGGTTAGCGGAACCCCGGTGCGGCGGCCGCCGCGGTAGCCCAGGTCCCGCGCTATCCACATGGTCTCGACGCGCTCGTCCAGCGCTGCCTCGATCATGGCGAGGAGGTTGGCTCGGCGCGTCCTCGCGGCGTCGCTGCGGTCATGGATCGCGCAGCGATCCGCCCACGGATTGAAGACGTTCGGGAGCCGCATGCTCGACAGCGTCTCTACGAAGATGGACGGGGTCATGACGCGATCTCCCTGACACGTAGGCGCCGGTGCTTGAAGTCGATGGTGATACGGGCCAGGCGTTTCTCGCTGAGGAACCGGAACGCCGCGTATCCCTGCAGGATCGCCTCTTCCCACAGCCACAGGGGACAGCGCTCGACCTCGTACCCGGCCACGAACTCGCGCACGTCCTTGAGCAGGTCCAGTGGCAGCTGACCCGGCCGCATGCCCTCGAAGAAGCGGAGCTGCTGCGCCTGGCCGAACAGCCAGGTCGTGACCCCCTCCTCGATGAGCATCGCGCGCGCGCCGTCCTCGGCCTCGTCGACCGACGGGAGGCTCTTTCTCTTCAGCCGCAGCAGCGATCGCGTCACCGGGGACCAGCCAAGCACGGCGACGTAGGCGTAGTGGAAGACGTCGTGGAACCGGTAGTCGTCCGGAACGGCGGCGTTGTCGGTCAGGCGGTCCCCGACATTGACCCCGTTCGACCGCTGGAAGACGAACGCCTGGCCGTCGATGACGCGCTCCACCACGTCGATGGTCATGGCGCGCGGCAGCGTCTCCTCGGCCGCCAGTCCCTCGTCGAAGGGAGCGGGATAAGTTCGCTCGCGTGGCCATCTGTCGAATATCTTGTGGAGGTTCTTCACAGCCGCGGCTTCGAGCGTCACGCCCGCCTCGGTGGCCGCGCGGATCAGGCACCGCATCACCTCGGTGAGCGAGTGCAGCCGCGCTTTACGCTTGTGCGGTGCCACGGCCTCGTATTGCCGGACGAGTTCGCCGACCCGAATGGCCAGCTGGAGCAGGGTCCGTTCGAAAGAGGCGGTCGGTTCGCGCGCCAGCGGCATGACCGCCGGCTGAAGTGCGTGGAAGGTCAGCGTCGGATCGGGCTGCGCCTTGGACCCATCGGCGGCCATCGCAGCGCCCGCCACCGCGCTGAGCGCGATCCTGCTCCGGCGGCACAGGGACGAGAGATACCAGAGGACGTCGCCGAGTTCCTCGACGACTGCATCGGCGTAGCCGAGATAGGTCGTCTGGTCGCGCTGCTTCTTCTTCAGCTCAGTCAGCAGACTACCCGTTTCGCCGAAGAGTCCGAGGAGCGCGAAGCTCAGGGCGCTGGACCCGCGCCGCTGGTCGGTCAGCGCGGCCTGCGTGGCGTATCCATCCAGGGTCAGGGCTTGGAAGTCAGTCATGCGCTGGTCTTCCGCCGGTCCCGGATCGCCTCCTGGGGGACCGCGATCCCGTAGGTCGACAACGCGCGCAGGACGACGACGCGCATTGGAACCCGGTCGTCGACGGCCCGGCGCTCGAGCGCTTGCTTCGTTTCAGTAGGCACCTGGACCTGCAGGTTTTCGTCCACCGGCAGAGTCTTTACTGAAACCATGACACCTATAAATCATGAAATCATGAGATGTGCAAGCGGCGAGGGTTGTGTGCACTAGTGGTGTGGATGTGGGTCGATCTGGCGTAGGAGCGGGCGCGGCCGCAGGCTATGTAGGGCGCATGACGTCTCCGATCTTCCTGCATGTCACCGACGCCCACGTCACCGGCCACGGCGTCGCCGTGAAGCGCGACGACCACAAGGTCGTCATTCCGGGCATTTCCCAAGCCACGCGGGAAGGGACGCTGGAGTTGCTGCTGGCGCGCGTCGCCGAGCGGCTGTTGGAGAATGGGCGGAACCTCGACGCGGTGATCTTTTCGGGCGACGCTGCCGAGCGCGGCGACTTGGGCGGACACAAGGCGCTGCTGGATATATTACTGAAGTCGCTCGGACCCGTGGGCATCGCGCCCGGCAAGATTGTGGCGACGCCGGGCAACCATGACGTCCCGCGTGGCACGCCGCCGGGTAGCGCCGAGCGATACGAGGCCTTCATCATGGCTTGGCGCGAGACGGGCTGCGTCACGCCTTGGCTGGACGGGATCGACGACAAGTCCACGATCAACACGGCCAAGCACCGATTGTTGGCCGATGACCGTCGTTGGGCGATCTTCCCGATCAACAGCGCCAACTGGTCGCACACAATACAGACGTTGAAGCCGCCGCTTGAGGGGGTTTGGGAAAAGATTGGTGAGCTGCTTGCGCCCGGCGACGATAAGCTGGCCGCCGAACTAAATGATCAGCTGAATTCACTTATCCGCTTCGACATGGCCCGCGTGTCCGAGGACCAACTCGAGGTATTCCGGCGCATCGTGGACGGGACTCCGACCGCGTCTGATGGCGCGCAGGTGCGCATCGCTACGATCCATCACCACCTGCGAACGCCGTCGTTCCGCGAAGAATTGAAACCCTTCGCGGACTTCACGAACATCGAACTCATTCGTGCCGCTCTGGCTGAGCGCAGGATCGATGTCGTCCTACACGGGCACAAACATCAGCACGCCGCGCGTCGCGAGTTTCTGGACGACGAGATGGGAGGTGACCGGCGGCGAGTGCTCGTAGTGTCGGGCGCGACGTTCGACGGGAGCAACGAGGCCGACGCCGTGCGCACGTTGCAGCTCGACGGGCTGCCGTGGACCCCCGAGGTGGCCTTGACGCGATACGCGATTGGACGGGGCGGCCTGGATTTGAGGGACGTCGTTGATGATCCCATCTCGCTATGGCGGAGCATGGATGCCGGGGGCGGTTCAACCGTCGTGCACGGCACGGTGCTCGACGACGTGTATGAGCGAGCCTGTGCCGCGGCGCAGGCCGAAGCCAAGGGCGGAACCCTCATCGTCGATCTCGACCTACCGCCTGATAGCGTCGGCACCATGCCAACCGGCTATCCAGCTCCGGACGCGCTGAAGGCCGGGGAATGGGCTGGCTGGTTCGCCGAACTCGCCGGCTGGTGGCAACTCGAGCACTCACGGCTAGAAGCCCGCGTGCCATACCATCATGGTAGCCGGCTGCACCGATATGCGGGAAAACTGGATCAGATAGCCCGCATAAAGTCATTGTTGGCCGAGGGTGCGACGAGCCGGGCGCTCGCAGTCCTCATCGATCCAATGCGCGACTTCGTGACCAACGGCAGTGAAGAGAACTTCGCGTCTTTCTGCTCCGTCCAGTTCCGCAAGCGGGAGGTAGGCGACCGGTCGTGGGTGGTGGACGTCATCGGATACTACCGCGCCCAAGAGTTCAGGCGCTGGTGGCCTATCAACGTCGCCGAGCTCAGGGCTTTGCAGAACGAGGTTTGTGA
Organism: uncultured Altererythrobacter sp.; assembly: GCA_946886565.1. The sequence goes on from CAMPIX010000010.1 coordinate 50,628, forward strand.
CGGCAAGCGCACGCGGCCTGGCCGGGTCACGACTGTGACGGCGGAAGCGCGCGCGATTGGACGTTCGCCGACCGAGGTGTCGGTTCCCCTGATTGACCGCTGGCTAGACCAGCACCCGGGCCGCCTTTTCCTCCTTGCCACCTACCTCGCGGGAGGCGTGGCGGAAGACGCCGGCAGCATGCGTGACGAGGTGGTGAAAGGTTGGATGCAGTCCCTCGCCGATTTCGACCAGGCCACGAAGGAGTTCAACGTTGATGGCGTGCCACTCGCGATCGAGGGCGTTGTGGCGCTTGCGGATTACGTAGACTCGCTGGTTCCGACTGGCGACCTACAACGCTTTTCCGGGTCGCTCCGCGCGCTCGCGAAAGCCAATCGCGCCTACGCAATAACGAAGCAGACCGAGAACGATTTCAAAAACTGGGGTGCGGCCGCCCACATCAACGACCTGCGCGAGCTCAGCGTCCGGCTGCTTGGAATGTCGGGCGGCGAGACATCCGCATGACCGTTGGGCTAGCGCAGACGAACGGCGAAATCTTATACTTCGCTTACGGGTCCAACATGTTGACCGCGCGCCTGCGCGCAAGGGTCCCGAGCTGCAAGCCGATCGGCATTGCCTTGCTGCCAGACCACGAGTTGCGCTTTCACAAGCGAAGTAAAGACGGTTCCGGCAAATGCGATGCCTTCCACATCGAAGGCGGAGGCGGCATCTACGGCGTGGTCTTCAGCTTCAATGCCAGCGACCGTCAGGCCCTTGATCGCTTCGAAGGTTTAGGGGCGGGGTATAATGACGCGATTGTTACGGTGCATAACGTTGAAGGCCGATCGTGGAAAGTTCTGACGTACACCGCCCATCCGCACCACATCGACGAGATGTTAAAGCCGTATTCGTGGTATCGGGATCTCGTCCTGGCGGGGGCGAGCGAGCATGGGCTTCCGCAACAGTATGTCGCAACTAGAGTTGAAGCAGTTGAGGCGATTGAAGACCTCAACTTTGCGCGTGATGCGACCGAGCGCGCTGCACTCGAGCGGTAGCGTCGGCGCAGTGACCTGAAGATCGGCAGCTTTCAGGATCAGTCGTTTGCGCCGGGATGACCGATATTGGGGCGCATAGCCGACATTAGCTACACGCGGTTTGCTTCCTCGGGCGACCGCGGGGCTTTCCAAATTTCTGGTGCTCGGCGGGCCTGAGCTTGAGCTTGCGAATTGGTATGTCAGGAAGAAGCCTGGCTAGCACCTCGACCAGTTCAATGAGCTCTTTTGGTTGGTAGTCGTTGAGGTAATTCCGGCTCTCGGTATTCCCCGGTTCATGACCGCCGAGACCTTGCCGGTGATCCTTGTCGAAGATCCTGTTTCCCGTTCGTTCTTCTTCATCGCGGAGGGCGTTGAACCCTAGTGTACGGATGGATTGCACATCGACATCCTTGCGCCCACGCATGCGGGACGTTCCATCAGGAAAAACCAGCTCTCGCAGGGGTTCGAACAGGTCCTTGTAGAAGCACTTGTCGAAATCCATGGTGTGGTGCTCAAACTCGGGAAATAGCGCACGGTGGCCAGCCCGCCTCATCGCCTCGACGTATTTTCCAAAGCCCAGGTCCAGCACCTTGCGGGCGATTGGCACTTTGCGAGTGGATGAGACGGTCTTGATGCGGCGAAGATTGGTTTCCCGGATGTGCAGGTAAGGCACATTGCATTCCAGAAAGACGTCTGCGACCGCGAGACCTGAAATCTCGTCGGAGCGGGCGAGGGTGCAGATGACGAGCGGCAGGACCCAATAGCAGCCGTCGTGAAAAACCTCGTCCCCTTCCACAAAGCGGTTCCACAGGCCGGCGCAGCCAAACCAAACCGGGGTTTCCAGCATCTGGCGCAACTCACCAGCATCCCAAGGCAGGCGCGCTGTGTTCCGTTTCTGATTGTTCTTTACCGAATGACGGTCGCCCTGCATCTTCGGATTGACCAGCGTCTTGCGCACGGCAGGGAAATTGAGGCCCTTCGGGGCGAGCTCGGGATCGTGCCCCTCGAGGTGAGTTATGAGCGCGCTGATCCAGGTCATGTGCTTGCGCTGGGTCGTTAGCGAGAGTCCCACATAAGGCAGGCCCTCGACGTCCGCAGCCGTGGGATCCTGCTCCCACTTCTGCCGCAAAGCATCCCCGCGCTCCACCGCCACTTCGATCGATTCGCGAATCTTCGTGCCATTTTCATCCTTGCGTTCACGGCCATAGACTACCGGAAGCCTCGGGAAGAGGTCCTTCATCGCGATCAGGTGCTTCTGGGTTATGGCATTCATCGGGATGTCGCCATTGGCCGCGATGAATATCGCTACGGCGCCCCTGATGTCCCGCGCCCGTCCTTTGTCCCACGCACCATCCGCAATCCGTTTCGACAAGGCCTGTTCTGCAAATACCGAGATGAGCGGTGCATCGGCAACGGAGTTCTCGATCGGCACCGTCGCCGGTTGCGATTTCGCCAGATCGTTGTTCCCTGGACCTTCGGTCCGGTCGACTGCGGGCATGGCGCGTCCATTGCGTGCCAGGCGATCGAGCTGCGCTGGCAAAGGCCAGAGGTCGTTTTCGCTCAATGGCGATCCTAGTTCATCACAGGCTTCCACGTTGGCATCGCGATAGGCGGCCGCGGCAACCCTCCCGCATGTTGCGAGGTTTCGTTCACTGGGTTCGATGCTCTGCTCGCGCAGATCCTGCATGAGTTGACCCCGTGAGATCGGCAGCTGGCGTTTGTGACGAGAGGCGAGGGCGGTCAGGGCGTCTGCATCGGCTGCGCTCAAGCCCCGCTCGCGAAGCTCCTCATAGCTCTCGAGGCTGCCGTCCACCAGCTGCGGCTCGGTCGCGAGGAGGGTGAAGTAGCGCGCATAATGGCGGTTGAAGGCGAGATGGTCATCAACCCGGCCCGGTTCTTTAAACTGCGCCATGATCACACGGTCGAGCTCGCGCTCGAACGCACGCTTGTAGAGGCCGGGCATGTCCTCCACCTTCACGTTGCGCCGCAGTATCGGCATCTGTTCCATCATTGCGTCCTTCGCCAGATCAAGTTCGGCTGCACGCGAGCGAGCCTGCTGGGGGCTCGCCGTGCGCAGCGATAGTCTCACCATTGTATGATGAGACGGAACGGATGAGAAACGCAGGCGGGATTTCCACCAGAAGACGGGGCCGCGACGATAGAGTGCCATGCCATTGAATTCCTGGCTGCGAGGAGCCGGGCGGGCACGATGCGGGCACAATCTGTGGCACAATTTGTGGCACAATCGGCGCGCAAGATTCCCGACCGATTTCCTCTGGGTAAGGAAAGCGGCGGAATTCTGCGGCTTAATGTCGAAAGCGACGAAAATTGGTCGGGGAGAGAGGATTCGAACCTCCGGCCCCTGCCTCCCGAAGACAGTGCTCTACCAGGCTGAGCTACTCCCCGACCGTGTCGGTCCCGCGTGGGCTTGCACCCCTGCGGGTCGAGGCAAGGCGCGCCCTATAGGCAGCGTGCGCCGGGGTGGCAAGCGGGCAATTGCCGGTCTAGGGAATTGCCATGGCCAGCGCTCCGACTCCCGCCGATTCTCATGGCTGCGAGCACCCCGAACGGCAGTATCTCGACCTGATGCGGCGCATCTGGGACGAGGGAAGCGAGCGCGTCGATCGCACGGGAATCGGTACGCGCTCGGTGTTCGGCGCGATGCTGCGATTCGACCTTGCGGGCGGAGCGATGCCGCTGCTCACCACCAAGCGGGTCTACTGGAAGACCGCGACGCGCGAGATGCTGTGGTTTCTGACCGGCGAGACCAACATTCGCCCGCTCGTGCTTCAGGGCGTGAAGATCTGGAACGAGTGGCCGCACGCGCACTACGTGCGCGAGACGGGGGAGGCCATCGCGCTCGAGGATTTCGTCGCGCGCATCGCTGCGGACGAGGCGTTTGCCGAACGGTGGGGCGATCTCGGGCCGGTCTATGGCAAGCAGTGGGTCGACTGGCCGACGTATCGCTACCGCAAGGATGGGCTCTACGAACCGGGGCCGGGGATCAATCAGGTCGCGCAAGTGGTCGAATCGCTGCGCAGCAATCCGGGCAGTCGGCGGCACATCATCGAAGGGTGGAACGTCGCCGAGCTCGACCGCATGGCGCTGCCGCCGTGCCACAAAACCTACCAGTTCCACGCCGCCGATGGCAGGCTCAATTGTGCACTCTATCAGCGCAGCTGTGATGTTGCGCTGGGGCTGCCGTTCAACCTCTGGTCGGGGGCGCTGCTTCAGCGGATGATCGCGCAGCAGGTCGATCTCGATCCGGGCGAATTCGTGTGGATGGGGGGCGACGTGCACCTCTATCTCAACCACGCGCACCTGATCGAGGAGCAGCTCGCGAGGGAACCGCGGGGACGCCCGCGGCTTGACATAGTGCGGCGGCCCGGCACGATCTTCGACTATCGGCTGGAGGATTTCGAGGTTCGCAACTACACGCCGCTCGACCCGATCAAGGCGCCGGTGGCGGTGTGAATCGGGAGCCTTGACCCCTCCCACGCCGTGAAATAAAATAACGCATACGTATAAGAATGCGTCTCACGCTCTGGGAGATTACCCTATGGCCGACAGGCCCGACGCGGACCGGGAAGCAGGGGCCAACAAGCCCGCGCTCCGGCTCCACGTTCCCGAACCCAAGTTCCGCCCCGGCGACACGGTCGATTTCAGCCATATCGGCGTCACCGAAGCGGGCAAGCAGCCGCGTCCGGATGAGGCGTGCGAGGCGCGCGAAACCGCGCCGCTGTGCCACGATCTCATCCGCGTCCTCGGCGAGGACGACAAAGCGCACGGGCCCTGGGATCCCAAGCTCGATCCCGACACGCTGCGCACGATGCTCGGCCACTTCGCGCTGGTGCGCGCGTTCGACGAGCGCATGTTCCGCGGCCAGCGGCAAGGCAAGACCAGCTTCTACATGAAGTGCACCGGCGAGGAGGCCACCTCGGTTTCCGCCGCGATGGCGCTGGCGAGCGACGACATGGTCTTCCCCAGTTATCGCCAGCAGGGCGTGCTGATCGCGCGCGGCTACGACCTCGTCGAGATGATCAACCAGATCTACTCGAACAAGGGCGACAAGCTGAAGGGGCGCCAGCTGCCGATCATGTATTCGAGCCGCGAGCACAGCTTCTTCTCGATTTCGGGTAACCTCGCCACGCAGACGCCTCAAGCCGTCGGCTGGGCGATGGCAAGCGCGATCAAGGGCGACAGCCGCATCGCCGCGACCTGGGTGGGCGAGGGCAGCACCGCGGAAGGCGACTTCCACTCGGCGTGCACGTTTGCGACCGTCTACAACGCGCCGGTGATCCTCAACGTGATCAACAACCAGTGGGCGATCTCGAGCTTCTCGGGCTTCGCGGGGGCCGAGCGGACGACCTTCGCCGCGCGCGCGCTGGGCTATGGGCTCGCCGGCCTGCGGGTCGACGGTAACGATCCGCTGGCGGTCTATGCCTCGCAACGCTGGGCGGCGAACCGCGCGCGCGCCAACGCCGGGCCGACGCTGATCGAATACTTCACCTATCGCGCCGAGGGCCATTCCACCTCGGACGACCCGAGCGGCTACCGCAGCGCGCAGGAGCGCGAGGAATGGCCGCTCGGCGATCCGGTCATGCGGCTCAAGAATCACCTGATCGCGCTCGGCGAATGGGACGAGGAGCGCCAGGCAGAGATGGACCGCAAGGCGGCCGAACGGGTCAAGGCCGCGACCAAGGAAGCCGAGAAGAACGGCATCCTCGGCCACGGTATGCATCACCCCTTCCACACCATGTTCGAAGACGTGTTCGAGGAGCTGCCCTGGCATCTGAAGGAGCAGGCCGAGCAGGCGACGCGCGAGCGCAAGATCAAGTTCAACGGGGGGCGCCCGCAATGAGCACCGAGGTGAAGGAGCAGCACGTCGCGGAAGGCACGGCCAAAAACGATGGCGAACGCCGGCTCAACATGATCGAGGCGATCAACGACGCGCTCGACATCATGCTCGAGCGCGATCCCGACGTCATCGTGCTGGGCGAGGACGTCGGCTATTTCGGCGGCGTGTTCCGCGCGACCGCGGGCCTGCAGGAAAAGCACGGCAAGACGCGCGTGTTCGACACGCCGATCTCCGAATGCGGGATCATCGGCGTCGCGGTGGGGATGGGCGCCTACGGCCTGCGGCCGGTGCCCGAAATCCAGTTCGCGGATTATATCTATCCGGGGCTCGACCAGTTGATCTCCGAAGCGGCGCGGCTGCGCTATCGCTCGGCCACCGAATATATCGCGCCGATGACGGTGCGCTCGCCCTTCGGTGGCGGCATCTTCGGCGGGCAGACGCACAGCCAGAGCCCCGAGGCGATCTTCACCCACGTCTCGGGCCTCAAGACGGTGATCCCCTCGACCCCCTACGACGCCAAGGGCCTGCTGATCTCGTGCATCGAGGACAACGATCCGGTGATCTTCTTCGAGCCGAAGCGGATCTACAACGGCCCGTTCAGCGGCTACTACGACAAGCCGGTGGAACCGTGGAAGCGCCATCCGCAAAGCGTGGTGCCCGAGGGGTACTACAAAATCCCGCTCGGCAAGGCGCGCACCGTGACCGAGGGCGAGTCAATGACCGTGCTGACTTACGGCACGATGGTCCACGTGGTCGAATCGGTGTGCCGCGAGAAGGGCGTCGAGGCCGAGATCCTCGATCTGCGCACGCTGGTTCCGCTCGATATCGAGGCGATCGAGGTCTCGGTCGAGCGCACCGGCAAATGCCTGATCGTCCATGAGGCTACGCGCACCTCGGGCTTCGGCGCGGAGCTCTCGGCGCTGGTTACCGAACGCTGCTTCTACCACCTCGAAGCCCCGGTCGAGCGCGTGACCGGCTTCGACACCCCTTATCCGCACAGCCTCGAATGGGCCTATTTCCCCGGCCCGGTTCGCATCGGCGAAGCGATCGACAAGCTCCTCAAGGACTGACCTCATGGCGAAATTCACCTTCAACCTGCCCGACATCGGCGAAGGCATCGCCGAGGCGGAGATCGTCGACTGGCATGTGAAAGTCGGCGACATGGTCGACGAGGACGACCGGCTGGCCGACATGATGACCGACAAGGCGACGGTCGAGATGGAAAGCCCGGTCGCGGGCAAGGTGATCGCGGTCGCCGGAGAAGTCGGCGACACGATCGCGATCGGCTCGATGCTGGTGGTGATCGAGGTCGAGGGCGATGTGCCCGAGGATGTGCTCGAGGATGAGGAAGCTGCTCCTGCTCCAAAGGCGAAGGCAATCGAGGAGCGGATCGAGGTCGAGAACCCCGACGCGAGCGACGCCGACGATGCGGCGGCGGCCGAAAAGACTCAAGATACCAAACCCGTTCGCCCTGAGCCTGTCGAAGGGCCGTCTTCCCCTTCTGGCGCCGCGCCGGAAGAAAAGAACGGTGCTTCGACAAGCTCAGCACGAACGGAAGGTGGGCTTGACAGGAAGGTGCTCGCCTCCCCCGCCGTGCGCGCGCGGGCAAAGGACCTCGGGATCGACCTCGCGGAGGTAAAGCCCGCAGCGGACGGGCGTCTGCGCCACGCCGATCTCGACGCGTTCCTCTCGTACAGCGGCGGCGGCGGGTTCTCGCCCGCGGGCCGCGCGCGTGCGGACGAGGAGGTGAAGGTCATCGGCCTGCGCAAGCGGATCGCGCAGAACATGGCCGAGGCGAAGCGCAACATCCCACACTTCTCCTACGTCGAGGAATGCGACGTGACCGCGCTCGAAAAGCTGCGCGCCGATCTCAACGCCAGCCGCGGGAACAAGCCCAAGCTCACCATGCTGCCGCTGCTGATCACGGCGATCTGCAAGACGCTGCCCGACTTCCCGATGATCAACGCGCGCTTCGACGACGAGGCCGGTGTGGTCACCCGCCACGGCGCGGTGCACCTCGGCATGGCGACCCAGACCGACAAGGGGCTGATGGTCCCGGTGATCCGCGATGCGCAGGCGAAGAACCTGTGGCAGCTCGCGCGCGAGATCGTTCGCCTGGCCGACGCCGCGCGCGACGGATCGGCCAAGTCGGAGGAGCTGTCGGGCTCGACGCTCACCGTCACTTCGCTCGGCCCGCTCGGCGGGGTCGCGACGACGCCGGTGATCAACCGGCCCGAAGTCGCGATCATCGGCCCCAACCGGATCGTCGAACGCCCGATGTTCGTGCCCGACGGGATGGGCGGCGAGCGGATCGAGAAGCGCAAGCTGATGAACGTCTCGATCAGTTGCGACCACCGCGTGGTCGACGGCTGGGACGCGGCGAGCTTCGTCCAGGCGCTCAGGAAGCTGATCGAAACGCCGGTGCTCCTGCTCGCCGATTGATCCGGGCAGGGCGCGGGCCAGAGGGGAGAATGGCATGCACACCGATCCGCGCATCGATGCCTATATCGCGAAGGCGGCGGATTTCGCCCGGCCGATCCTCGAGCATGTGCGCGTCCTGGCGCACACCGCGCTCCCGGAACTGGAGGAGACGCTGAAATGGGGCGTCCCGCATTTTACCGTCGGCGGCAAGAACGCAGTCGGCATGGCCGCATTCAAGGGACATGCCGCGGTGATCATTCACGGCGAGGACGCGGCGCCCGAGGGGATGGGCAACCTGGGCAAGCTCGCCTCGCTCGACGAACTGCCCGGCGACGAGGAGCTGATGGCGCGGTTCAAAACCGCAGCCGCCGCGATCGCCTCGGGAAAGCCGCGCCGGCCTGCTGCGAGGCCCAAGCCGGAAATCGCCATGCCCGGCGATTTCGCGCAGGCGCTCGCCGCCGCGCCGAAGGCGCTCGCGACTTTCGAGGCTCTGGCCCCATCGCACCGGCGCGAATACCTCGAGTGGATCACCGGCGCCAAGCGCGAGGAAACGCGTACGAAGCGGCTCGCCACGGCGATCGAGTGGCTCGCCGAAGGCAAGAAGCGCAACTGGAAATACGAGAACTGCTGAGCCGGGCTCAGCGCACGATCGCGCTGTAGGTGATCCGCCCGGTGCGCGCTGCATTGCCGTCCACTGCGAAGCGCCATCGCAAATGCGTCACGTCTTCGGGCGAAGCGAGCCGCCGGTCGCCGCCGTCTTCGACGCGCATCGTGCCGAGATGGCCCCAGTTGCGTCCGCCGTCGACCGAGACCTCGACCGCGTCGGAACTGCTCCGCTGAAAGGCCAGCGGACGCGGGACCGCGCTCGAGACGATCACCGGTGCGTCGCGCCTCGCGTCGCGCCATTCGACCATCAGCACGACCGTGTCCCCACGCCGCAGCTCGTCGGCGGGCTCGATGGTGCGCACGCGTTCGCCATCGGGCGCGGTCGTGATCCGTTCGACATAGACGGCGCGCGACACGCTGCTCGCCGATTGCGCTGCAAGGCCGCTTGCGGCGAGGCACGCCAGGCCGCCGATCGCCAGTCCGATACGCATGGATTTGCCCCCTCTCGTCGTGTCGTGGAGGTGGCAGGAAGAGGCGAAAATATGGTTAACGTGAGCTTCTTTCGAACCTCGTGAAAAAGGCTCCCGCGAGGCCATTGACAGCCCTCCGCCGCTGGCCTAGTGGCGCCTCTCCCCAAGCGGCACGCGGGTGTAGCTCAGTTGGTTAGAGTGCCGGCCTGTCACGCCGGAGGTCGCGGGTTCGAGCCCCGTCACTCGCGCCACTTGGGGACATTTTACTGAAATGGCTGAGCAATTCGCACCCGGCAGGACGTCCGGGCGGTGCGCCTCTGGGTCAGCCCCAGCGGCCGGTTTCCATCCAGATCAGGAAGCGCCGCAACGGCAGCAGCCAGATCACCCCGAGCACGAGATAGACCGGCGTCTGCGCCCAGACGGGCCAGCCACCGATCAGCTCGGGCGCGTAGCGCGCGATCAGCAGGCCATAGACCGTCAGACCCGCCAGCAGCGCGAGGATCCCGACCGGAAGCCGCCAGCTTGGCCGATCGCGCATCAGAACGGTCCGTAGAGGCGGGTGGGGGTCACGACCGCGTCGAGCGGGACGTCGTGCGGCTCGACCGGCAACTCGTCGACCAGTTGTCCGTCCCACGCGAGACCGATGCGGACCGTGTCCGGATGTTCGGCGAGCCAGCGGTCGTAGTGCCCGCCGCCCTGGCCGAGCCGTTCGCCGCGGATGGTGAAGCCGAGCAGCGGCATGAACAGGACCTGCGGCGTCACCGCGTCCGCCTCGCGTCCGGGCTGGCGAATCCCGAACGGGCCGTCGACCAGATCGCTCTCGTCGAACGGATCGGTGTGCGCGGCGAATTCCATCGAGGCGTCGCGCGCGGCGAAGCGCGGCAGCGCCACCGAATGCCCGCGCTCGGCGAAGAAGCGCGCGTAGGATGCGGCGGGCGCTTCCTGCGGATGCGCCGCGTAGAGCGCGATCGTGGCGGCCTCCGGTATACGCTCGAGCAGCGGAGCGGGCGGGCGATGGAACACCAGCGCGCGCACTTGCGGCGGCAACGCCTCCACCTCCGCGCGGCGCGCGGCGCGCAATGCGGTCCTCAATTCGGCCTTGGTCATGCCGCGGGTATATCGGGGAAATGGAGTGGCGGAACCACCATGGGTCGTTTTCCTTGGAAATCCACTGACGCCTAAGGGTCAGGTGGGCGCCGTATGCCCCGATCCCCAGGACGAACCAGTGAACCGAAGCAGGGACAGCTCCCGTGGATTGCTTATAGCCCCAGGGATTTTCTTGAAGGCTCGTGCCGGGCAGTCCCGCCACCCTTTATTTAGGACGTCGTGACCTTGCTCTCAAGCTTGTCGGCGCAATTCTCGAGCAGGTCGGCGAATCGCTCGAGCGCAGGAGCGAGGTCGGGATCGTCGAACGGCCCCGATGCGACGGGGGCCGAGCGTGCGCTGTCGAGCTCGCCCGTCAGCGCTTCGTGCTCGCCCCTGAGGTTCTCGAGTTCGGTGCGCAGCACCGTTTCGTTCGCGCGCGCGGTCTCGACGTCGGCGCGCAGCGTCTCGATTTCGCTCTTCGCCGCCGACCCGCCAAGCTCGGCTTCGTGCAGCGCGCTGCGCAGGCGCTCGAGTTCGCTCTCGCGCTCGGCCAGCTCTGCCTGCGCGGAATCTGCCGTGTCGCGCGCGGTGTGCACGATCGCCATCGCATCGCGCTGCTCGTGGAGCTCGTCGGCGAGCAGGAGCGCGGCGAACAGCAGGTTCTGCGCCTCCTTGTTCGAGACGCTGCCGCCGAGCTGACGGAACTTGCCGTCGATCGCTTCGCCGAGCCGGGTGACGTGTGCTTCTTCGCCGTCGGCGCACGCGACCGTGTAGTCGCGCCCGCCGATCGAGAGCCGGACCTCGCTCATCGTTCGAGCCCTTCGATCAGGTCGTCGAGTTGCCCGAGCGCGCCCGAGGCCGCCTCGCGCAGCCGCTCGTGTTCGTCGATCAGGCCAGAAACCGAGGGAGGCGCGGGTCGGTAAGTGTCGGCCGCGGCGGCGATTCGCCCCAATGCGGTCTCGATGCGCTGCACCGCGCGTTCGATACGCTCGCCATCCATGCGGATAAAATAGAGCAAATCCCTGCCAGCGCAAAGCCTTGGCCGTGCCTGTTGATAACTTGTGTGCGCCCGGGCGCGGAGCAACCACGGTCGGGCGCTGTTGACCTGCGCTTGCGCGTTACGCAAAGGCGTCGCGCGCCCGAATCGCGCGGATTCCCTCGCGCATCGAAACACCGCAGGAGCGACCCCGCGAATGAGCCTCGACCCGACCCGTCTCGCCCCCATGGCCAACGCCATCCGGGCCCTTTCGATGGATGCGGTGCAGGCGGCGAACTCGGGGCACCCCGGCATGCCGATGGGCATGGCCGACGTCGCCGCGGTTCTGTGGTCCAACTATCTGAAATTCGATCCTTCCGCGCCCGACTGGGCCGATCGCGACCGCTTCGTGCTCAGCGCCGGGCACGGCTCGATGCTGATCTACTCGCTGCTCCACCTCTCGGGCTACGCGCGCCCGACGATGGAGGAGATCGCCAACTTCCGCCAGCTCGGCAGCCCCTGCGCCGGGCACCCGGAGAACTTCCTGCTCGACGGAATTGAGTGCACCACCGGTCCGCTGGGGCAGGGCCTTGCGATGGCGGTCGGCATGGCGATCGCCGAGCGGCACCTCAACGCCGAGTTCGGCGGCGACCTCGTCGACCACCGCACCTGGGTCGTCGCGGGCGACGGTTGCCTGATGGAAGGCATCAACCACGAGGCGATCGGCATCGCCGGGCATCTGAAGCTCGGCCGGATGATCGTGCTGTGGGACGACAACAGCATCACGATCGACGGATCGACCGGGCTTTCGACCAGCGAGGACATTCGCGCGCGCTACACGGCGACCGGGTGGCACGTCGTTGCGTGCGACGGGCACGATCCCGCCGATATCGCGCGTGCGATCGACGAGGCGCTCGCCGACGAGCGGCCCTCGCTCGTCGCCTGCCGCACGGTGATCGGCAAGGGCGCGCCCAACAAGCAGGGCACCAGCGCAACCCACGGCGCGGCGCTCGGCGCCGACGAGGTTGCTGCGGCGCGCGAGGAGCTGGGCTGGGACGCGCCCGAGTTCGAGATTCCCGAGGGCATTCTCGCCGACTGGCGCGCGACCGGCGAGCGTGGTGCCAAAGCGCACGGCGAATGGCGCGATCGGCTCGGAGCTTCCGGGCACAAGGCCGAGTTCGAGCGCCGCATGGCGGGCGATCTGCCTGCCGATGACAAGGCCGCGCAGGCATTCGCCGAATGGCTCGGCAAGGACAAGAAGGTCGCGACGCGCAAGGCGTCCGAAATGGCGCTCGAGGTGCTCGTTCCGCTGCTGCCCGAGATGATCGGGGGCTCGGCCGACCTGACCGGCTCGAACAACACCAAGACCAAGGCGATGCAGCCGCTTACCGCCGAGAATTACGGCGGCCGCTATCTCTATTACGGGATCCGCGAGTTCGGCATGGCCGCGGCGATGAACGGCATGGCGCTGCACGGCGGCGTCATCCCCTACGGCGGCACGTTCCTGATCTTCAGCGACTATTGCCGCAATGCGGTGCGGCTCTCGGCATTGCAACAGACGCGCGCAATCTACGTCTTCACCCACGATTCGATTGGACTGGGCGAGGACGGGCCGACCCACCAGCCCATCGAACAGCTGATGAGCCTGCGCCTCATTCCCAACCTCAACGTGTTCCGCCCGGCGGACGTGATCGAGACCGCCGAATGCTGGCAGCTCGCGCTGCAACACAAGGAAACGCCCTCGGTCCTCGCGCTCAGCCGCCAGAACCTGCCGCAGCTGCGCCATGCCGAAAATCCAGCGGGCGAGATGCTGAGCGGCAAGGGCGCTTATCGCCTGCGCAACGCCAAGGCCGCGCGCAAGGTCGTGCTGATCGCGACCGGCTCCGAGGTCGAGGTGGCCTGCGCGACCGCCGAAGCGCTCGAGGCCGAGGGCGTGGGTGCCGACGTGATTTCAATGCCTTGCATGGAGCTCTTCGCAGGACAGGACGAGGCCTATCGTCGCGAGCTTCTGCCCACCGACGCGCTCAAGGTCTCGATCGAGGCCGGCTCGACGCTCGGGTGGGAGCGCTACACCGGCACCGATGGCCTGCAGATCGGCCTCGACCGCTTCGGCGCCTCGGCCCCGGCCGAGGATCTGTTCGCAAAATTCGGCTTCACCGCTGAAGCCATCGTTCCCAAAATCAAAGCCAAGCTGGGCATTTAACAGGAGCTTCTCACATGGCGACCAAGGTTGCGATCAACGGTTTCGGACGTATCGGGCGGCTCGTCGCGCGCGCCATTCTCGAGCGTGACGATCACGATCTCGAACTCGTTTCGATCAACGACTTGGCCGAGCCGAAGGACAATGCGCTGCTGTTCCAGTACGACAGCACCCACGGCCGCTTCCCCGGCACCGTGTCCTCCGACGGCGATTCGATGCAGGTCAACGGGCGCGACATCGCGGTCACCAAGGAGCGCGATCCGGGCAAGCTGCCGCACAAGGCTCAGGGGATCGACATTGTCCTCGAATGCACCGGCTTCTTCCAGTCGGACGAGGCGGCGCGCCCGCACCTCGAAGCCGGAGCCAGGCGCGTGCTGATCTCGGCCCCGGCCACCGGCGTCTCCAAGACGATCGTGTTCGGCGTCAATCAGGATCAGCTCACCGCCGAGGACGTGATCGTCTCCAACGCGAGCTGCACCACCAATTGCCTAGCGCCGGTCGCCAAGGTGCTGCACGACGCCGTCGGCATCGAGCGCGGCTTCATGACCACGATCCACAGCTACACCAACGATCAGCGCATGCTCGACCAGATCCACAAGGATCTGCGCCGCGCGCGCGCCGGGGCGATGAACATGATCCCGACCACCACCGGCGCCGCCCGCGCGGTCGGGCTGGTGCTGCCCGAACTGAAGGGCAAGCTCGACGGCAGTTCGGTGCGGGTGCCGACGCCCAACGTCAGCCTCATCGACCTCGTCTTCACTCCGGGCCGCGACACGAGCGCCGAGGAACTCAACGCCGCGCTCAAGGCTGCGGCCGAGGGCAAGATGAAGGGCGTGCTCGACTACACCGAGCAGCCGCTCGTCAGCTCGGACTTCAACCACTATCCGGCGAGCTCGACCGTCGACAGCCTCGAGACCGCGGTGCTCGAAGGCAAGCTCGCGCGCGTGGTGAGCTGGTACGACAACGAGTGGGGCTTCTCGAACCGCATGATCGACACCGCCGGGGTGATGGCGGGGCTGCTGTAACTCAGAAAAACCGTTCGTGCTGAGCTTGTCGAAGCACCGCACTTTCTTCTAGCGCAACGCCCGAAAGAAAAGCGGCCCTTCGACAGGCTCAGGGCGAACGGAGGTTTGGTTTGGCGAAGTTCAAGACCCTCGACGATCTCGGCGACGTGCGCGGCAAAGTCGCGCTCGTGCGCGTCGATCTCAACCTGCCGATGAAGGACGGTTCGGCGACCGACGTCACCCGCGTCGAGGCGAGCATGCCGACGATCCTCGAACTGGCCGACGCGGGCGCCAAGGTGCTGCTGCTGGCGCACTTCGGGCGGCCCAAGGGCGCGCGCCATTCGACCATGAGCACCAGCATGGTCCAGGGCGACGCCGAGCGCGTGCTCGGGCGCGAGATCATGTTCATTCCCGAGGTCACGGGCCCGGTGGTCGAACAGGCGATCGGCATCCTCAGGAACGGCGACATCGGCCTGCTCGACAACGTTCGTTTCTGGCCGGGCGAGGAAGCGAACGACCCCGAATTCGCGAAGGGGATCGCTGCGCACGGCGATCTCTACGTCAACGACGCCTTCTCCGCCGCGCACCGCGCGCACGCGAGTACCGAGGGGCTCGCGCACCTGCTGCCCGCCTATGCCGGGCGCGCGATGGAGAAGGAGCTGACCGCGCTCGACAAGGCGCTTGGCAACCCCGAAACGCCGGTCGCGGCGGTGGTCGGCGGGGCGAAGGTCTCGACCAAGCTCGACGTGCTCGAGAACCTCGTCGGCCGGGTGCAGCACCTGATCATCGGCGGGGGCATGGCCAACACCTTCCTCGCCGCACGCGGGGTCGATGTCGGCAAGTCGCTGTGCGAGCACGACCTCGCCTCCACCGCCAACGCGATCATGGACAAGGCCGACCACGCCGGCTGCACGGTGCATCTGCCCTACGACGTCGTGGTGGCCGGGGAATTCTCCGCCAATCCGCCGTCCCTGCGCACTTGCAACGTCCACGAGGTGGCGGCCGACGAGATGATCCTCGATATCGGCCCGCAGGCGGTCGAGGCGCTCGCCGATGTGCTCAAGATCTGCCGCACGCTGGTGTGGAACGGCCCGCTCGGCGCATTCGAAACCGAACCGTTCGATGCCGCCACCGTCGCACTGGCGAAGATCGCCGCGGCGCTGACGCAGGACGGTTCGCTGACTTCGGTGGCGGGCGGCGGGGATACCGTGGCGGCGCTCAATCGTGCAGGTGTGGCGAGCGATTTCACTTACGTTTCAACCGCGGGCGGCGCTTTCCTCGAATGGATGGAAGGCAAGGAACTGCCCGGCGTCGCGGCGCTGTCGAAGTGAGCGAGGCCTCGGCGGTCGGCGCGGGGAGCGGGCTGACCGCGATCACCGAGGGCGAGTGGGCCGGGTGGTCGACCTGGCTTGGCGATCCGTTCGAGCAGCGCGCGGGGCCGTTCTACGAGAAGGAGCTCGACGACGGCTCCGCGCTGTGCGCCTTCCGCGCCGAGGAGCGCCACATGAACGGTGCGGGCTTCATGCACGGCGGTTGCCTGATGACCTTTGCCGATTCGGCGATCTTCTCCATCGCGCGCAAGGCGATGGGCGGCAGCCATGGCGTCACGCTGCACCTCACCGGCGATTTCCTCGATCCGGCGCGGGCCGGCCAGATGATCGAAGCGCGCGGCGAAGTCGTGCGCGCGGGCGGCAAGACGGTGTTCGTGCAGGGTATCGTCACCGCCGACGGTCAGCCGGTGCTGCGCTTTGACGCGATCATTCGAAAAGTTTCTGGCATCCGCAAGATTTCCGGCAAGCGCGTCTAGGACCCGAATGCCGGTTGCGAAGGCACCGGGCGCTGGCTAAGCGCTCCGCGCGCATACGAATGCACGAGCAAGGGATTCGCCGATGAACAGCCAGGAAATGACCGACCGCATCGCTTCCGGAGAGGGCTTCATCGCCGCGCTCGACCAGTCGGGCGGCTCGACGCCCAAGGCGCTGCGCGGTTACGGCGTGGCCGAGGACGCCTGGAACGGCGACGAGGAAATGTTTGCGCTGATCCACGCGATGCGCAGCCGCATCGTCGAGAGCCCGTGCTTCGGCAACGGCAAGGTGCTCGGCGCGATCCTGTTCGAGAAGACGATGGATGGCGAAAGCGGCGGCAAGCCGGTGCCCGACCGGCTCAAGGAGCGCGGCATCGTCCCCTTCCTCAAGGTCGACAAGGGGCTCGAGGACGAGGCGAACGGCGTCCAGCTGATGAAGCCGATGCCCGAGCTCGAGAACCTGCTCGCGCGGGCCAAGGCCAAGGGCGTGTTCGGCACCAAGATGCGCTCGGTGATCAAGGCGAACGACACTGCCGGCATCAAGGCCGTGGTGCATCAGCAGTTCGCCGAGGGCGCGCGCATCCTTGCGATGGGCCTCGTGCCGATCATCGAGCCCGAATACGACATTAACGCCGCCGATCGTGCCGCGGGCGAGAAGGTGCTGCTCGCAGCGATCGAGGAGGGGCTCGACGCGTTGCCCGAGGGCGAGCAGGTAATCCTCAAGCTCTCGATCCCCGCCGAGGCCGGGCTCTACGCCGGGCTGGTCGGCCATCCCAGCGTCCTGCGCGTCGTCGCGCTCTCGGGCGGTTATTCGACCGACGAGGCCTGCGACCGGCTCGCGCAGAACCCCGGAATGATCGCCAGCTTCAGCCGCGGCCTCCTGCAAGACCTGCGGGCGGGGCAGAGCGACGAAGAGTTCGACGCCACCCTCGGCGCCGCGATCGATCGGATTCACACGGCGAGCGTTGCGTAACTCGATCCTCCCCGGCACGGGGAGGGGGACCGCGGCGCGCAGCGCTGGGGTGGAGGGGCACGCTCAACGGTTCACGACGGCGAGGGTCGGAGCGATCTGCACCTGCCCCTCCACCATCCTACGCCTGCGGCTACGGATGGTCCCCCTCCCCGTTCCGGGGAGGATCACCTCGCCTCGTAGACGAACCGATACTCGCGCGGTTCGGTCTCGCGATCCGCGCGCTTCTCCGGAATGCACGAAACCAGCGCGACGACCCGTCCGTGAGTGCCGTAAGTCTCGCCAAGCGTGATGTCGGTTGTGTCGCGCCAGCCATCGCCCGCGATCTGGGTCTTGACGATCAGCCGCCCGGCCCAGACGCAGCGGGCGTTCTCGGGGCAGCGGCTGTCCTCGACGACCGCCTTCGGCGTTACCACGAGATCACCCACGCGCACCGGCTGATCGATCGGAACCGCGTAGCCTTCGGGCATCGGGGTGCGCTCGACGATCGGCGCGTCGGGGACGACCGCGCAAGCGGCGAGAGGCAGGGCGGCGAGGGCCAGTGCGGCCGATGGACGAACGAGGTTCATCGGAGCACTTTGCCCCGCTCGCCGCTTTCCCGCGCCTGAATATCGACGAATCCTTTCGCGCACACTACCAAGCGCCGCGATGACGATCGCGACCCAGCTCTATCTGATCTCCCCGTCCGAAGTGGGCGGCGATTTTCCCGCTCGACTCGAACGCGCGCTGGATGCGGGCGAGGTCGCTGCGTTCCAGTTCCGGGTGAAGGGCCTCGATCAGCACGAGGCGGCGAGGCTCGCGGTGCCTTTGCAGGAGATTTGCGCGGCACACGGCTGCGCGTTCATAGTCAACGATTCGATCGCCCTGGCGA
This sequence comes from uncultured Altererythrobacter sp., assembly GCA_946886565.1. The sequence goes on from CAMPIX010000010.1 coordinate 68,905, forward strand.
AACGTCTGGGCGCGGACGGCGTGCACCTCGGCCAGGGCGATGGTTCGCCGCGGGAAGCGCGCGATGCGCTGGGGCGCGAGGCGCAGATCGGGGTCACCTGCCATGCCTCGAAGCATCTCGCGATGGATGCGGGCGAGGCGGGCGCGGACTATGTCGCATTCGGCGCCTTCTTTCCCAGCGAGACCAAGGCGAGCGAACACCGGCCGGAACCCGAACTGCTCGCCTGGTGGCAGGCGCTGTTCGAAATCCCCTGCGTCGCGATCGGAGGTATCACTCCGGCCAATTGCGCCTCGCTGGTCGCGGCGGGCGCCGATTTCCTCGCAGTCAGCCATGCCGTCTGGGGCAGCGAGGACGAGGCCGCGGCAGTTCGCGCGTTCCACAGCGCGATCGAGGCGGCCCGGGCGTCTTGAGCACCCGTTCGTCGGAGCGCGCGGATACAATCGCCGCACGGCGCGTTTTCGGAACGAAGGGGCGGGTCGCGTCCCGTACGTCCGGAGAACCCGATGCGCCACCTGATAGCCGCAGTGTCCCTGCTTACCCTGGCCGCCTGCGGCTTTAACGGCACTGACCCTGACGAACCGGCGAAGGAAGCTGCTACCCAGACCGATGGCAATCTCGCCGACGCGATGGCCTCGGAAGACCCGGGCCAAGGCGAATTCATCGTGCCCGAGATCCGCGACAGCAAGGCGCGCCCGACGATGCAGGTCCAAGTCGTGCTCGACCGCCAGGGTTTCGGTCCCGGCGTGGTCGACGGCAAACTGGGCCTGAGCACCGAGAACGCACTGCGTGGCTTTCAGGAGGCCAACGCGCTCGAGATCACCGGCGAGCTCGACAACGAGACCCGGCGCGCGCTCGCGCGGTGGGACAACATCCCCGCCACGCGCATCGTCCGCATCCCCGAAAGCTGGGGGATGATGACTTTTACCGATGTGCCCGAGGAGCCGGCCGAGCAGGCGGAGATGCAGCGGCTCGGTTACGAATCGCTCGACGAAAAGCTTGCCGAGCGTTTCCACACCACGGTCGAAGTGCTGCGCGAACTCAATCCCGGCGGCAGGCCCGCGGGTGCGACATCGGCCACCCCGACGCCTTCACCGACGCCGGCGAACACAGCGGAGGAGGCGGAAGACGAACCGCGCTCCACGTTCGCCGCAGGGCAGGTGATCCGCGTCCCCAACGTCGGCGCCGACCGGATCGTGCCCGGCGCGGTCGATGATCCCGATTGGGCGCGCACGCTGCAATCGCTCGGGGTGGGCAGCGAGCAGCCCAAGGTCGAGCGGATCGTCGTCAGCAAGTCGAAGGGCACGCTGCGCGCCTACGATGCCGAAGACGAACTGATCGCGCTGTTCACCGTGACCTCGGGCTCGCAGCACGATCCGCTGCCGCTCGGCGAGTGGGGCGTGAACGGCATCGCGTTCAATCCCAAGTTCGCCTACGATCCCGATCTATTCTGGGACGTGCCCGACAGCGAGGAGGAGCAGCAGCTTCCGCCCGGCCCGAACAGTCCTGTCGGTGTGGTGTGGATCGACATCACCAAGGAACACTACGGCATCCACGGCACCCCCGAGCCGCAGACCATCGGCCGGACCCAGAGCCACGGCTGCGTGCGCCTGACCAACTGGGACGCTGCGCGGCTTGCGGAGATGGTGACGGGCAGCACGGACGTGCTATTCGAGGCCTGACATGGCGCTCAAAGTCCTCGACAGGGTTCTCACGGTGGTAGTCACTGCCACGCTCACCTCGGCGGTGTGGATCGTCGCGGGCGGCAGCTTCATCAAATATGCCGACAGCGAGAGCGAGCTCGGCGCGACGCGGCCCGCCGAGGCAGCGCCGAGCCCGGCCGCGGACAGCGTCAGCGGGACGCGCGCGCCCGCGCTCGATTCGCAAATGCCCCGGCAGCAGGCCATCACGGGCGACCTGCTCATCCCGGTGCTGAACATTCGCGCCGACGATCTCAGCGACACCTTCACCGATGCGCGGGGCGATGGCCTGCGGCTGCACGAGGCGATCGACATCATGGCGCCGACGGGCACCACGGTAATCGCCGCCGCGCCCGGAACAATCGAGAAACTGTTCCGCTCGAAGGCCGGCGGCAACACGATCTACGTCCGCTCGCAGGATGGCGAGACGATCTACTACTACGCGCACCTCGATGAGTATGCCGCGGGCCTCAAGGAAGGGCAGCGGATCCGCCGCGGCCAGCGGCTCGGCGCGGTGGGCAGCACCGGCAACGCCTCGGACGACGCCCCCCATCTCCATTTCGCGATCCTGCGCACCACCGCCGATGCCGACTGGTGGGAGCCTGCGAACGCGGTCAATCCCTATCCCTTGCTGACCGCCAAGGCGCGTTAACGCCCGCTGCGCACGCAGCGCACCCGGCCCGGGTTGCCCTCCTCGTCGACCCAGCGCAGCGTGGCGCTGCCGGTCTGGACGAAGCGCTGGCCTTTCAGCGGGCCGCGGGTGAAGACCACCTTTTCGCCGGTGAGCAGGTAAGTCCCCGATCCGGTCGCGGTGTGATAGGTCGAGGCTGTGTTGATCGTGAATCCGCCCCCCGGAATCACGTTCCAGGCGGGACCGGTCGCATCGCCGGGCGTCGAGCAGATGTAGCGGCCTTGCGGGAGCGTGCCGAGCTTGCCCCCGGGCGCGGCGGATGCGCCGGCGGCAGCCAGCGCGGCGGCGATGGCGATCGTGCTGCGTAGCATGGCGCGGCCACTACCACCCCCAGCCCGCGCGCGCTACCTTGCCCGCGCCCGGCGGCTCCGCTAAGGCGCGGCGCGCGATTGCGGGTGCGATTTCTCGCGCCCTTCCAACGAAGGCTCCTTGAACCATGAAAATCAGCGGCGTGGACATTCGTCCCGGCAACATCCTCGAATACGAAGGCGGCATCTGGAAGGTCGCCAAGATCCAGCACACCCAGCCGGGCAAGGGCGGGGCCTATATGCAGGTCGAGATGAAGAACCTGCAGGACGGCCGCAAGACCAACGTCCGCTTCCGCAGCGCCGACACGATCGAGCGCGTGCGGCTCGACACCAAGGAATTCCAGTTCCTCTACGAAGACGGCGAGATGCTGGTGTTCATGGACAACGACACCTACGAGCAGATCAACCTGCCGAGCGACCTGCTCGGCGACGCGCGCCCGTTCCTGCAGGACGGGATGCAGGTCACGCTCGAGCTGTGGGACGAGAAGCCGATCTCGGTCGCGCTGCCCGAGCAGGTCGAGGCCGAGATCGTCGAGGCCGATGCGGTGGTGAAGGGGCAGACCGCCTCCTCCAGCTACAAGCCGGCGGTGCTCGACAACGGCGTGCGCGTGATGGTGCCGCCGCACATCGAGAGCGGCACGCGCATCGTGGTCGACGTCTACGAACGCACCTACGTGGGCAAGGCGGGCTGACATGAGCGAGGGCAGGCATCCGAAGCTGGCGGGGATCGACCTCGAGACCAGCTATATCCTGGGCGTGATCTACGACGACGAGTCGCTGACGCTCGAGATGGATTTCCACCTGCTCGAATCGCATCCGCGCTACCAGGCGGCGGGGAACAACCCGGACGGCTGCTATAGCAAGGGCTTCGTCCGCTTCGCCGAACTAGACGACCTGCGCCTGCGCAAGGCCAAGCCCGAAGACGGGCGCGAAGTTGACTATTCCGACATCTATTCGGCCACGATCGAGGGCGACTACGCCAATATCTCGAGCGGCTGGGGCGAAATCGAACTGACCGCGCAATCGATCCAGATCGCGCTCGACTGACAGGATAGAGTACTCAAATGTCCATGTTTTCCGGACTCGTCCGCGTGATGGAGCGCGCCGCGCGCAAGGCGGGCGGCCGCCTGCGCCGTGATTTCGGCGAGGTCGAGCACCTGCAGGTCAGCCGCAAGGGCCCGTCGGACTTCGTCTCCAAGGCCGACCAGGTCGCCGAGCGCACGATCTACGACGAACTGCTCCACGCGCGGCCCGACTGGGGCTTCGTGATGGAGGAAGCCGGCACGATCGAAGGCGATCCGTCCAAACCGCGCTGGATCGTCGACCCGCTCGACGGCACGAGCAACTTCCTCCACGGCATCCCGCACTTCGCGGTTTCGATCGCGGCGCAGGAGCCGAAGCTCGACGGATCGGGCTGGGGCGAGGTAACCGCTGCGGTGGTCTATCAGCCGATCACCGACGAGACGTTCTGGGCCGAAAAGACCCGCGGGGCCTGGCTGAAGGACGGGCGCCTGCGAGTCTCCTCGCGCTCGCACCTAGGCGATGCGCTGATCGCGACCGGCATTCCCTACGGCGGCCGCGGCGATTTCGCCGAGTGGAGCCGGATCTTCGGTGCGATCGGTCCGCAGGTCGCCGGCATTCGCCGCTTCGGCGCCGCCTCGCTCGATCTCGCCTGGCTCGCCGCGGGCCGCTTCGACGGGTTCTGGGAAAGCGACCTCGCCGATTGGGACACCGCCGCCGGGTGCCTGCTGGTGCGCGAAGCGGGTGGCTTCGTCAGCGACTACCGTGGCCGCTCGCAGCCGATCCACGCCAAGCAGGTGCTCGCCGCGAACGACGTGCTTCATTCGAAGCTGCACAAGCTGGTTGCCGGCGCGCTGAAGGGTTAAATCCTCCCAGGTTCGTCTTGGAGAGAGGGACCACACGAAGTGTGGTGCTGGGCACGCTGCCCATCCCCGGACAAGCTCGGGGAGGATTGTATTGGCGCAATCGCTTCGCTATCCGCGCCGCTCCCGCAGCAGTGCCCCTGTGGCGGAATTGGTAGACGCGCTCGACTCAAAATCGAGTTTCTCCGGAAGTGCCGGTTCGAGTCCGGCCAGGGGCACCACGCCAGAGCCTGAGCCGCCCGTCGGGGGCCGCGCGCGGGGGCGGCCGTCGGTTCGACAGATACGGTGCGCACGATCGTGCGACCGCCAGGCGTCGATACGCTGCGACGAAGCCCCGAAGAGCGTTGCTTTCCGACCGAAATCGCTTGCTATTGGCCGGCGGCTTTGGGAATCGAGGTGCGGATGCTTCCGGGGGTTCCTTCCTTCCACGCGATCGCCGCGATGGCGGTCACGATCGCGATGTTCGTTGCATTCGCGCGCGGTCGTATGTCGACCGAGATCATCTCGCTGCTGACGATCGCGGTGATCGCGGTCGGGCTCTATTTCTTCCCCCTCGAAGGCACCGATCCGGCGGACGGGCTGGCGCTCGCCTTCTCGGGCTTCGGGCACTACGCACTGATCACGATCTGCGCGCTGATGATCATGGGGCGCGGGCTGGTAGTGACCGGTGCGCTCGAGCCCGCCGCGCGGTTTCTCGAGCGGGCGTTCAAGCTCAACGTCCAGCTCGGTCTGCTTGTGTCGCTGGTCATGGCCTTCTTGCTGTCGATGGGCGTCAACGACACGCCGGTCGTGGTGCTGCTGCTGCCGATCTTCGTCAGTCTCGCGGCGCGCGGGGTAATCCCTGCCTCGAAGACGCTGATCCCGCTCAACGCCGCGGTGCTGATCGGGGGCATGGCGACGACGATCGGGACCTCGACCAACATTCTCGTCGTCTCGATCGCGCGCGATCTCGGCATGCCGCAGATCGGCGTGTTCCACTACACGCCGATCGTGATGGTCGCGGCGCTGGTCGCGCTGCCCTACCTGTGGCTGATCGCGCCGCGCCTGCTGCGCGACAATTCGACCGAACAGCCGCTTGCGCGCCGATTCCGCACACGGCTGCGGGTGGGGGACGAGAGCGCGCTCAACGGGCAGGTGCTCGCCGCGATCCTGCCTCGGCTGCCCGGCGATATCGAGTTCCACGATACGCCCTCCGGTCCGATCCAGCCGCAGCAGCGGATCAACGTCTCGGGCACGCACGAGGCGCTCGAGGAGGCGATGCGCACGCTCAAGGGCGAGGTCGCGCCGGCCTGGGTGCTCGACCGGATCCGCCGCAACTCGTCGGCGAGCGGCGAGGATATCGCAGTGGTCGAAATGACCGTGACCGGCGATTCGCGCCTGATCAACCGCACACTGCCGACTTCGGGCGTCGCCGATCTTTACGGGGTCGCGGTGCTCGGCATTCACCGGCCGCAGCGGCTGGTGGGGGAGAAAGACCGGTTCAGCGACGGTGGGGATCTGCGCATCGCCGAGGGCGACGTCCTGCTGGTGATGGGCCTTCCCAAGGACCTCGGCGACTTTGCGCGCGCCGACAGCCTGCTGACGCTGGAGGGGATGCGCGAGCTGCCCCGGCGCTCGAAGGCGGTGCTCGCGGGCGGGATCATGCTCGGCTCGGTCGGGCTCGCTTCCATCGGACTGTTGCCGATCGCAATCTCCGCGCTCGCGGGCGCGATCCTGATGTTCGTGACCGGGTGCGTGAAATTCGATCGCGTCGGCCGCGCGCTTTCCGCGCAGGTAATCGTGCTGGTCGCGGCCAGCATCGCCATCGGACGGATCATTCTCGAAAGCGGTGCAGCGGCCTGGCTCGGGGAACTGCTCGCTTCGGGCCTCCAGTTTCTGCCTCCCGCGGCCGTGCTCGCGGCGATCATGCTGTTCGTCACCGTGCTGACCAACTTCGCCTCGAACGCCACCGCCGCGACCATTGGCACGCCGATCGCCTTTGCCATCGCCAAACAACTGGGCATGCCGCCCGAGCCGCTGATCCTGGCGGTGCTGTTCGGCTGCAACCTCTGCTACGCCACGCCGATCGCCTATCAGACGAACATGCTGATCATGTCGGAGGGAGGCTACGAGTTCAAAGACTACATCCGTACTGGCGTGCCGCTCGTGCTGCTGATGGTGACGACGCTCTCGATCCTGCTCGTGACCACTTACGGCATGTGACATCTGTCCGCCCCCGGGCACCTTTCCTACACGGCCGGCATCTGCAATGGTCGGTCGAGTGGAAAAGCGACTCGAAGCTGCGAGGCCGCGAAGTCGCCGGTGCACGATGGTTCTGAAAAGCCACACCGTTTGGGGGATCGTCTAATGAATTCAATGCGTTCGCGATTTCGTTCTTTCCGTGCGGCGTCAACCCTGTCCGTTGCCGCCGCAGCCTCCTTGCTGACTGCGCCGGTGCAGGCGGACGAGCTGCGCGATGCGGTCGCGGCGGATATGCCGGAGCTGATGGAGCTTTACCGCGATCTCCACGCACATCCCGAGCTGAGCTTCGAGGAAGTCGAGACCGCCAGGAAGCTCGCTGCACGGATGCGCGAGCTCGGCTTCGAGGTGACCGAAGGCGTGGGCAAGACCGGCGTGGTTTCGGTGATGACAAACGGCGAGGGCCCCACGGTCATGCTGCGCGCCGACATGGACGGGTTGCCGGTGGTCGAGCAGACCGGGCTGCCGTTCGCCTCGAAGGAAGTCGCGGTGCCCGCCTCGGGGGTCGAGACCGGCGTGATGCACGCCTGCGGCCACGACACCCACATGGCCGCGTGGATCGGCGCGGCGCAGCAGCTCGCCGAGCGCAAGGACGAGTGGTCGGGCACGCTGGTGATGATCCTCCAGCCGGCCGAGGAGATCGGCGAGGGCGCGCTGGCGATGATCGAGGACGGGCTCTACACGCGCTTTCCCAAGCCCGACTATGCGATCGCATTCCACGACGCGGCGCAGTTCCCGGCCGGCATGATCGGCTATTCGCCGGGCTACGCGCTGGCGAACGTCGACAGCGTCGACATCGTCATCCCCGGCGTGGGTGGCCACGGGGCCTATCCGCACACCGCGAAGGATCCGATCGTGCTCGCCAGCGCGATCGTGACCAGGCTGCAGACGCTTGTCAGCCGCGAGGTCAATCCGCTCGATTCGGCCGTGGTCACGGTCGGCAGCTTCCACGCGGGCGCCAAGCACAACATCATCTCCGACGAGGCGAAGCTGCAGCTCACCGTCCGCTCGTATAGCGACGAGACGCGCAAGCAGTTGCTCGACGGGATCGCTCGCATCGCGCGCGGCGAGGCGATCGCGGCGGGCATGCCCGAAAACAAGATGCCCACGGTGACGGTGGCCGAACCTTATACGCCCTCGACCTTCAACTCGCCCGAATTCACGGAGCAGGTCATGGCGGGCTTCAAGGAACGCTTCGGTGAGGATCGCGTGGTTCAGGTGCCCTCGGTCATGGGAGGGGAGGATTTCGGGCAGTTCCTGCGCGCCGATCCCGAGGAGATGGAATCGCTGATCTTCTGGGTCGGCGGCGTGCCGCAGGCGCAGTTCGATGCGGCGCAGAAGGGCGAGGGCACGCTGCCGTCGCTGCACAGTCCGTTCTGGGCGCCCGACGCGGAAAAGGTGATCGCGACCGCGGCCGAAGCGCTTGCCGCCGCGACGCTCGACCTGTTGCCGAAAACAGGGGGCTAATACTCGAGTTCGCCGCCGCCGCGCGCGGCCGAGCCTTCGAGCAAAGAGCGGGTCTGACGCGCGCGCAGGGCCCGGAACTCGCGCAACAGTGCTTGCTGTTCGGACGGATCGAGGCGCTCGAACTCGGCCTGGGTCAGTCCCAGCGCGGCGTAGTCGATGCCCGTTCCGACCCGGGTCGTGCTGTTGCGGCGCGGTGCGTAGCTCGAATCCTGCTCGGCGCTCCCGGCGCTGTCCATCGGCGCGCCGAAGTCGCTGTCGCTGCCGTAGTCGAACGACGCCGCGTGGTTGCTGCTGCGCCCCGAGCGATCGACCAGTTTGGCCTGGCCGAACTTGGCGACCTCCGCCCGCTCGAGCGCGGTTTGGCGCTCGTGCGCTTCGATTCCTTCGGCGACCGCCTTGCGATTTTCGCCATCGGCAAAGATCGCCAGCGCGGCGGTCAGGCACACGGTCACCACGGCGAAATGCCGGTACATCTTGGCGTCGACCGCTGCCTTTCGTGTACGCCTTGCCATCGACCGGCCCGGCTAGCAGCGAAGGGTTAAGATCGTGGCAACACGGCACTTTTCGCAAGCAGGGTCAATGGTATGACGGCCGCCGAAGCCCCGAAGGACCCCGACGGCCGTGCTCTCCTCCCCAG
>CAMPIX010000011.1 GCA_946886565.1 uncultured Altererythrobacter sp.
CCCCCCGACCCCCTCCCCTGAAGGGGAGGGGGAGGAGATCAACCGAGCTTCTCCATCACCTCGTCCGAAATCTCGTAGTTGCCCCACACCGTCTGCACGTCGTCGTCGTCGTCGAGCGCGTCGACCAGCTTGAGCAGGGTCGAGGCATTGCCCTCGTCCAAGTCCACCGTGATGTTCGGCTTCCACGCCAGCTTGACGTTCTCCGCCTCGCCGAGCGACTTCTCGAGCGCGCCGGCGACTTCGTGCAGCGCCTCCATCTCGGTCCAGATCGTGTGGCCGCCCTCGTCGCTCTCGACATCGTCGGCGCCCGCCTCGATCGCGGCTTCGAGCACTTTCTCCTCGTCGCCCGCGCTGGCCGGGTATTCGATCAGCCCCTTGCGCTCGAAGCCGTGCGCGACCGAGCCTTCGGTGCCCAAATTGCCGCCGTTCTTCGAGAACGCGGTGCGGACGGCGGTGGCGGTGCGGTTGCGGTTGTCGGTCAGCGCCTCGACGATCAGCGCCACCCCGCCCGGGCCGTAGCCTTCGTAGCGGACTTCCTCGTAATTCTCCTCGTCGCCGCCGCTCGCCTTGTCGATCGCGCGCTGGATGTTGTCCTTGGGCATCGACTGCGCCTTGGCGTTGTTGACCGCCAGCCGCAGACGCGGGTTCATGTCGGGATCGGGCGTGCCCATCTTGGCCGCGACGGTGATCTCGCGGCTCAGCTTGGAGAACAGGCCCGAGCGCTTCTTATCCTGCGCGCCCTTGCGGTGCATGATGTTCTTGAATTTGGAATGGCCTGCCATGGTTCGCTTGTCTGGCTGAGAATGGAATGCGCACGCCCCTAGCCCAGCGCCGCCGCGCCGACAATCCTACTAGGCTGTATCGACATTCAGATGATGGCGAGCCGAAAATGATGGATTTTCGAGACCCGGAGCGCAGCGGGCTGACAGCACGTGAGCACCGGAAGCTCGGAAAGCCGCCATTTACAGGCCGGCAGGGCTGAATGCCGATACAGCCTAAGGCGCGATATCGAAGTGCAGCACCTCTTCGCGCGTGCCGAGCTTGTCGTAAAGCGCGATCGCGGGCTCGTCCTCGGGCAGCGTGTCGGCCTGGACGTAGATCACCCAGGCGCCGATCTCGCGCGCGATGCGGCGCAAGTCTTCGATCAGCGCCGTCGCCACGCCGCGCCGCCGCCAACTCTCGGCGACCGCAAGGTCGTAGATGTAGATCTCGCTCCGCGCCTGCTCGAACTTGGGCAGGACGTAGGCCGCGAGCGCGCCGACCACGGCGCCCTCGGCCTCGGCGGCGAGCAGGATCGTATCGGGGCGGGCGAGCAGGCCCTCGACGTAGGCATCGTCTGGCGGATGATCGGCGTAGCTCTCGCGGTCACCGAACACCTCGCAGAACAGCGCGTTCATTGCGCGAAAGTGCGGCAGATCGCCCGGGCCGAGCCTGCGGACCGAACAGCCCGGTCCGGCGCTCAAATCTTCACCGCGGTCCCGCTGGCGGAGACCATCAGCATCGATCCGGTGTCGCCGATCACCTCGTAGTCGAGGTCGACGCCCACCACCGCGTTGCCGCCGCGGCTCGCGCATTCGGCCTGCAGTTCCTCGATCGCCTGCTCGCGCGCGTCGCGCAGGATGCGCTCGTAGCTCCCCGAGCGCCCGCCGACGATGTCGCGGATATTGGCGAACAGATCACGGAAAAGGTTCGCGCCGACAATCACTTCGCCTGTGACGATCCCGACGTATTCCTGGATCGGGCGCCCCTCGATCGAGGGCGTGGTGGTGACAACGATACCGCGCGCATCTTTCCACGGGCTAGCCATTGACGATCGTTCCTCCGTTGGGGTGCAGGGTCTGCCCCGACATATAGGACGAATCCTCGCAGGCAAGGAACAGGAAGGCGGGCGCGACCTCGTTCGGCTGGCCGGGGCGGCCCATCGGGGTGTCCTCGCCGAAATGCTCCATCTTCTCGGGCGGAGAGCCGCCGCAGGGGTTGAGCGGGGTCCAGATCGGCCCCGGCGCCACCGCGTTCACGCGAATCCCGTCCTCGATCAGGTTCTCGCTGAGCGAGCGGGTGAAGGCGGTGATCGCGCCCTTGGTCGCCGAATAATCGAGCAGTCCGCCCGAGCCTTTGTACATCGTCACGCTGGTGCAGTTGACGATCGCCGCGCCCTTTTTCAGGTGCGGGCGCGCCGCCTGAACCAGATAGAACATCGAATAGATGTTGGTCTGAAAGGTGCGCTGGAGCTGCTCTTCGGTGATGTCGGTCACGTCCTCGTCGGGGTGCTGCTCGCCCGCGTTGTTGACCAGAATGTCGAGCTTGCCGAACCGATCGATCACCGCGCGTACCAGCCCGTCGGCGTGCTTGGGATCGCCGAGATCGCCTGCGGAGAGCAGCACTTCGGCGCCCTCGGCCTCGCACAGCTCGCGGGTTTTCTTCGCGTCGTCGTGCTCCTCGAGATAGGCGATCGCGACGTCGGCGCCCTCGCGCGCGAACAGCACCGCGGTCGCGCGGCCGATGCCGCTGTCGCCGCCGGTAACGATCGCGACTTTGCCCTTGAGCCGGCCCGAGCCGGGATAGCGCGGCTGCCACTCGGGCTTGGGCTCGAGCTGCGATTCGTGGCCCGGCATCTTCGGCTCTTCGCCGGTCTCGTCGATATGGGCCTTGTCGAGCGTCTTCAGGTCGTCGTCGGTCATCGGATCGGTCCTGCATTCACGAGGGAGATGCAGGACCAACCGCCGGTGCCGTCAGGACGTTCCGCGGCTCGTCGCGGAACGCCCGCAGGCAGAGCGTCAGCCGAGGCCGAGTGCCGCTTTATAAGTGTCGAGCACCATTTCCATTTCCGCGCGGTCGTCGGGCGTCATCTTCCGCAGGCGCACGATCTGGCGCATGATCTTGGTATCGTAGCCGACCGCCTTCGCCTCGGCGTAGACGTCGCGGATGTCGTCGGCGATGCCCTTCTTCTCTTCCTCGAGGCGTTCGATGCGCTCGATCAGCAGGCGCAGGCGGTCGTCGGTGGTCTCGGCCATTTTCAATGAAGCTCCGAATGGGATGGAAGAATCGGTCGGCGCGCTCGATAGCCAGCCTGACCGGCCCGGTGAACCCGGTGCGGCGATTATTCCTGTGCGTTCTTCGCCACGCTCGCTTCCATCCGCGCGAGTTGCTCCTCGGTCGCGGGCGACTGGTGCTTCGCTTTCCATTCCTCCTGCGGCATGCCGTGGATCACCTCGCGCGCGACGGCCTTGTCGCCGGGGTATCCCGCATCGCGAATCCAGTCGGCGAGACAGTTGCGGCAGAAGCCGGCGAGGCCCATCAACTCGATGTTCTGCGCGTCGCGCCGATGGCGCAGGTGGCGCACCAGCCGGCGGAAGGCCGCGGCTGCCGTAGCGTCGTCGAGCCGTTCGAGCGGATCGGGCGAATTCGTATCCGTCATCGCGTTTTCCTTGTCTTGCAACCAGCCTCTGTCATAGCCCGAAGCCATGGAAAAGCTCGATCCGCGCGCCCGCAAGGTCAAGATCCTCGCCACCACCGGCCCCGCCAGCCGCGATCCGGAGATGCTGCGCAAGCTGTTCCGCGCCGGCGCCGACGCCTTTCGCGTCAACATGAGCCACGGCGACCACGCCACTCACGCCGAGACGATCAAGGCGATCCGCGCGCTCGAGAAGGAATTCGGCCGCCCGATCGCGATCCTGTGCGACCTTCAGGGTCCCAAGCTGCGCGTCGGCGAGTTCAAGGACGGGCAGGCGGTGATCCGCCACTCGGGCCATTTCACGCTCGACCGCGATCCCGCGCCGGGCGACGAGACCCGCGTCCACCTGCCGCATCCCGAGCTGTTCGGGCTGCTCGAGAAGGGCCAGCGGCTGCTGATCAACGACGGCAAGATCCGCCTGAGGGTGATCAAGGCCGACCGCGAGGCGATCCTCTGTTCGGCCGAAGTCGGCGGGGTGATCTCCGACCGCAAGGGCGTCAACGTACCCGACGCCGAAGTGCCGATCCCCGCACTGACCGAGAAGGACCGGCGCGACCTCGCTTTCGCAGTCGGTCAGGGAGCGGACTGGATCGGCCTGTCGTTCGTCCAGCGGCCGGAGGATCTCGCCGATGCCCGCAAGCTGATGGGCGGGCCGGCGGGGCAAGGGCCCGCGCTCTGCGCCAAGATCGAGAAGCCCATGGCGGTGCGCCGGCTCGACGAAATCGTCGAGCTCGCCGACGGGATCATGGTCGCGCGCGGCGATCTGGGCGTCGAGCTCGAGCCGCAGGAAGTGCCCCCGCTGCAGAAGAAGATCGTCAACGCCGCGCGCACCGCGGGCAAGCCGGTGATCGTTGCCACGCAGATGCTCGAATCGATGATCGAGAGCCCCGCGCCGACCCGCGCCGAGGTGTCCGACGTCGCCAATGCGGTGTACGACGGGGCCGATGCGGTCATGCTCAGCGCCGAGACCGCGGCGGGCGACTGGCCCGAGGAGGCGGTGACGATCATGGACAAGATCGCCACCCAGGTCGAACGCGACGACGCCTATATCGGGCGCGTACGCTTCCTCGAAACGCCGCCCGACCGGACCACCGCCGATGCGCTGGCGCACGCCTGCATGACGGTGGCCGACACCGTCGCGATCGAGGCGATCACGGTGTTCACCGGCTCGGGCAGCACCGCGCGCCGCGTGGCGCGCGAGCGGCCGAGCGTGCCGATGCTGGTGCTGACGCCGTCGATGGCGACCGCACGCCGCGTTGGCCTGCTTTGGGGCGCCCACGCGGTGCCGACCAAGGACATCGGCAGCTTCGAGGAGATGATCGCCAAGGGCAAGCGCATGGCCCTGCGCCACGGCTTCGGCCGCGCGGGCAGCAAGCTGATCGCGCTCGCTGGCGTGCCGTTCGGGACGCCGGGTTCGACGAACCTGCTGCATGTGGTGACGCTGGCGGGGGATGAGCTTGAGCGGCACGACGGGTAACCGACCAGGCTCCTCGCGCGCGTTCGGCTGGCTTTCGACGCGTTCAGGCTGAGCGGGAGTTGGCGGGGCCCGCCGCCCGCTCCAGCCGCGCCCGCGCCTCGTCCTCGCCGATCAGCGGCAGCAGTTCGGTCATCTCGGGCCCGTGGTCCATGCCGGTGAGAGCCTGGCGCAGCGGCAGGAACAACGGCTTGCCCTTGCGGCCGGTCGCCTCCTTCAGCGCGGCGGTGAGCGCGTGCCACGGGTCGTCGCCCCAAGAGAGCAGCCGGGCCGCCTCGGCGAGATAGGCGCAGTCCTCGTCCGAAAACTCCGGTTGCTCGATCGGGCCGGTCACCAACCGCCACCATTCGCCCGCCTCGCCGACGTGCGACAGGTTCGGGCGCACCGCGTGCCAGCCGGCCTCGTCCATCCCGGCGGGCAGCCGATCGGCCACATCGGCAAACTCCATCCGGTGCACGATGGCAGCGTTGAGCCGTTCGAGTTCGGCATCGTCGAACTTCGCCGGGGCGCGGCCGAAGGTTTCGAGCGCGAAACTTTCGAGCAGCGCTTCGCGATCGACGATCGGTTCGACCGGCAGGCTCGTTCCCAGCCGCGCGAGCAGCGCGACCAGCGCGGCCGGTTCGATTCCGCGCTCGCGAAACGCGTCGCAGCCGAGCGAGCCGAGCCGCTTCGAGAGCTTGCCCTCGCGCCCGACGAGCAACGCCTCGTGCGCGAAATGCGGCCAGGGATCGGCGATTTCGCACCCTTGCGGCCCCAGCCCCGCTGCATGAAGCGCGGTGAACATCTGCACCTGCACCGCGGTGTTCGACACGTGGTCCTCCCCACGCAGCACGTCGGTGACGCCCATCTCGAGATCGTCGACCGCACTCGGCAGCATGTACAGCCACGAGCCGTCGGCGCGGCGGATCACCGGGTCGGAAAGCTGTGCAGGATCGAACTTCTGCGGCCCGCGGACCCCGTCTTCCCATTCGATCGCTTCGTCATGGTCGAGGAGGAAGCGCCAGTGGGGGGCGATGCCCTCGTTCGCCTTCGCGGCATGCTCGGTCTCGATCAGCGCCAGCGCCGCGCGGTCGTAGATCGGCGGCAACCCGCGTCCGAGCGCGATCTTGCGCTTGAGCTCCAGTTCCTGCGCGGTTTCGTAGCAGCGATAGACCCGCCCCGCCGCATGCAGCGCCTGGAACGCCGCCTCGTAATGCGCCAGCCGTGCCGACTGGCGCTCCTCCCCGTCGGGCTCGAGCCCGAGCCAGGCGAGATCGGCGCGGATCGCCTCGACATAGTCCTCGCGGCTGCGCTCGGCGTCGGTGTCGTCGATCCGCAGCAGGAAGCGCCCGCCGCCCTTTCGCGCGAGCATCCAGTTGTGCAGCGCGGTGCGGATGTTGCCGACGTGCAGGCGCCCGGTCGGCGAGGGGGCGAAACGGGTAGTGGGCGGAGTGCTCATATGCGCGGCCCGATAGCCGAGCGGCGCGGTTATTGCGAGTAGAGGGTGACGCTGTGCCCGCCGCCCGTCAGTTCGATCCCGTTCGACGGGGTGCGTTCGGCCTGCGTCACCGCGTCGAGCGCGGTTGCGAGGCGCGCCTGTTCGACGTGGATCGCGACCAGGCAGACCGGCGGCTGTGGCCCGGCGGTGGAGCTGGCGCCCCGCCTGACCGGACGGTCGGTCGAAAGATCGCCGTCCTTGTAAGTATAGCTCCAGTTGAAGCCCGCGCAGCGTGGTTCGAAGTAGATTTCGCGCTCGGTGATGGACAGCCCGATTCCGATCCCGCCGCCGACCTCGGCCCCGTCGATCCCCGCCACCCGGTATTCGCCGACCAGCGAGGCGGGCGCGTATGCGTTATCGGGCGGCGATGGCGTGGGAATAGCGGTCGAAGCACCGCCGGGTTCGGTCGCTGCGGGCGGCTCGCCCGAATTGGACAGATCGTCGTTCGGGCCGGGCTGGCACGCGGCCAGCATGGTTGCGCCGAGCAGTACGAACATAGTGCGCATCGTGGCTCTCCTTGACGTCGGCGCGAAGATAGGCGCGAACCTAACCGCGAGAAAGCCCACGAAAAAGCCCCGCTGGATCGCTCCGGCGGGGCCCGTTCTTTTCGCCAGCGGCGCGCGAGGATTACTTCTCCTCGCCGGCCTCCTCGGGCGCCGTCTCGACCGCACCCTCGTCCGACTGCTGCAGGTAGTCGCCGGCGTCCGCGTCGGTGCCGTGGGTTTCGCCCTCGACCTTCGCCAGCGGATCGTCGCCGACAGCGGCTTCGGGGCCCTGTGCAAGCTCGGCCGCGTGCTCCTCGGCAGCGGTCTGCGCCGCGACGAGCGCTTCCTGCTGCTTTTTCCACGCGGCGCGCAGCGCGGCGTCGCGGCTCGAGGCGGTGACGCGCACCCGGTTCATCGCCGCGCCGGTACCGGCGGGGATGAGGCGGCCGACGATCACGTTCTCCTTGAGGCCGATCAGCGTGTCCTTCTTCCCTTCGACCGCCGCCTGCGTCAGCACGCGGGTGGTCTCCTGGAACGAAGCGGCCGAGATGAAGCTGCGGGTCTGGAGCGAGGCCTTGGTGATGCCGAGCAGGATCGGGTTGCCCGTCGCCGGCGCCTTGCCCTTGGCGAGTTTGGCGTTGATCTCGTCCATCTCCTCGCGATCCACCTGTTCGCCCGGCAGCAGCGTGGTGTCGCCGCCGTCGGTGATCTCGACCTTCTGCAGCATCTGGCGAACGATCACCTCGATGTGCTTGTCGTTGATCTTCACGCCCTGGAGCCGGTAGACTTCCTGGATTTCGTTGACGAGGTATTCGGCCAGCGCCTCGACCCCCATCACTTCCAGGATGTCGTGCGGGTTCGGGCTGCCCGAGATCAGGGTGTCGCCCTTCTTGACGAAGTCGCCTTCCTGGACGTCGATCACCTTGGTCTTGGGGATCAGGTACTCGACGCGTTCACCCTCCTCTGGCACGATCGCGATCTTGCGCTTGGCCTTGTATTCGCGGACGAATTCGATCTTGCCCGAGATCTTGGCGATGATCGAGTTGTCCTTGGGCATACGCGCCTCGAACAGCTCGGCCACCCGCGGCAGACCGCCGGTGATGTCGCGCGTCTTGGCGGCTTCGCGGCTCGCGCGGGCGAGGATGTCGCCGGCCTCGATGTGCTGGCCGTCCTCGACCGAGAGCGTGGTGCCCGGGGCGAGCATATAGCGCGCCGCTTCGGTTTCCTCGCCCTTCTTGTCGCCTTCCTCGCCCAGCAGGGTGAGGCGTGGACGCAGTTCGTCCTTCTTGGCACGGCCGGTCGAGCGGTTCTCGGTGACGACGCGCTGGGCGATGCCCGTAGCCTCGTCGACGCGCTCTTCCATCGTCTTGCCGTCGAGCAGGTCCTGATAGCGGACGATACCCGACTGCTCGGTGATGATCGGCAGGGTAAACGGATCCCACTCGGCCAGACGATCGCCTTCCTTCACCTTGGCGCCGTCCTTGTGCATCAGCACGGTGCCGTAGGGGACCTTGTGGATTTCGCGCTCGCGCCCTTCGGCGTCGATCACCGCCAGCTCGCCGTTGCGCGCGAGGCTGAGGATGCGGCCCTTCTTGTCGACGATCGTCGGCATGTCGCGATAGACGACCTTGCCGTCCGAGATCGCCTCGAGATGGCTCGTCTCGTTGAGCTGCGCCGCGCCGCCGATGTGGAAGGTACGCATGGTCAGCTGGGTGCCAGGCTCGCCGATCGACTGCGCCGCGATGACGCCCACGGCCTCGCCGATGTTCACCGGCGTACCGCGCGCGAGGTCGCGCCCGTAACAGGTGCCGCACACGCCCTGGTCGGCTTCGCAGACCAGCGGCGAGCGGATCTTGGCGACCATGACCTCGGCCTCCTCGATCGCCTTGACCATCGGCTCGTCGAGCAGCGTGCCCGCCTTGACGATGACTTCGCCGGTCTTGGCGTTGACCAGATCTTCCGCGGTGGTGCGGCCGAGGATGCGCTCGCCGAGCGAGGCGATCACGCTGCCGCCCTGTACGATCGCACGCATTTCGAGCGCGTTGTCGGTCTTGCAGTCGTCCTCGACGATCACGCAGTCCTGCGACACGTCGACCAGGCGACGGGTCAGGTAACCCGAGTTCGCCGTCTTGAGCGCGGTGTCGGCCAGGCCCTTGCGCGCGCCGTGAGTCGAGTTGAAGTACTCGAGAACGGTCAGGCCTTCCTTGAAGTTCGAGATGATCGGCTGCTCGATGATCTCCCCCGAGGGCTTGGCCATCAGGCCGCGCATGCCCGCGAGCTGCTTCATCTGCGCCGGCGAACCGCGCGCACCCGAGTGGCTCATCATGTAGATCGAGTTGACCTGCGCTTCGCGCCCGTCCTTGTCCTTCGGGCGGGCCTTGATCTTGTCCATCATGGCATCGGCCACCTGGTCGCCGCAGCGGCTCCAGGCGTCGATCACCTTGTTGTACTTTTCCTGCTGGGTGATCAGGCCGTCCTGGTACTGCTGTTCGTAGTCGGCGACGAGCGCCTTGGTTTCCTCGACCAGCCCGTCCTTCTCGTGCGGGATGATCATGTCGTCCTTGCCGAACGAGATGCCCGCCTTGAACGCGTGGCGGAAGCCCAGCGCCATGATCGCGTCGGCGAACAGCACCGTGTCCTTCTGGCCGGTGTGGCGATAGACCTGGTCGATGACGTCGCCGATTTCCTTCTTGGTCAGGAGACGGTTGACGATGTCGAACGGAACCTTGTGGTTCTTGGGCAGGCATTCGCCGATCAGCATGCGGCCCGGCGTGGTCTCGAAGCGCACCATCGACACGTTGCCATCCTCGTCCGCCTGCGGAACGCGGCTGACGATCTTGGTGTGCAGCGTGACCGCACCCACGTGCAGCGCCTGGTGCACCTCGGCCATGTCCGACAGCATCATGCCCTCGCCCGGCTCGCCTTCGCGGTCCATCGAGAGGTAATAGATGCCCAGCACCATGTCCTGCGAAGGCACGATGATCGGCTTGCCGTTCGCGGGGCTGAGGATGTTGTTGGTGCTCATCATCAGCACGCGCGCTTCCAGCTGCGCCTCGAGGCTCAGCGGAACGTGAACGGCCATCTGGTCGCCGTCGAAGTCGGCGTTGAACGCCGAGCAGACCAGCGGATGCAGCTGGATCGCCTTGCCCTCGATCAGCACCGGCTCGAACGCCTGGATGCCGAGGCGGTGGAGCGTGGGCGCGCGGTTGAGGAGGACCGGGTGCTCGCGGATGACTTCATCCAGGATGTCCCAGACTTCCTTGCGCTCCTTCTCGACCCACTTCTTCGCCTGCTTGAGCGTCATCGACAGCCCCTTGGCGTCGAGGCGGGCGTAGATGAACGGCTTGAACAGCTCGAGCGCCATTTTCTTGGGCAGGCCGCACTGGTGGAGCTTCAGCTCCGGTCCGGTCACGATGACCGAACGGCCCGAATAGTCGACGCGCTTGCCGAGCAGGTTCTGGCGGAAGCGGCCCTGCTTGCCCTTGAGCATGTCGCTGAGCGACTTGAGCGGGCGCTTGTTGGCGCCGGTGATCACGCGGCCGCGGCGGCCGTTGTCGAACAGCGCATCGACCGCTTCCTGCAGCATGCGCTTTTCGTTGCGCACGATGATGTCGGGCGCGCGCAGCTCGATCAGCCGCTTCAACCGGTTGTTGCGGTTGATGACGCGGCGATAGAGGTCGTTCAGGTCCGACGTGGCGAAGCGGCCGCCGTCGAGCGGCACCAGCGGGCGCAGCTCGGGCGGGATCACGGGGACGACCTCGAGGATCATCCATTCGGGGCGGTTGCCGCTCTCGATGAAGCTCTCGACGACCTTGAGGCGCTTGATGATCTTGGCGGGCTTGAGCTTGGACTTGGTGGTCTCGAGCTCTTCGAGAAGGTCGGCCTTCTCCTGCTCGAGATCGAGGTCCATGAGCATGAACTTGACCGCCTCGGCGCCGATCCCGGCGGTGAAGGCGTCCTCGCCGTATTCGTCCTGCGCCTCGAGCAGCTCGTCCTCGGTGAGGAGCTGGAACTTCTCGAGCGGCGTGAGGCCCGGCTCGGTGACGATGTAGCTCTCGAAATAGAGCACGCGCTCGAGCTGCTTCAACTGCATGTCGAGCAGCAGACCGATGCGGCTCGGGAGCGACTTGAGGAACCAGATGTGCGCGACCGGCGCGGCGAGCTCGATGTGGCCCATGCGCTCGCGGCGGACCTTGGTCACGGTGACCTCGACGCCGCACTTCTCGCACACCACGCCCTTGTACTTCATGCGCTTGTACTTGCCGCACAGGCATTCGTAGTCCTTCACAGGACCGAAGATGCGCGCGCAGAACAGGCCGTCGCGTTCGGGCTTGAACGTGCGGTAGTTGATCGTCTCGGGCTTCTTGATCTCGCCGAAGCTCCACGAGCGGATGCGCTCGGGGCTGGCAATCCCGATCTGGATCTGGTCGAAGGTTTCCGGCTTCGCGAGCTGGTTGGTGAATTTGGTCAGTTCGTTCATGACTTTATTCCCTTGCGGGTGAAATTCCTAAGCGGGCGGCAGGCGGAGGCGCGAGCCCCCGTCCCGTTATTCCGCCGCCTCCGGCCACTGCTCGTCGTCCTCGTCGTCGCCGAGCGAGGTCAGTTCGACGTTGAGGCCCAGGCTGCGCATTTCCTTCACGAGCACGTTGAAGCTCTCCGGAATGCCGGCCTCGAACGTGTCGTCGCCCTTGACGATCGCTTCGTAGACCTTGGTCCGGCCGATCACGTCGTCCGATTTCACGGTGAGCATTTCCTGCAGCGTGTAGGCCGCGCCGTAGGCCTGGAGCGCCCAGACCTCCATCTCGCCGAAGCGCTGGCCGCCGAACTGCGCCTTGCCGCCCAGCGGCTGCTGGGTGACGAGCGAGTAGGGGCCGATCGAACGCGCGTGGATCTTGTCGTCCACGAGGTGGTGGAGCTTCAGCATGTAGATGTAGCCCACGGTCACCTTGCGGTCGAACGCCTCGCCGCTGCGCCCGTCGTAGAGCGTCACCTGGCCCGAACCGGGCAGGCCGGCCTTCTCGAGCATCGCGGTCACGTCACCCTCGCGCGCGCCGTCGAACACCGGGGTGCCCATCGGCACGCCGTTGGTCAGGTTGCCGGCGAGTTCGACGATCTCGGCCGGCGAACGCGCGTCGAGCTCGTCGTGGTACTGCTCGCCGTAGACTTCCTTGAGCCGTTTGACGACCGCGGCGGGCGCCTTGGCCTTCTCCGGATCGGGGTTGGCGGCGCGCCATTCCTCGAGCGCGCCCGCGACCTGCTGGCCGAGGCCGCGGGCGGCCATGCCGAGGTGCGTCTCGAAGATCTGCCCGACGTTCATGCGCGACGGCACGCCGAGCGGGTTCAAGACGATGTCGACCGGGGTCCCGTCTTCGAGGAAGGGCATGTCCTCCGCCGGAAGGATCCGGCTGATGACGCCCTTGTTCCCGTGGCGGCCGGCCATCTTGTCGCCCGGCTGCAGCTTGCGCTTCACCGCGACGAACACCTTGACCATCTTGAGCACGCCCGGGGCGAGCTCGTCGCCGCGTTCGAGCTTCTCCTTGCGGTCCTCGAACTTCTCGTCGATGCCCTTCACCGCCTCGTCGTACTGCGACTTGACGGCTTCGATCTGGGCCTGGCGGTTGTCGTCCGCGACCGCGAACTTGAACCACTCGTGCCGCTCGACGCCCTCGAGCACCTCTTCGGTGATCTCGCTGCCCTTCTTGACGCCCTTCGGCGCGGCCGAAGCGGTCTGGCCGACGAGCATGTCGCGCAGGCGGTTGTAGGTCGCGCGGTTGAGGATCGCGCGTTCGTCCTGGCTGTCCTTGCGCAGGCGCTCGATTTCCTCGTTCTGGATCGCGCGGGTACGGTCGTCGATCTCGATGCCGTGGCGGTTGAACACGCGCACCTCGACCACCGTGCCGGCGACGCCCGGCGGCAGGCGCAGCGAGGTGTCGCGCACGTCGCTCGCCTTCTCGCCGAAGATCGCGCGGAGGAGCTTTTCCTCCGGCGTCATCGGGCTTTCACCCTTGGGCGTGATCTTGCCGCACAGGATGTCGCCCGGGTGCACTTCTGCGCCGATATAGACGATCCCCGCCTCGTCGAGGTTGCGCAGCGCTTCCTCGCCGACGTTGGGGATGTCGCGGGTGATGTCCTCCGGCCCGAGCTTGGTGTCGCGCGCCATGACCTCGAATTCCTCGATGTGGATCGAGGTGAACACGTCGTCCTTCACGATGCGTTCGGAGATCAGGATCGAGTCCTCGTAGTTGTAGCCGTTCCACGGCATGAACGCGACGAGGCTGTTGCGGCCCAGCGCCAGCTCGCCGAGATCGGTCGACGGGCCGTCGGCGATGATATCGCCTTCCTCCACCGTGTCGCCCACTTTCACCAGCGGACGCTGGTTGATGCAGGTATTCTGGTTCGAGCGCTGGAACTTCTGCAGCGAATAGATGTCGACCCCCGACTGGCCGGGCTCGACGTCGCCAATCGCGCGGATCACGATGCGGGTCGCGTCGACCTGGTCGACCACGCCGCCGCGGGTCGCGGAGATCGCCGCGCCCGAATCACGCGCCACGGTCTCTTCCATGCCGGTGCCGACGAAGGGCGCCTCGGCCTTGACCAGCGGCACCGCCTGACGCTGCATGTTCGAGCCCATCAGTGCGCGGTTGGCGTCGTCGTTCTCGAGGAACGGGATCAGCGATGCGGCGACCGAGACGAGCTGCTTGGGGCTGACGTCCATCAGCGTGATCTGCTCGCGCGGGAGCATCACGAACTCGCCTTCCTGACGGGCCGAGACGAGCTCCTCGACGAACGAGCCGTCGTCGTTGAGGTCGGCCGAAGCTTGCGCCACGGCGTGCTTCTGCTCTTCCATCGCCGAGAGGTAGACGACCTCGCCGGTCACCTTCCCGTCGATCACCTTGCGGTACGGCGTCTCGATGAAGCCATACTTGTTCACCCGGCTGAACGATGCGAGCGAGTTGATCAGGCCGATGTTCGGCCCTTCGGGCGTCTCGATCGGGCAGATGCGGCCGTAGTGCGTCGGGTGAACGTCGCGCACCTCGAAGCCCGCGCGCTCGCGGGTGAGGCCGCCCGGCCCGAGCGCCGAGACGCGGCGCTTGTGGGTGACTTCCGACAGCGGATTGGTCTGGTCCATGAACTGGCTGAGCTGGCTCGACCCGAAGAACTCGCGCACCGCGGCGACCGCGGGCTTGGCGTTGATCAGGTCGTTCGGCATCACGGTCGACACGTCGACCGAGCTCATCCGCTCCTTCACCGCACGCTCCATGCGCAGCAGGCCGATGCGGTACTGGTTCTCGAGCAGCTCGCCGACCGAGCGCACGCGGCGGTTGCCGAGGTTGTCGATGTCGTCGACCTCGCCCTTGCCGTCCTTGAGGCCGACCAGCTCCTTGACCACCGCGAGGATGTCTTCCTTGCGCAGCGTGGTCACGGTGTCCTCGGCGTCGAGGTCGAGACGCATGTTGAGCTTGACGCGGCCCACGGCCGAGAGGTCGTAGCGCTCGCCGTCGAAGAACAGGCCCTCGAACAGCGCTTCGGCGGTCTCCTTCGTCGGCGGCTCGCCCGGGCGCATGACCTTGTAGATCGCCTCGAGGCCCTCGTCGCGGTTCTCCGCCTTGTCGGCCTTCAGCGTATTGCGGATCCACGGGCCCACGTTGACGTCGTCGATGTCGAGCAGCTCGATCCGGTCCACGCCGGCCTTGTCGAGCACTTCGAGGTTGTCGGCGTCGACCTCGTCGCCCGCCTCGATCCAGATGCGGCCGGTTGTCTCGTCGATCATGTCGTTCGCGGCGTAGCGGCCGATGATCTCTTCGGTCGGGATCAGCAGGTCGGCGAGACCGTCCTTCTGCGCCTTGTTCGCGGCGCGCGGGCTGATCTTCTGATTGGCGGGGAAGATCTCCTCGCCGGTCTTGGCGTCGACCAGCGGGAAGGCCGGCTTGGCGCCGCGCCACTGCTCGGGGACGAAGGGCATCTTCCAACCGTCACCGGTCTTGCCGGAAACGCGCTCCCACACGACGGTGTCGTAGAAGTGGTGGAGGATCGCCTCGCTGTCGAGCCCGAGCGCGTAGAGCAGCGCGGTGACCGGCAGCTTGCGCTTGCGGTCGATGCGGACGTTGACGATGTCCTTGGCGTCGAACTCGAAATCGAGCCACGAGCCGCGGTAGGGAATCACGCGCGCGGCGAACAGCAGCTTGCCCGAGGAGTGGGTCTTGCCGCGATCGTGGTCGAACAGCACACCCGGCGAACGGTGCATCTGGCTGACGATCACGCGCTCGGTGCCGTTGATGATGAAGGTGCCGTTCTCGGTCATGAGCGGCATGTCGCCCATGTAGACGTCCTGCTCCTTGATATCGAGCACGGAGCGGGTCTCGGTTTCCTGGTCGACCTCGAACACGATCAGGCGCAGCGTGACCTTCATCGGCGCCGCGTAGGTGATGCCGCGCTGGCGGCATTCGGTGGTGTCGTACTTGGGCGGCTCGAGCTCGTAGTGCACGAAGTCGAGCTCGGCGGTGCCGGCGAAGTCGCGGATCGGGAACACCGAGCGGAGCGTCTTCTCGAGGCCCGAGACGTAGTCGATCGACGGGTCGGAGCGCAGGAACTGCTCGTAGCTCTCGCGCTGGACCTCGATCAGGTTCGGCATCTGCACGACTTCGTGGATGTCGCCGAAAATCCTGCGGATGCGCTTCTTCGCGGTGCCGGTGTTCGCCGGAGCCTTCGCCCCGGTCTTCTTCGCCTTGCTCGCCATGGAGGTGATTCGCCTCTTCGTGTGTACGCCGGAGGCATCGCGCCGCCGGCCTGAATTCAAGCCCATGCGCGTGGGAGACCACAGCCGTGAGAGACGCCAAAAAGCCGCAGCAAATCGCGCCCTTGCGGGGCCTGCTGCAGCTACCTCAACGTCGCGACTATGGAATCGCCGCTTCCATCCTGTGGCCCGTTCCCGCGCATGAACGGCCCTTGCTCGAAGCGTGCGGTCGAGGGGGCATGTAGGATTCGGGGCCGTAAATGTCAACGCAGCGTGCGCCGCCCGGCCCCTGCAGCAGGGATATCCGGCAGGGATATCGCCAAACAATCAGCTAGATATCGTTTTACGATAATATCGATTGACAATATGGCGACTCGAATTTATTGAATGTCGATATCGATATGCAAGGAGATCGATAAATGACCCAGTTCACCCGAAACGCAGCCGCTGCGCTCGCCGCGGTATTGATCATGACCGTCAGCTTCTCGGCCGTGACCGCGGTCCCGGCCGGTCCCGCCTACGCGGCGCTCCCGGCCCCCGCGCTGGCATAACCTCGATCCGGGAGGACAGATCATGACCACCCGCTTCAGGGATCCGCTCCTGTTCGCCGGCAAGGCCATCGCCATCTTCATGCAAGGGGCGATGGCGGTCGGTGCGCTCGCGCTGGCGGTCGGATTCTTCGGCGTGATCTTCTTCACGCCGCAATTGGCCGCGGAAGCCGGGCTGGAGCCGTTTCCGGCCGATTTCCCCATCGGCGCGCTGGCCGCGCTCATGCTGATCGGTCTCGCCATCGTGGCGATGATGTTCTTCTTCTTCGACAAGTTGCGCCGCATCATCGGCACCGTCGGCGAAGGCGATCCGTTCCAGCCCGCGAACGCGGCGCGCCTCAACGCGATGGCCTGGCTGACCGTGGGCGTGCAGCTGTCGTTTCTGCCCGCGGCGGCGCTGGGCATGGAGCTGGCCAAATTCGCCGACGACCTGAAGGGTGCGGACATCCGGATCGACGGCGGGATGGATCTCGAGGGGATACTGCTCGCGATCGTCCTGTTCATCCTCGCCCGCGTGTTCCGCCACGGCGCCGCAATGCGCGAAGACCTCGAAGGAACCGTGTGATGCCGCCGCAGGATGAAGGAAGCGAAGGAGCCCGGATCATGGTGAGGCTCGACGATCTGCTCCACGCCCGCCGCATGACGCTGACCGAGCTCGCCGAGCGCGTGGGCCTCACGCTCGCCAATCTCTCGATCCTCAAGACGGGCAAGGCCAAGGCCATTCGCTTCTCCACGCTCGAGGCGATCTGCCGCGAGCTGGAGTGTCAGCCTGGCGACCTGCTGGCCTACCGGGAGACGGCGCAGGAATAATTCGCCGCTGCGCGGGAACCGGCAACGATTATGGCGATTGTATGGCGAGTAGCGAAAGGAATTTTCCGATGAAGAAGCTCGCAATTATGGCCCTCCCGCTCGCCATGGCGCTCGGTGCGTGCGGCGAAACAGCGACCGAGGACACGACGGTCGACGACACCGCCGCTGATACGATGGCCAACGACACCATGGTGGACGACACCATGGCTGACGACACCATGACCGACCCGATGGCCGACGACGCTATGACCGACGATACGATGGCGGACGATACGATGGCCGACGACGACATGACCGCCGAGCCGGCCGACGAACCGATGGCGGAAGACACCACCGAGCCGATGTAAGCGCTCGAACGCGAACGCCGGATCGTTCCGGCTGGAGGCCCGCCCCGCCGGCGGGCCTCTTCGTATCCGGGCTCGGGCGTGTCCTCGCCCCCGCGCACCGCCAAATCACATCATTTGCGATTTTTTCACTGCGAATTGTGGAACCCGATGCGATTGTGGCGATTTCAAGGCAACCCAATCGGGAGATTTGACATGAAGAAGCTTGCACTGATTGCCGCCCTGCCCCTCTCGCTTGCGCTCGCCGCTTGCGGTGGCGCCGAAGAAGATACCGCGGCGGACGATACCGCGATGACCGACGAAGGCGCGATGCCCGAAACCGCGCCCGCCGACCCGATGGCCGACATGACCGTCGACGAGCAGGCCGAAGTGCTCGACGAGAGCGCCGAGAGCCTCGAGGAGCGTGCCGACCGGGTCGAGGACGTCAACGAGGCCGAGGCCGATCGTCTCGAAGCCGAAGCCGAAGCGCAGCAGGACACCCGCGACGCGATCGACTGATCGCCGCGCCCGTTCGGAAACGACCCGCCGGGAGCCTCGCGCTTCCGGCGGGTTTTTTCGTGCCCGGCGGCTGCGCGCCCTTGCCTCGCCGCGCGCGCTCGTGAACAACGGGCGCCCCGGGCGGGGAGGGGCGGCATGACATTCTTGCAAGGCATCGCATTCGTCTATCGGCAGAGCTGGGCCTTCCTGCTCGCCTGCCCGCTGATCGCGCTGATCCCGATCCTCGCCGAGCTCGTGCAGCATGTGGTCGAGATGCAGGCGGGGATGTACGTCGGCCCGGCGGGGGCCGAGGCGGCCGAGGCCGATCCGGCGCGCATGGCCTTCGGTTTCGTCAAGACGCTGGCGCTCGGCCTGATCGGCTATTGGGGCGTGCGATTCTACGCCACGCGCGATGCCGCCTACACCCGCAGGCTGGAGGGGCGCGCAGTCGCGCTGTTCGCTGTCGTGTTCGCGCTCCAGGCGCTGCTCTCGGCGCTCGGGCTGTTCGTGTTCACCGGCGTGATGGCGGCAGGTTTCTTCGTCTTCAGCCTGATCTTCGCGCCGCTGCTTGCGCGCTTCGTCGTCGCCGCGCCGCTGGGCGTGTGGATCAGCCCGTCCGCCTCGATCCGGCAGATGGCGCGCCAGTTGCCATGGGCGGTGGCGTTCAACGTCGTCGCGGCCTTGCCGCTGATGATCGTGCACTATGCACTGGGGATCGGGGCGATCTTCGTGCCGGGCGAGGCCGTCAAGTGGGCGATGCTGATCGTCGATTCGCTCGTGGTCGGATGGCTCGCCGCCGTGCTCGTCGCGATTACCTGGGTGGTCGCGGTCCGCAGGAATCCGCCGCCCGGACTGATCCCGAAAGCAACTCTTCGCGCTTGACTTGCCGCGCCGCGCCGCTAGATGCGCGCCTCGATCGGCGAGGCTTCGGCCCCGGCGGTCATCCGTCCGAGACAGTTGGTGACCGGGATTGGCCGGTCTTAATTTCCAGCCTAGACGGGGACAGAGATTTTCGCAGGGGCTCGCCCCTGTTCGCGCCAGTGGCGCACCTCCTTCCCTTCGTCGAACGGACTGCCCCGTACCGGTTAGCGGTGCGGAGCGATGTGAGCCGGTCGCAGGCGCGCCAGCGCGTGCGGCCATATGAAGGAGTATGGCATGGATCGTTCGCAAAAAGCCGACGCGGTCGCCCAGCTCAATGCGGTCTTCAACGAGGTCGGCGTGGTGGTTGTCACCCGCAACCTCGGCCTGTCGGTGGCGCAATCCACCGACCTGCGTTCGAAGATGCGCGAAGCCGGTGCGTCCTACAAGGTTGCGAAGAACCGCCTTGCCGTGCTCGCCCTGAAGAACACCAGCTACGAAGGCCTCGAGGAATATCTCTCGGGCCCGACGGCTCTCGCCTGGTCGCAGGACCCGGTGGCGGCGGCCAAGGCCGCGGTGGAATTCGCCAAGACGAACGACAAGCTCGAAATCGTCGGCGGATCGATGGGCGGGCAGATGCTCGACGAAGCAGGCATCCGGGCTCTCGCCTCGCTGCCCTCGCTCGACGAGCTTCGCGGCAAGCTGGTGGGCCTCGTCAACGCCCCGGCGACGAAAATCGCCCAGGTCGTCAACGCGCCCGCCGCAAAGCTCGCCCGCGTGTTCGGTGCCTACAGCACCAAGGACGCGGCGTAAGCGGTTTTACGAAACGCGATTTTTTCCGGGGCACGTGCCCCAGCCGATTTTTTGGAGTGAAACATCATGGCCGATATCGCCAAGCTGGTTGAAGAACTTTCGAAGCTGACCGTCCTCGAGGCGGCCGAACTCGCCAAGGCGCTGGAAGAAGAGTGGGGCGTCAGCGCCGCCGCTGCCGTCGCCGTTGCCGGCCCCGCCGCGGGCGGCGATGCCCCCGCAGCCGAAGAGAAGACCGAATTCGACGTCATTCTCACCGGCGACGGTGGCAAGAAGATCCAGGTCATCAAGGAAGTCCGCGCCATCACCGGCCTGGGCCTGACCGAAGCCAAGGCGCTCGTCGAAGGCGCGCCGAAGCCGCTCAAGGAAGGCGTGAACAAGGCCGAGGCCGAAGAGGTCAAGGCCAAGATCGAAGCCGCCGGCGGCACCGTCGAACTGAAGTGACGGACAGGGGCGTCAGCCCCGCCGTCATCCCGGACTTGATCCGGGATCTCAGTTCGCCTGGTCTGACGGACCTGTTCGAACACGCGAAGGGCGGTGCCGCGAGGCGCCGCCCTTTTCGTTTGTCCGGCCTGCAAATGCGCTCTTCAGCGATTCCTCACCTCGCGCTCATGCCACTCACCGCTCGACCTGCGATGGCCACATTGCTGTTCACGAAGGAGGCGATGGCATGGCGGAGACCGGCGCGGGGGCGGTGCGGCGCCCCCTGAACTACTGGCGCATCGGGCGGTGGAGCGCGGCCGGCGTGCTGCTCCTCGTCCCGCTCGCGATGATGCAGGTCAGCGACGGATGGCACTGGACCGCGGGCAGCTTCGTCTTCGCGGGCGGCGTGATCGGCGGGACCATCCTGCTCTACGAATTCGCCGAACGGCTGAACGACAGCCGCGCCTATCGCGCAGGCATCGCCCTCGCTCTCCTCGCCTGCTTCCTCACCGTCTGGACCACGATCGTGCGCGACGACGGCACCGGCATGGCCTATTTCATGATCGTGATGGCGGCGGGCGTGGGCGCCTTCGCTGCATGGTTTCGCCCGGCGGGCATGGCGCGCGCCATGATCGGCGTCGCGGGCATGCAGGCGCTGCTGGGGATCGGCGTCGCAACCGCCCCGGTGACTGCGCGGATGCCCGACGGCCCGGAGCGGGCGCTGGTCTTCGCTGCGGTGTTCACCCTCTTGTGGCTGGCCTCGGCCGTCTGCTTCGGCAAGGCCGCGCGAACAGCGGCTAGAGACTGAGGTTCGCGCGCAGCCCGATCATGTCGATTCCGGGGTTCTGGTCGCGGTCGAACAGGCGCGCGTTCGAAATATGCACCCAGCTCGCTTCCACGCTCAGGCGCGGCGCCACTTGCGCGCCGATCGCGATCTCGGGCGAGAACAGCACCCTGCTGCCGAGATCGGTGCGAAGCCCTGTCGTCGGGCTGACCCGCCGCGACGGCGCGTTGTGCACCACCAGCCCCACCGCCGGTCGGAGATAGAGCGCGCCCAGATCGAACTTGCGGCTCACTCCGGCCCCGGCGAAGTCGGTTCCGCCGTCCTCGCTGTTGACCGAACCGAACACGTAGGGCTCGATCCCGAGAACGGGGGCAACAGGATCGAAGCGATAGCCGATCTGGATGTCCGCTCCGCCCTCGTCCGATTCGAGCGTGAACGGCGTATCGACGCCGTGGGCGTAGACCCCGCCGTATATCTCGCCCGCATGGGACGGCGCGGCGACCGCGAGCGATGAAAGGGCGAGGACGGAGGCGAGAGCGCGGATCATGTCGGCCGGTTCTGCAGGCCATGCGCTTGCCGCAGCCTTAATCGCACGCAAGCTGTGGCCGCAAGGCCGCGCTCGCCCGACAAATCGATGTGCGCGCCCATTGGCCCTTCCCGCCCCTGCCCGGCGCCCCTATCCGGGACGGCTTTATGTCCGACGCACGCATCTCCTCGCCCTGGCGCACCGAACTCGGCTCCACGCTGCGGCTGGGCTGGCCGCTGGCGCTCGCCAACCTGCTGCAGATGCTGGTCTATGCGGTCGACGTGATCTTCGTCGCGCGGCTGGGCGAGATTCCGCTGGCGGCGGCCAGCCTCGGCATCGCGCTGTTCGGCACGTTGATGTGGGCCTTCAGCGGACTGACCGGAATGGTCGCCGCGCTGATTTCCGCAGCATTGGGCCGTGGGGCGGGCATGGTCCGCGCGGTGCGCAGGGCGACGCGCATGGCGCTGTGGCTCGCGGTCGCGTGCGGCGTGCTGACGATGATCCCGTGCCTGTTCGCGGAGGAGATCATGCTCGCCACAGGACAGGATCCGGAGGTCGCGCGCCGCTCGGGGGATTTCCTCGCGATCCTGATGTGGGCGAGCGTGCCGATGATCGTAGCCAACGTGCTGCGCAACTATATCGCCGCGCTCGGCAAGCCGGTCTTCGCGACCGTCATCATCGGGCTCGCGGTCGGGGTCGCCGCGCTGGGCAACTACGCGCTCGTGTTCGGCAATCTCGGCGCACCCGCGCTGGGGCTCGAGGGCTCGGCGCTGGCCGGGATCGTCACTTCGATCTTCACCGTGATCGCCTACGTCGTCGCCATCCTCGCCGACCGCGGGCTCGCGCGCTACCGCGTGTTCGGGCGGCTGTGGTCGCCCGACTGGACAGTGTTCGGCCAGTTGGTGCGGCTCGGCACGCCGGTCTTCCTGATGGTCGTCGCCGAGGCGGGTCTGTTCAACGGCGCGGCGTTCATGATGGGCCGGATCGGCGCGACCGAGCTCGCCGGGCATACGATCGCGCTGCAGGTCGCCGCGCTCGCGTTCCAGGTGCCGTTCGGGCTGTCGCAGGCGGCGACGATCCGCGTCGGATATCACTACGGGGCGGGCGATCGCGAAGGGATCACCCGCGCGGGCTGGTCGGCGATCGCGCTCGGCGGCGGGTTCATGTTGTTGACCGCCGGAATCATGCTGCTTGCGCCGCAGGTGGTGCTGTCGATCTACGTCGACGTCGACGCGCCGCGCAACGCTGCGATGGTCGCCTTCGCGATGAAGTTTCTCATGGTCGCCGCCGCGTTCCAGCTGTTCGACGGGATCCAGGCGGTGGCGGGCGGCGTGCTGCGCGGGCTGCAGGACACCCGCGTGCCGATGATGATCGCGATCTTCAGCTACTGGGTGCCGGGGCTGGCCGCGATGGTCTGGCTCGGCTTCTTCACCCCGCTCGCCGGAATGGGCATCTGGGTCGGCCTGCTGGTGGGGCTCGTCTCGGCTGCGGGCCTGCTGCTCGGCCGCTGGCTGCGGCGCGAGCGGCTGGGCCTCGCCTGACGCGGCGAACGCCCTGGCGGGCTCGGCATTTTTTTGCTTGCGCTTCGCTTGACTCGCCCTGTCCGCGTTCACATATGCGCGCCGCTGGCACTCTCGTGACGGGAGTGCCAAACCACACTTTCATCTCACTAGCAGAGAGGTCACACCAATGGCATTTCGTCCGCTGCACGACCGCGTACTGGTCCGTCGCATCGAAGCCGAAGAAAAGACCGCCGGGGGCATCATCATCCCCGACAACGCCAAGGAAAAGCCGAGCGAGGGCGAGATCGTCGCCGTCGGTTCGGGCGCCCGGGCGGAAGACGGCACGGTCACCCCGCTCGACGTCAAGGCGGGCGACCGCGTGCTGTTCGGCAAGTGGTCCGGCACCGAGGTCAAGCTCGACGGCGAAGACCTGCTGATCATGAAGGAAAGCGACATCATGGGGATCATCGGCTGAGGCCGGATTTTTTCCCTAGAACACTGTCAACTCCGTCAACCAGATAGAACGAAAGGTTTGCCACCATGGCTGCCAAGGACGTAAAATTCTCACGCGATGCGCGCGAGCGCATCCTCGCCGGCGTCGACACGCTGGCCAACGCCGTCAAGGTCACGCTCGGCCCCAAGGGCCGCAACGTCGTGATCGAGAAGAGCTTCGGCGCGCCGCGCATCACCAAGGACGGCGTCACCGTCGCCAAGGAGATCGAGCTCAAGGACAAGTTCGAGAACATGGGCGCGCAGATGCTGCGCGAAGTGGCCTCGAAGACCAACGACCTCGCCGGTGACGGCACCACCACCGCCACGGTGCTGGCGCAGTCGATCGTGCGCGAGGGCATGAAGTCGGTCGCCGCGGGCATGAACCCGATGGACTTGAAGCGCGGCATCGACCTCGCGGTCGGCAAGGTGGTCGAAAACCTTCAGGGCCGTTCGAAGGACGTTTCGGGCTCGGCGGAAATCGCCCAGGTCGGCGTGATCTCGGCCAACGGCGACACCGAAATCGGCGAGAAGATCGCCGAGGCGATGGAGAAGGTCGGCAAGGAAGGCGTGATCACCGTCGAAGAGGCGAAGGGCCTCGAATTCGAGCTCGACGTCGTCGAGGGCATGCAGTTCGACCGCGGCTACCTCAGCCCCTACTTCATCACCAATCCCGAAAAGATGGTGGTGGAGCTCGAGAACCCGTACATCCTGATCCACGAGAAGAAGCTGTCGAACCTGCAGTCGATGCTGCCGGTGCTCGAAGCCGCGGTCCAGTCGGGCCGTCCGCTGCTGATCATCGCGGAAGACATCGAAGGCGAGGCGCTGGCCACGCTGGTGGTCAACAAGCTGCGCGGCGGCCTCAAGGTCGCGGCGGTCAAGGCCCCCGGCTTCGGCGATCGCCGCAAGGCGATGCTGCAGGACATCGCGATCCTGACCAAGGGCGAGATGATCAGCGAGGATCTCGGTATCAAGCTCGAGAACGTCACGCTGAACATGCTCGGCCAGGCCAAGAAGGTGACGATCGACAAGGACAACACCACGATCGTCGACGGCGCCGGTGACGCCGAGGACATCAAGGCCCGCGTCGGCGAGATCCGCACGCAGATCGACAACACCTCGAGCGACTATGACCGCGAGAAGCTGCAGGAGCGGCTCGCCAAGCTCGCCGGCGGCGTTGCCGTGATCAAGGTCGGCGGTGCCACCGAAGTCGAGGTGAAGGAGCGCAAGGACCGCGTCGACGACGCGCTTCACGCCACCCGCGCCGCGGTCGAGGAAGGCATCGTTCCGGGCGGCGGCACCGCTCTGCTCTACGCGACCAGGGCGCTCGACGGCCTTGCCGGTGCGAACGACGACCAGACGCGCGGCGTCGACATCGTCCGTCGCGCGCTGCAGGCGCCGATCCGCCAGATCGCCGAAAACGCCGGCTTCGACGGCGCGGTCGTCGCGGGCAAGCTGATCGACGGCGGCGACGAAGGTCAGGGCTTCAACGCCGCGACCGATCAGTACGAGAACCTCGTCAATGCCGGCGTGGTCGACCCGACCAAGGTCGTGCGCACCGCGCTGCAGGATGCGGCCTCGGTCGCCGGCCTGCTGATCACCACCGAAGCGGCGATCGGCGAGAAGCCGGACGACAAGCCGGCCGCCCCCGCGATGCCCGACATGGGCGGAATGGGCGGCATGGGCTTCTGAGCCCGGCCATCCGGCACGCGACAAGAGGGGCCCGGCGGAGCGATCCGCCGGGCCCTTTGCTTTTGGCGCGGCACGATTTTCACTGCGGCTCATTGTTGGGACGGAGCGCTAGGAGGCAAGCCTGACCCGCCACGAGAAACAGCGCCGGACGATGGTCGAGCGGCAGATCCGCCGCCGCGGGATCGGCGATCCGCGCATCCTGTCCGCGTTCGGCGAGGTCCCGCGCGAATGCTTCGTTCCCGAGGACATGGCCGAGTTCGCCTACGACGACGGGCCGCTGCCGATCGGCGAGGGGCAGACGATCAGCCAACCCTATATCGTCGCCGCCATGATCGACGCGGCGGACATCGCACCGGGCGACCACGTGCTCGAGGTCGGCGCCGGGTCGGGCTATGCCGCGGCGGTGCTCTCGCGCTTGGCCGGGCACGTCTTCGCGATCGAACGCCACGCGAAGCTGGCGCGGCAGGCGGGCGAACGGATCGAGGCGCTCGGCTACGATAACTGCACCGTGATCGCGGGCGACGGCATGGAGGGTCTGCCCCGCGAAGCCCCGTTCGACGCGATCCTCGTCGCCGCGCGCGGGATCGAGGTGCCCGAGGCGCTCGAGCGGCAGCTCGCGGTGAACGGTCGGCTGATCATCCCGGTGGGCGGCGAGGACGTGCAGCAGCTCCGCTGCGTCGTGCGCACCGGCGAGGACAGCTGGGACAGCTACGACATCGCCCCGGTCCGCTTCGTGCCCTTGCTGCTCGGCGCGGTGCCCGAAGACGGCAGCCGCGCCGCGAGTAACCACCAGCCGGCGCGCGACCGGAGCCTGCCCGAACTGATCGCCGAAGCCGCCGTCCCGCTGGGCGACATCGACGAGCCCGCCTTCGCCGCCGCCTTCGACCGTTTCGCGGACAAGCGCGTGGTCATGCTCGGCGAGAGCAGCCACGGCACCCACGAGTTCTACGCGGCGCGCGCAGCGATCACGCGGCATCTCGTCGAGCACCACGGCTTCACCGTGGTCGCGGTCGAGGGCGACTGGCCCGACGCCGCGGCTTACGACCGCTACATCCGCGGGCTGCCGCAGCGCGAAGACGCGCCCCGGCCGTTCCGGCGCTTCCCGACATGGATGTGGCGCAACACCGTCATGCCCGGCCTGCTGCGCGACCTGAAGTCGATCAACGAGAGCCGCGACGAGGCCGCCCGCGCGGGCTTCTACGGGCTCGACATCTACAACATGTCGGGCTCGATCGAAGCGGTACTGGCCTATCTCGACGACACCGATCCCGAAGCCGCGGCGGTCGCACGCGAGCGCTACGGATGCCTCACCCCGTGGCAGGCCGACCCGGCGACCTACGGCCGCGCCGCGCTGCGCAAGGGCTATGCCGAATGCGAGACCGCGGTGGTGGCGCAGTGCCGCGACCTCCTCGAACGCGCGCTCGAGCAGGACGGCGAGAGCTTCGGCGCGGCGATGAACGCGCGGCTGATCGCCTCGGCAGAGCGCTACTACCGCGTCATGTTCTACGGCGGCGCGGAAAGCTGGAACCTGCGCGACAGCCATATGGCCGAAACGCTCGAATACCTGCTCGAAGCGCGCGGGCCCCACTCCAAGGCGGTGGTATGGGCCCACAACAGCCATATCGGCGACGCGCGCGCGACCGAGATGGGCCGGGTTCGCGGCGAGCACAACATCGGCCAGCTGGCGCGTACGAGATGGGGCGATGAGGTCGCGCTGATCGGCTTCGGCACACACACCGGCACCGTCTCCGCCGCGAGCGACTGGGACGGCGAGCGCGAGGTCAAGCGCGTGCTCCCGTCGCGCCGCGACAGCTACGAGCGGCTATGCCACGACAGCGGCGTGGCGCACTTCCTGCTCGACCTGCGGGGCGACGGCGCGCTCGCCCGGAGTCTCGCCGAACCGCTGCTCGAACGCTTCATCGGCGTGATCTACCGCCCCGAGACCGAGCGCTGGAGCCACTACAGCGAGGCGGCGCTGCCCGAACAGTTCGACGCCTGGGTGTGGTTCGACGAGACCCGCGCGCTCGAACCGCTCGCGCGGCACGAACCGCACGGCCAGGCGCCGGACATGTGGCCGTTCGGGGTGTAGGGGTTACCCGCCCTTCCGGCTCGCCTCCGCCGCCGCGACGACCTCGGCGGGCCAGGTGACCTGGGTCTGGGTCTGCGGATTGAACACATCGCCCGGATACTGCGCCGCCTTCGCCGCGGCGATCTCCGCTTGGGTCAGGTGCTCGCTCGGGACCAGTTCGAACACGTCGAGCCCGCGGGTGATCTCGGTCGCGTAGATGCGTCCGTCGTACCAGTAAGCCGACCAGTAGCCGCCCGTTACGAGCTGATCCTCGTCGACCGGCCCGCGGTCGAAATAGGCGATCTCGATCGGGTTCTCCGGGTCGGTGAAGTCGATCACGCTGATCCCGCCCTGATACCAGGCCTGGACGAAGATATCGCGCCCCGGCACCGGGATGATCGAGCCGTTGTGCGCCACGCAGTTTTCCACATCGGTCTGCGGTGCGGGCAGCTTGTAGAGACTCTGGAACTCGAGCTCGCCCTCCTCGATCGCATAGATCGCGTCGGCGCCCCAGTTGGTCGGATCTCCTGCCTGGCAGCGCGGCCGGCTGCCGCCGCCCCATTCGTCGGTGAACAGCACTTTGGTGCCATCGTTGTTGAAGGTCGCCGAGTGCCAGTAGGCGAAGCCCTTGTCGGTGACGGCATCGATCCGCGTGGGCTCGAGCGGGTTCGAGATGTCGAGGATGATCCCGTTGCCCGAACAAGCGCCCGCGGCGATGTCCTTGGCGGGAAACACGGTAATGTCGTGGCACTGGTTGGTGACGCTGGTCTCCTGCGTGCCCTCGCCGTGGTCGCCGCCGCGCCACAGGCCGGCGATCTGGCCGTCGGCGGCGAAGACGCGCGGGCTGTCGACGATGCGCGCGGCAGCGGGATTCGCGACCGGGATCTCGATCACATCGATCGAGAACAGCGCGGTGCGGTCGTCGCCCGGCGAATCGATGCAGCCTTCGAGTTCTTCTTCATCGCGCACGTAGGAGGTGCCCGAGTTATAGACCACGATCCGCTCGTCGTCCGCCGAGACCACCGAGTGGGTGTGGCTGCCGCGGCAGGTCTGCACCTGGCCGACCTGGACCGGGCGGGTGATGTCGGAGATGTCGAACACGCGGATGCCGCGGAAGCGCTCGTCGCTCACTTCCTCGCTCACGCCCTGCAGCCCGCAATCGACCCGTGCACGCGCGTCCTGCACGCTCATGATCAAGAGGTCGCCGACGATCGAAACGTCGCCCTGCCCGCCCGGGCAGACGGTCGAGCTGATCAGCTGGGGCACGCCGTCCTCGCCCAGCCGATAGGCGTTGAACCCGTGGTAGTTGCCGACCACCAGCAGATCCTCGGAGAATGCCATGTCGGTGTTGGCGAACGAGAGCAGCGAGCCGCGCTCGCCGAACTCGGGCTCGGGCGGTTCGCCGTCCTCGGCGGGCTCCTCCGCCTGCTCCGGCTTCTCGCCCTCCTTCGCCGGCTTGACCGGTTGCAGGCCCGCGGGGTTTTCGGGATCGAAGAAGCCGGCGGGCTTGGGCAGTGCCGCGACGAGCCGCAGGTTCTCGATCGCCTGTCCCGCATCGCGGAAGCCAGGCTCCAGCGCCACGCGCGGATCGGTCGAGAGCCCGGCGAGCACCGTGTTCATCCGCTCGATCTCGGCTTCCTGGTCGCTCACCACCTCGTTGGTGAATTCGAACATCACCGGCTGGTAGGCGGTGCCGGGCTGCTCGTGCAGCGCCTCGACCATGTCGATCGCGCCCTGGTGGTGCGCGATCATAAGCTCGAGGAACATGCGATCGAACGCGGTGCCGTTCGCATCGGCGAGCTGAGCCATCTGCTCGGGCGTCGCCATGCCCTTCATCATGCCGTGATGGTGCGCGTGGCCCATGCCCGGCATGGCGACCTCCTCGTTACGGTCGCGCAGCCACTCCGTCATGAACTTCATCTCGTCGCTCTGGCTCGCGTCGATCCGTCCGGCGACCGCGACGATGGCGGGATTGTTCGTCCGCTCGTCGACCAGCGAGGCCATGTCGACCGCCTGCTGGTGGTGGACGATCATGCCCTGCATGAACGCGACGTCGGCGGGCGAATAGGCGGTGTTGGCGAGCTCGGTCGCCTCGGCGGCGCTGAGCGTCTCGGTCGGCTCCCCCGGCGCGCCGGGCTGGAGGATCGGCGCATCCTGCGCGGCGAGCGAAGTGGCCGTGGCGAGCAGGCTGGCGGCCAGCGACAGGCGGGCGAAGCGGCGTGCGGTCATGATTATGCGTCCCCTTGAAATATCCTCGCCGCGAAAGGGGACTATCGCGCCGCTCGAGTCAAGACGCCGTCCGTCGAGCGCTATCGGCTGTTCGTCGGCGCCAGCACCCGTCCCGCCACGGCGTCGAGCCTGGCCAGCTGCGCCGGATCGCGCGCTTCGGGGGCCGTGACCAGCGCATTGTCGAGCACCGTGTCGATCGGCGAAGGTTCGCGTTCGGCGGGCAAGGCGGTGGCGAGGCGCTGCACCATTTCGCGCGCGATGGCGGCGTTGGCGCGCATCTGCGCGACGATCTCGCCCATCTCCACCGGCGGGACATCTTCGCGCCAACCGTCCCAGTCGGTGACCATGCCCACCAGCGCGTAGGGCAGCTCCGCCTCGCGCGCGAGGCGCGCTTCGGGCATCGCGGTCATCCCGATCACGTCGGCGCCCCATGCGCGATAGAGGCGGCTCTCGGCGCGGGTCGAGAATTGCGGGCCCTCCATCGCGAGGTAGGTCCCGTTGCGCGCGACCGTGCCGCCCGCTGCTTCGAGCGAGTCCGCGGCGAACGCGGACAGCCGCGCACAGACCGGCTCAGCCATGCTCACATGCGCGACCATGCCGCTGCCGAAGAAACTCGCCGGACGGCCTTTGGTGCAATCGATGAACTGGTCGGCCACCACGAAGTGCCCGGGCTCCAGCTCTTCGCGCAGCGAGCCCACCGCCGAGATCGCGAGCACGTCGGTGCAGCCCGCGCGCTTGAGCGCGTCGATATTGGCGCGCGCGTTGATCTCGGCGGGCGCGATCCGATGGCCGCGTCCGTGGCGCGGCAGGAAGCGCAGCTTCACCGCACCGATCCGGCCGCACAGGATTTCGTCCGACGCCTCGCCGAACGGCGAGTTCACGCGAATCCACTGCGCATCTTCCAGCGCATCGATCGCGTAGAGGCCCGAGCCCCCGATGATGCCGATGGTCCAGCCGCCCATCGCAACTGCCTAGCTGTGCAACGCCGGGACGCAACATTTTTCCCGCTCGCCCGTTGGTCGGGAAAACGAGGAGAACCATCGATGAAATTGCCGCACAAGGCCCATGTCGCGCTCGTGGACGGAGAGACATTCGTGATCATGCGGAACAAGGGCCAGCCGTTCGAACCGGCGCTCGAAGCGGTCGAGAAGCCCGACCTGTCGAAGACCAATTTCAGCGCCGGGGTGCGCCATCAGGATCCGATCAGCCAGCAGCACGGGCGCACCGATCTCGACGAACTCGCGCACGGCGCGGCGGCCGCCGAATGGCTCAATGCCAAGGCGATCGCGGGCGAGGTCGACAACGTGCTGGTGATCGCCGATCCCAAGACGCTTGGCGAGATGCGGCGGCACTATCACGGCGAGCTCGAAAAACGTCTGGTGGGCGAAATCGCCAAGACTATGACCGGCGAGACCAGCGACCGCATTGCGGGCGCAATTGCCGCGGCGTGATCCCGGTTCCCTCGCGCCACCGCTGACGAGCCACCATTCGTCGCCGATCCGCTTGTTCAGTGAAATCCCGATCCGTTAAGCCGTTGCAAACCAAGGGAGGGTTACGACAGCCGACATGGCACTGGGATCGCGAATCGCAAAGGGACTGGCGGGGGCGCTCGCGCTCGGCCTCGCCGCAACGCAACCGGTTCAGGCGCAGACCGCGAACTTCGAGGCGGTGTTCGATACGACGTTCGGCACCGAATCGCGCGCGCCGCGAACCTTCGAGGCGGTATACGAAAGCGGCTTCGAGCAACGGGTCGCGCTTGCCGCGGACGGTGCGGAAGGGCGCATCGGGGTTGCAGTGCTCGACCTCGCGACCGGTGAGGAGTTCTCGGTCCTGGGCGATCAGCGCTTTCCGATGGCAAGCACCAGCAAGATCGCGATCGCCGCGACCTTCATGGAAGGGGTCGAGCAGGGCCGCTGGAGCCTGTCGAGCGAATTCCCCCTGTTGATCCCGGTACGTTCGCAGCCGTTCTCGAGCGTCAAGGCACCGGTCAGGGAAGGCAACCATTTGCCCGCCCGCGAGCTGATCGAACTGATGATCACCCGCTCGAGCAATTCGGCCACCGATGCGCTGCTCGCCGTGGTCGGGGGCCCGAGCGCGGTCAACGACTGGATGCGGCGCGCAGGTATCGAGGATTTCCAGCTCACCCGCGACATCGCCACGCTGGTCCGCGACGACGGCGAGATCGACCCGGCGCGCGCGATCGACTTGCGCGACAGCGCCACGCCGCGCGCGATGACCGAGCTGCTCGCCGGGCTCTACCAGGGCCGCTGGCTCAACGCGAACAGCCGCCGGGTGATCATCGGCGCGATGGAGCGCTGCCGCACCGGCAAGCGCCGCATTCCGGCGCTGCTGCCAGCAAGCGCCACGATCGCGCACAAGACCGGCTCGCTCAACAACACCTCGAGCGACATCGCGATCGTCAACACCGCCGACGGGCGCGCCTTCGCGGTCGCGATCTACGTCACCGGGCAGGGCTCGCGCCCCGCGCGCGAGGACCGGATCGCGCAGATCGCACGCGCGGTCTATTCCGGTTACGACAACCCCAACGGCCGCACCTGGGCCGACGCCAGCTATTCCGGCGCCGGCGAAGTGGTTGCGGCGAGCCCCTAGGCCGAACGCCCTCAATACATTCTGCACAAAGAGAAAGGGCGGCGCCTCGCGGCACCGCCCTTCCCTTTTTTCGCTAGACGAAAGCGAAGATCAGTCGGCCTGAGCTTCGGTAACCGTCTCGTCCTGCACTTCGGCTTCGGCCTCGGCAGCGGCGGCGTCGGCTTCGGCGACGGCTTCTTCGGTCGCGCCTTCGACGGCGGCGCCGGCATCGGCGGCGGTGTCTTCGACGGCTTCGCCCATCGCGTCGGCGTTGGCGGCGGCATCGGCGGCGGCGCTGTCGACGGTCTCTTCAGCGGCGTCCTGGGTGCCTTCCGAGCAAGCGGCGAGGGTCAGGGCAGCGGCGCCGGCGGCGGCAGCGAGAATGATCTTACGCATAGGTCAGTTTCCTTGAACAGCGAGTGGTTTCGCCGCGGCCCGGAGGCCGTGACGCGAAGCCCACAAGCAGTGAACTTCGAGCCGCTCAAATAATGGCCATTTTGTGGCCTTGCAAGCGATTTGACACTTTTGCGCCGCAATTCGTCGCATCGCGACGGCGTTGCGGATGGCGCACGAAACCGGCTGACCGGGGGAAATTGCGCTGCTACCACGCCCGCGATGGCAGACAAGCAGCATCTCTACCTGGTCGACGGTTCGAGCTATATCTTCCGGGCGTACCACCGGCTTCCGCCGCTCACCGATCCCGAGGGAACGCCGGTGGGCGCTGTCTATGGCTATACCACGATGCTGTGGAAGCTCGCCGACGATCTCGACAAGGCCGAAGGGCCCACCCACCTCGCGGTGATTCTCGACAAGGGTTCGACCAGCTTCCGCAACGACATCTACTCGGAATACAAGGCGAATCGGCCCGATCCGCCCGAAGACCTCGTGCCGCAGTTCCCGCTGATTCGCGACGCCACCCGCGCCTTCAGCCTGCCGTGCATCGAGGAAGACGGGCTCGAGGCGGACGATCTGATCGCGAGCTATGCCCGCGAAGCGACGCGCAAGGGCTGGGACGTGACGATCGTTTCGTCGGACAAGGACCTGATGCAACTGGTCGGCAAGTGCGCCGAACCGGACGACGGTGTCGACGGGGGTTGCATCGACATGCTCGACACGATGAAAAACCAGCGGATCGGGGTGCCCGAGGTGGTCGAGAAGTTCGGCGTTCCGCCCGAACTGGTGGGCGACGTACTCGCGCTGATGGGCGATTCGGTCGACAACGTGCCCGGTATCTACGGCATCGGGCCGAAGACCGCCTCCAAGCTGATCGTCGAGCACGGCAGCCTCACCGCCGCGCTCGACGCAGCACCGGCGATGAAGAAATCCAAGCTGCAGGAGCGGCTGGTCGAGGGGCGCGCGATGGCCGATCTCAGCCGGGTGCTGGTGCAGTTGAAAGAGGACTGCCCGCTGCCGATGGCGCTCGACGAGTTCCGTCTGAAGAGCATCCCGCACGAACCGCTCGCGGCCTTTCTCGAGAAGCACGGCTTCACCAGCCTGCTGCGGCGGCTCGGCGCGGGCAGCGGCAGTCCCGGCCGGCCCACAGAGCTCGACCCGGCCAAACCGGTCAACAAAGGCGCCGAGGCCTCGCCCGACGGCAACCGCCAGCCGCTGCCCGAGCTGCCCGCGGTCGACCGCAGCGCCTACGAGTGCGTCCAGACCGCCGAGCGGCTCGAGCACTGGATCGCCCGCGCCTTCGCCGCGGGGCTGGTGGCGATCGACACCGAGACCAGCGCACTCGATGCGATGCGCGCCGATCTCGCCGGCATCAGCCTCGCGCTCGGGGCGAACGATGCCTGCTACATCCCGCTCGGCCACGGCGGCAGCGACATGTTTGCCGAGAAGCCCGAACAAGTGGCGCGCGAGACCGCGCTGACCATGCTCAAGCCGCTGC
Organism: uncultured Altererythrobacter sp.; assembly: GCA_946886565.1. The sequence goes on from CAMPIX010000011.1 coordinate 33,665, forward strand.
TGGAGAGCCCGGCGGTGTGCAAGGTCGGGCAGAACATCAAGTACGACCTCAACGTCCTCGCGCGGCACGGGATCGCGATGGCGCCGGTCGACGACACGATGATCGTCTCGTTCGCGCTCGACGCGGGCCGCAGTCTCGACGGCATCGGCGGCGGCCACGGGATGGACGAGCTGTCCGAGCGCCACCTCGGCCATACCACGCTGACGTTCAAGGACATCTGCGGCAGCGGCAAGAAGGCGATCCCGTTCGGCGAAGTCCCGCTCGATCGCGCGACCGAATACGCGGCCGAGGACGCCGACGTAACCTGGCGGCTCCATTGCCACCTGAAGCCGCGCCTCGCGACCGAAGGCGGCTCACGCATCTACGAACGGGTCGACCGCCCGCTGATCCCGGTGGTCGCGGCGATGGAGCGCCACGGGATCAAGGTCGACAAGGCGCAACTCGGCCGGTTGTCGGAGGAATTCGCCGCCGAGACCGGCAAGCTCGAGGCCGAGATCCACGGAATCGCCGGCGCCCAGTTCACCATCGGCAGCCCCAAGCAACTGGGCGACGTGCTGTTCGACAGGATGGGCTACAAGGGCGGGCGCAAGGGCAAGAGCGGGCAATACTCGACCGACCAGGCGATCCTCGAGCGGCTGTCCGCGCAAGGCGCCGAGATCGCCGACAAGGTGCTCGAATGGCGCCAGCTGACCAAGCTCAAGAGCACCTATACCGACGCGCTCCAGGCCGCGATCAACCCCGATACCGGCCGCGTGCATACAAGCTACAGCCTGGTCGGCGCGCAGACCGGGCGGCTGAGCTCGACCGATCCCAACTTGCAAAACATCCCCATCCGCACCGAGATCGGGCGCCAGATCCGCGACGCCTTCGTGGCCGAAGAGGGCAATGTGCTGCTCGCGGCCGACTATTCGCAGATCGAGCTGCGCCTCGCCGCGCACATGGCCGACGTGCCCGAGCTGAAGCAGGCCTTCGCCAACGGCGAAGACATCCACGCGCGCACCGCGAGCGAGATGTTCGGCGAAGTCACCCGCGACACCCGCGCGCGCGCCAAGACGATCAACTTCGCGATCCTCTACGGCATCAGCCGCTGGGGTTTGGGCGCGCGGCTCAAGGTCGAGCCGGACGAGGCGCAGGCGATGATCGACACCTATTTCCAGCGCTTCCCGGGCATCCAGCGCTATATCCTGGAAACGCTCGAGACCGTGCGCGAGTGCGGCTATTCGCAAACGCTATTCGGGCGCAAGACCTGGTTCCCGCGGATCGGATCGAAGAACCAAGCCGAGCGCCAAGGGAGCGAGCGCGCCGCGATCAACGCGCCGATCCAGGGCACCAGCGCCGACATCATCAAGCGCGCGATGGCGCGCATGACAACCGCGCTCGAAGACGCCGGTCTCGGGCACGTGCGGATGCTGTTGCAGGTGCACGACGAACTGGTGTTCGAGCTGCCCGAGGGCGACGTCGCCGCCGCTTCCCCGGTGATCGAACGGGTGATGGCCGACGCCGCGCTGCCTGCGGTCGCGCTCGACGTCCCGCTCGGGATCGAGATCGGTTCGGGCCCGAGCTGGGGCGCCGCGCATTGATCCGGGCCCGGCTCCGCCCGCGTCTGCGCCGGGCGCATCTCGCGAACCTCGCGGTGCTGGGGATGATCGCGCTCACCGTGTTCATGGCGATCTTTTTCGTGTTTCAGACGATCGAGGCCGAGCGCAGCGAACGCGCGCAGATGCGCACGACGAGCGAGATTCTGCTCGAACTGCGCAACATCACCCGCGCCGCGCTCAATGGCGAGACCGGTCAGCGGGGCTATCTCCTGACGCTCGACCGCCGCTATCTCGGGCCCTACCTCGTCGGGCGCGAGCAGTACCCGGCGGCGATGGCGCGTCTGCGCGAACAGGTCGGCCCCGACGCGACCCCGCGCCAGCAGGAACTGCTCGACGAGATCGAGATGCTCGGCGATTCGAAATTCGCCGAGATGGAGGAAACGGTCGAACTGATCGAGCGCGGCGAAGTGCTCGAGGCGCGCGCGCGCATCCTCGACAACGAAGGGGCCGAAGTCATGGCCCGGCTGCGCCGCGCGGCGGGCGACATGGAGCAGATCGAGAACCGCATCCTGCTCCGCGCCGCGAGCGAGACTGCGCGCGCCGAAGGGCGCGTGCTGCCGCTGCTCGGCGCGATCGTGTTCATCCTGCTGGTCGCGCTCGCGCTCGGCTATCGTCTCGTCACACGCGCCGCGCGGGCCGAGGCCGAGGCGGCGCAGGCAGCCGCGCTCGGCGAAGCGCGCGATCGGGCCGACCTGCTTGCGCGCGAACTCAACCATCGGGTGAAGAACCTCTTCGCAGTGATCCTTGCGATCGTGCGCATGAGCGCGAAGGATACGCCCGAGGCGAAGCCGGTAATCGAGCGCATTTCCGACCGCATCCATGCGCTCCTCACCGCGCACGAGGTCACGCAGGGCACGCTCGAGCGGCCGGTCGCCTCGCTTCGCGCGCTGATCGAGACGACGCTCGCACCCTATCGATCGGACAAGCTTCCGGCGAAGATCGAGGGCCCCGATATCGACTTGCCTGCCAAGCAAGTCACGCCGCTCGGCCTCGTGCTGCACGAACTCACCACCAACGCGGTCAAATATGGCGCATGGAGCCGGGGCTGCCTGCTCGAAGTGACGTGGCGCAGAGACGACGAGGCGATCGTGATCGAATGGCGCGAGCACTGCGGCGCAGACGCGGCGGAGCCCGAGCGGCAGGGCTTCGGCAGTATGCTGATGACGAGCGCCGCACGCCAGCTGCGCGGCGAGATTGATCGGCGTTTCGGCGCGAACGGGGTCGAAGTGACGATCACCGTTCCCACCACCGCCTGACCACCCTGCGCGCCGCGCTTGCGTGCACGCGGCCAAGCCAATAGGTCGCGCCCATGTTCGAACGCTACGATCCGCGCAACTGGACGATCGCCTGGGACGAGGTCGCAGTCGCCGCCGTCACCGTCTCCGTCGCGGTCGCACTCGCGCTGATCGCGCATCGCGTGCTGTTCGCGGTGCTCAGCCGGATCGCCCGGATGTCGCACTCCGAGATGGATGGCGTTGTGTTCGAGAAGCTGCGCGCGCCGCTGCGCTGGTCGCTGGTCGCGATCGCGGTGTCGGTCGTCGGGCAGACCAACCCCAATGTCGAGGCGGTGTGGGCATGGGCAGCGCCGCTCCTGGTGCCGGCGCTGGTCGGTTGGCTGGCCCTTTCGCTGGTGCGCGCCTTCGCCGCCGGGCTCGAGATGCGCACCGAGCTGTCGTTCGACGCGGTCGCCGCGCGCAGCCGGCGCACGCGGATCGCGATCCTCTCGCGCGCCGCGGCCTTCGTGATCGTGCTCATCACCATCGCGATGATGCTGCTTGCGATTCCCGGCGTGCGCGACGTGGGGGTGACGCTGATGGCCTCGGCCGGCCTCGCCGCGCTCGCGGTCGGCGCCGCCGCGCAGCCCGCGCTCAGGTCGCTGATCGGGGGCCTCCAGATGGCGATCACCGAGCCCTTGCGCATCGGCGATCTGGTGGTGGTCGAGGGGCACACCGGCCGGGTCGAGGAAATCCGCATGAGCTTCGTGATCGTGCGCACCTGGGACGAGCGCGCGATCGTGGTGCCGACCAGCTCGTTCCTCGAGCACAGCTTCGAGAACTGGTCGCGCCAGAGCGAGATGCTGAGCGGGCCGGTCTATCTCCACCTCGACCCCGCGACCGAGATCGCGCCGATCCGCGCCGAGTTCGAGCGCTTCGTCGCCACCCGCAAGGAATGGGACGGGCGCACCGCCGAACTGCTGATGACCGAGGCTTATCCCGAGAGCATCGAGCTGCGGCTCGGGGTGAGCGCGGCAACGATCGCCGATCTGTGGGTGCTGCGCAGCGACATCCGCGAGCACATGCTCGAATGGCTGCGCACCCACATGCCCGAAGCGCTGATCCGCCACCGGTTGGGCGTCGAGGAAGCGAACGCGGCGGTGCAGGCGAACAAGTAGGGGATTTTCGCCTCCTCCTCTTCAGAGGAGGGGGTTGGGGGTGGTGGCGAGCGCAGCGAGCGCCATCAGCACCACCCCGCTGCGACTAGCTTCGCCTTCGGCTCAGCAAGTCTCGCCGCCCCTCCTCTGAAGAGGAGGGGCCCTGCAACAGCCCGCTCACCCGTGCTTCTTCTCCCGCGTCGGTTCGACCATGCCCTCGCTGATGAAGCCGATCGGCATCGCTTCGGCGGCGCGCTTCTTCAGTTCGCCGCGCATCTTGCGATACTCGTCCTCCATCTGCGGGGTGACCGTGGCGCGCGAAACGTCGAGCGCCTCGGCGAAATCGGCCGCGGTCACCTGATCTACCTCGCCGCCCGCACGCCGCAGCGCGTTGAGGCCCGCGCGGCGGACCACGTCCTCGAGATCGGCGCCGGTGAAGCGGTCGGTCTGACTGGCGATCGCGGCGAGGTCGACGTCGGGGGCGAGCGGCATGTCCGCGGTATGGATGCCGAGGATCCGCTCGCGGCCGGGCGCGTCGGGCGTGCCGACATAGACCAGTTCGTCGAACCGTCCGGGCCGCAGCAGCGCGGGATCGACCAGCGTCGGCCGGTTGGTGGCGCCGATCACCACCACCGACTGGAGCTCCTCGAGTCCGTCCATCTCGGCGAGGATCGTGTTGACCACGCGCCCGGTCACCTGCGGCTCGCCCTGCCCGCTGCCGCGCGCGGGCACCAGGCTGTCGATCTCGTCGATGAACACCACGCAGGGCGCCACCGCGCGGGCGCGCTGGAACATGCGGGCGATCTGCTGCTCGCTCTCGCCGTACCACTTGGAGAGCAGGTCCGAGCTCTTCATCGAGATGAAGTTCGCCTCGGCCTCCTTCGCCACCGCCTTGGCCAGCAGGGTCTTGCCCGTGCCCGGCGGGCCGTAGAGCAGGAAGCCCTTGGCGGGGCGGATGCCGAGCCGGCGGAAGGCATCGGGGTTCTTGAGCGGCAGCTCGATCCCCTCCTTGAGCATGTCGATCGCCTCGTCGACCCCGCCGATGTCGTCCCAGCCGACGCGCGGCACCTGGACCATGACCTCGCGCATCGCGCTGGGCTGGATGCGCTTCAGCGCGGAGAGGAAATCCTCGCGCGTGACCGAGAGGTTGTCGAGCACTTCGGGCGGAATCGTGCGCTCGTCGAGATCGAGCTGTGGCATGATCCGGCGCACCGCGTCGATCGCCGCCTCGCGCGCGAGCGCGGCGAGATCGGCACCGACGAACCCGTGCGTCACCCGCGACAGCTCGTCGAGGTCGACCCGGTCGCCGAGCGGCATGCCGCGGGTGTGGATCGCGAGGATCTCGCGCCGGCCCTTCTCGTCGGGCACGCCGATCACGATCTCGCGGTCGAAGCGGCCGGGCCGGCGCAGCGCCTCGTCGATCGCATCGGGCCGGTTGGTCGCGGCGATCACCACGAGGTTCGAGCGCGCCTCGAGCCCATCCATCAGCGTCAGCAGTTGCGCGACCAGCCGCTTCTCCGCCTCGCCGTGGACTTGTGCGCGCTTGGGCGCGATCGAATCGATCTCGTCGATGAACACGATCGCGGGCGCGGACTTGGTCGCCTGCTCGAACACCTCGCGCAGCCGCTTCTCGCTCTCGCCGTAGCCCGAGCCCATGATCTCGGGTCCGTTGATGGTGAAGAACTGCGCGTCGCTCTCGTTCGCGACCGCCTGCGCCAGTCGGGTCTTGCCGGTGCCCGGCGGGCCGTGGAGCAGCACGCCCTTGGGCGGATCGACCCCGAGCCGGGTGAACAGCTCGGGATAGCGCAGCGGCAGCTCGACCATCTCGCGCAGCTGCTGGATCGTCTCTTCCATGCCGCCGACGTCATCGTAGTTGACCACCGCGCGGCCCGTCGGCGCTTCCTCGAACTCGGCGCGCAGCTCGACCTCGGTGTTCTCGTCGATATGGACGATGCCCTTGGGCGCGGTCGAGACCACGCGCAGGCGAATCTGGGTCAGCGCATAGGCGGGGGCGTTGAACATGCGCTGCACTTCGGGCGGCATGTTCTGCACCGGCTGCTGCCCGGTCGTCGCGACGAGATCGCCCGCGACCAGCGGCTTTCTGAAGAAGTTGCGCTTGAGCGCCTGGGTCGGACCCTGGAGGCGCATTTCGCGGCTCGCCGGGGCGAACACCACGCGGGTCGCCGGGCGCGATTGAGCCGCCGCGATCCGCACGTGCTCGCCCGAGCCGCATTCGGCGTTGTTGCGCTGGAGCCCGTCGAGCCGGACCACGTCGAGCGTCTGGTCCTCGTCGTAGGCGGACATGGCGATCGCGGCGGTCGTGCGCTTGCCCTCGATTTCGACCACGTCGCCTTCGGTGATCCCGAGCGCCTGGAACGCCGAGCGCGAAAGCCGCGCGATCCCGCGTCCGCTTTCCTCCTGCCGCGCCGCCGCCACCTGGAGCCGGACCGCCTTGTCTTCTACCGCCGCGTCGACTTCGGCCATCCGCCGCTACTCCCTGTCCATTCGCTGAGATTACCGCTCCTAGCTAGGGAGGGATTACTGCGAGTCAAATGAACGAGCGGGCCATCGGTGCCGAGACGCGACAGCTCGCCAGCGGACAAGAAAAAAGGCCCGGTCACGAGGACCGGGCCTTGAAAGTCTTGGGAGAGGATGCCTGAAAGGCCCGTCCTATTTGCGTTGCGAAGTGAAATTGTGCAAGTGCGAAAAGCGCATTCGATGTTGCAAAATGCGCAATCATTCCGTTGCACTCCCTGTTTTTATGTCATTTTTATTGCATCACGGAAGGCTTGACGACCGCGCGATGTTGCGATGCAGCATTGCATTCGAATGCGCTGCGGGGGTGACAGGCGCGGTCCGCGGTGCTTAACAGCGGGGCCAGCACGGAGGACCGATGAACAAGCTCTATCCCGACGCCGCCGCCGCCCTCGACGGGCTGCTGAAGGACGACATGCTGATCGCCGCCGGGGGCTTCGGCCTGTGCGGCATCCCCGAGCGCCTGCTCGACGCGATCCGCGACAGCGGGGTCAAGGGGCTGACCTTCTGCAGCAACAACGCGGGAATCGACAACGAGGGTATCGGCAAGCTGCTGCGCACGCAGCAGGTGAAGAAGATGATCTCGTCCTACGTCGGCGAGAACAAGGAGTTCGAGCGCCAGTTCCTCTCGGGCGAGCTCGAGGTCGAGTTCTGCCCGCAAGGGACGCTCGCCGAGCGCATGCGCGCGGGGGGCGCGGGCATTCCGGGGTTCTACACCAGGACCGGCGTCGGCACCCAGGTGGCCGAGGGCAAGGAGGTCAAGAGCTTCGCCAATCACGACGGGCAGATGGAGGATTACATCCTCGAGCGCGGCATCTTCGCCGACCTGTCGATCGTCAAGGCGTGGAAGGCCGACGAGACCGGCAATCTCGTGTTCCGCAAGACCGCGCGCAACTTCAACCTCCCCGCCGCGACCTGCGGCAAGGCCTGCGTGGTCGAGGTCGAGGAAGTCGTGCCCGCGGGCAGCCTCGATCCCGACTGCATCCACCTGCCCGGCGTCTACGTCCAGCGCATGGTCCTCGGCGCGCCTTACGACAAGAAGATCGAATTCCGCACCGTGCGCGAGCGCGAGGCGGCGTGAGCGCGCCGCGGCTCCGCGCCGCGTTCGCGCTCTGGGCGCTCGCGCTGCCGCTCGGCGGCTGCGTCGCCGCCGCGATCCCGCTCGTCGCGAGCGGAGCGATCGTCGCCAGCGAAGAGAGGCCGCCCGAGCGCGAGGTCGCCGAACGCGCCACGCCGCGCGTCGAAGGGCCGGCCTCGCCCGTCGCTTCGCCACTGCCCGACGCACCCGCGCCAACCCCGACAGGCCCGGAACCGGCCGCACTCGCGCTCGAACCACCGGCTGCGGCGCTCGCCGCTGCACCCGGCCTGGGCAGCCGTTACGACGCCTTCCTCGCGCATGCGACCGCACAGTCCGCGCGCGATCCTATCGAAGATCCGCGCAATTCGGCGATCCTCGCCGCGCCCGGCTCGCTGATGCCCGAAACCACCGAATGCGCGATCCTTCCTCCGGCGGTGGTGATCGATCTCGATCCGGTCGACGCCGCGCTCGACATCGACACGCTTGCGGCGAACCCGGTGCTCGCGCGCGGGCTCGCCGCTCTGCGCCTTCAGGGCGTCGCGGTGCACTGGATCAGCGGTCTCTCGGCGGGAAAGGCGGGCGCGCTGCGCGCCAGGCTGCGTGAAACCGGCCTCGATCCCGAGGCGCGCGACGCGCTGCTGCTGATGCGCCGTGCCGAGGACCGCAAGCAGATCCGCCGCCGCGAACTGTCGCAAACGCACTGCGTGGTCGCGATCGCCGGCGACGAGCGGAGCGACTTCGACGAGCTGTTCGGCTATCTCAAGGATCCTTCCGCCGCTGCCGACCTCGATGCGTTGATCGGCAAGGGCTGGTTCCTCGTCTCCACACCTCAAAACACCAAGGAAAACTGACATGCCCTGGGATCGCAACCAGATGGCCGCGCGCGCGGCGCAGGAACTCGAGGACGGATACTACGTCAACCTCGGCATCGGCATTCCCACGCTGGTGGCGAACCATATCCCGGCCGGGATGCACGTCACGTTGCAGAGCGAAAACGGCATGCTCGGGATCGGCCCGTTCCCCTACGAGGACGAGATCGACCCCGATCTGATCAACGCGGGCAAGCAGACGATCAGCGAGCTGCCCCACAGCGCCTATTTCGACAGCGCAACGAGCTTCGGCATGATCCGCGGCGGGCACATCGACCTGACCGTCCTCGGCGCGATGGAAGTGGCCGAGAACGGCGACATCGCCAACTGGATGATCCCCGGCAAGATGATCAAGGGCATGGGCGGCGCGATGGACCTCGTCGCCGGGGTCAAGAAGATCATCGTGGTGATGGAGCACACCGCGAAGGACGGCAGCCCCAAGTTCATCCCGCAATGCACGCTGCCGCTGACCGGAACCAACGTGGTCGATATGATCGTGACCGACCTCGCCGTGTTCCACCGCCCCGACCACGACAGCCCGTTCAAGCTGATCGAGCTTGCACCGGGCGTGAGCGGCGAGGAAGTCGCCGGCAAGACGACCGCGAACTACGTTTCCTGAGCGCGCGATGAGCGGCCCGCGCACCCCGCTCGCCGGTCTGCGCGTGGTCGAGTTGGCGCGCGTGCTCGCGGGCCCTTTCGCCGGGCAGATTCTCGCCGACCTCGGCGCCGACGTGATCAAGGTCGAGAGCCCCGAGGGCGACGGAACGCGCCAGTGGGGTCCGCCGTGGATCGAGCGCGATTGTGAGGCCCAGGGCGAACACGGGGGCGAGCGCGCCGCCGCCTATTACCACGCGTGCAATCGCGGGAAGCGCTCGGTGGTAGCCGATTTCGCCAAGGCGGAGGACCGCGCGATGGTCGCCGCGCTGTGCGCCGGGGCGGACGTGGTGATCGAGAACTTCAAGGCGGGCACGCTGGCGCGCTTCGGGCTCGACTACGTCAGCATCGCGCGCACCAATCCGCGCGTGGTCTATTGCTCGGTCACCGGGTTCGGGCAGGACGGTCCGCGGCGCGAGGAGCCGGGCTACGACTTCGTGATTCAGGGCATGAGCGGGCTGATGGCGATCACCGGCGAGCCCGAGGGCGCGCCGATGAAGATGGGCGTATCGATTTCGGACCTCGCTTGCGGGCTCTATTCGGTCATCGCGATCCAGGCCGCGCTGCTGATGCGCGAGCGCACCGGCACGGGGCAGCATGTCGACATGGCGCTGCTCGACTGCTCGGTCTCCCTGCTCGCCAACCAGGCGATGAGTTTCTTCGCCAGCGGCGCAAACCCGCCGCGGATGGGTAACGCGCATGCCCAGGTCGTGCCCTATGGCGTCTATCGGACGAAGGACGGCGAGGTCGTCCTCGCCCCGGCGAACGACAAGCTGTTCCGCGCGCTGATGCGCGTGCTCGGGCGGCACGACATGGCGGACGATCCGCGCCTCGCCGACAATGCCGGGCGGATCGCCAACCGCGCGTGGATGGAAGCCGAAATCGAGCGCGAAATCGCCGCGTGGGCAATGGAGCCGCTACTGCGCCACTGCCGCGATGCGGGCGTGCCCGCCGGCCCGATCAACGATTGCGCGGCGGTGTTCGCCGATCCGCAAGTCGTGGCGCGGGGCATGGCGATCGCGCCCGGCGGCGTTCCCGGCCTGCGCAGCCCCTTCCGGTTCTCCGATGCGGAGCTGGCGCTCGATCGCCCCTCCCCGCGCCACGGCGAGCACGGCGCGGACATTGAGTGGCGCGACTAGCCGGTGCGCCGGTTCAGACCAGCGCGGCCTTGAGATCTTCGACCAGATCGGTGCGCTCCCACGGGAACGCGTCGCCCTCGGCGGCGCGGCCGAAGTGGCCGTAGGCGGCGCTCTTGCGGTAGATCGGCTTGTTGAGCCCCAGATGCACGCGGATGCCGCGCGGGGTCAGGCCGCCGAGTTTTTCGATGCCGCGGATCGCGTCCTCGATCCTGTCGTCGGCCACCGTGCCGGTGCCGTGCGTGTCGACGTAGAGCGAGAGCGGCTCGCTCACCCCGATCGCGTAGGCGAGCTGGATCGTGCACCGCGTGGCAAGCCCCGCGGCGACGATATTCTTGGCGAGGTAGCGGCTGATGTAGGCCGCCGAGCGATCGACCTTGGTCGGGTCCTTGCCGCTGAACGCGCCGCCGCCGTGAGGGGCCGCGCCGCCGTAGGTATCGACGATGATCTTGCGGCCGGTGAGGCCCGCATCGCCATCGGGCCCGCCGATCTCGAACGTCCCGGTCGGGTTGATATGCCACTTCGTCTCGTCCGAGAGGAAGCCTTCGGGCAGGATGCCGCCGACGACCTTCTTCACGTAGGCCTTGAGCTCGGCCTCCCGCTCACCCTCGTCGTAGCCCTTGGCGTGCTGGGTCGAGACGACCACCGCGGTTGCCGCGACCGGCTTGCCGCCCTGATAGCGCAGCGTGACCTGGCTCTTGGCGTCGGGCTCGAGGAACGGCGCGGCGCCGGCCTTGCGGTCGTGTGCCATCTGCTGGAGGATCTTGTGGCTGTAGTCGATCGCCGCGGGCATGAGGTCGGGCGTCTCGTCGCAGGCGAAGCCGAACATGATGCCCTGATCGCCGGCCCCTTCGTCCTTGTTGCCGCTGGCGTCCACGCCCTTCGCGATATGCGCGCTCTGGCCGTGAAGGTGATTCTCGAAGGTCAGCGTCTCCCAGTGGAAGCCGTCCTGCTCGTAACCGATCTCGCGAACGGTCTTGCGCACGACTTGCTCGATCTCCTGCTCGACGCCCGGCGCCCAGTTGCCATCGGCCTCCATGATGCCCTTGCCGCGAATCTCGCCCGCCAGCACCACGCGCTGGGTGGTGGTCAGTGTCTCGCAGGCGACGCGCGCCTCGGGGTCTTTCGCCAGGAAAAGGTCGACGATCGCGTCCGAAATCTGGTCCGAAACCTTGTCGGGATGGCCTTCGGAAACGCTTTCGGAGGTGAAGAGATAGCTGCTGCGCATGGGCCTCGATATTCCGATATAAAGATAGCTTTATGTGTGCTCGTGCCTCCTAGCGACGGCGCAGCCGCGTGGCAACCAGCGATCCGCCGATCAGCGCCAGCGCCCAGGCGATCGCGAGCCAGTTGCCGAGCCGCGCGAACAGCGTCGGCGGCTGGGCGGGCGGCACCAGTCCGTCGATCCGCCCCGCACGGTGCATGCCGATGTGATCGCGCACCACACCGCGCGCGTCGATCACCGCGCTGATCCCGGTGGTGGTAGCACGCAGCACCGGCAGCCCCTCCTCGATCGCGCGCATCCGCGCCTGCGCCAGATGCTGCGGCGGACCCCAGGCGCCGAACCAGCCGTCGTTCGAGGGGTTGAAGATGTAGTCGGGCCGGTTTCCGGGCTCGACCACCTGGCCCGAGAACACGATCTCGTAGCAGATCTGCGCGCCCGCCCTGCCCCATTCGCCGAGATCGAGCGTGCGCGGCCCCGGGCCCGGGATAAAGTCGATCGCGCCCGCGACCAGCCGCGTCAGCCCGAGCGGCTCGAGCAGCCAGCGCATCGGCAGGTATTCGCCGTAGGGCACGAGGTGCGCCTTGGCGTAGCGCTCGCCGAGCGTACCGTCGGCCGCGACCGGGGTGATCGCGTTGTAGGCGCCGACGGCCTTCGCGCGCCCGTCGACCATGCCGATCTCGAGGTCGACCGCACCGGTCAGCAGCAGCGAGCCTTCGCCGATCACCTTGCCGATCCGCCAGCGGGCGTAATTCGGATCGCCGGCGGCGGTCATCTGATCGTAGTAGCGCTGCGGATAGCCGCTGCGCAGGTAATCGGGGATGCCTGATTCGGGCCACAGCACCAGCCTTCGTTCGCCCGGCTCGCGCGGGATCGAGAGCTGCGCGATGCGCGCGAACTGCTCCTCGAAGAACGCCGGGTTGTCGAGCCTCTCCTGGCGGAGGTCTGGCTGGACCAGCATGAAGCGCAGCGTCCCCTGCTCGCCCGACGGCGCGGGCCAGTACATGCCAGCCACGAGCAGCGCCGCGGCCAGTCCGAACGGCACGAAGCGCCGCTCGCGCAGCAGCACGATCAGCATCGTGCCGACCAGCGCGGCGAGGCCAGAGAGCGCGTAAGTGCCCGTCCACGGCAGCAGCGCGGCGAGGCCCGGCCGGTCGAACGGCCCGAGCAGGATCAGCCCGAACGGGTCCCAGGCATAGCCGGTGAAGACCCAGCTCCGCAGCCACTCGGTGACGATCCACGCGCCGCCGAACAGGCACGCTGCCGCGGCGGGCCGCATCCTGCGCCCGAGCGCCCAAGTCAGCAGCGCGGCGAGCGCCGGATAGACCGCGAGATAGAGCGAAAGCAGCGGCACCGCGAGCCAGCCGAGCCAGGCCGGCATCTCGGCCTGATAGGTGAAAGCGGTCGCGATCCAGTTGTTGGCGAGGGTGAAATGCGCGAGGCCGAACAGCCAGCCGCGCGCCAATGCGCTGCGCCAGCTGGGCGACGACAGAGCGAGCAGCGCGAAGCTGCCCATCGCCAGCAAAGCCAGCGGCCAGAGGTTGAGCGGGGGAAACCCGGTTGCCGAAGCGAGCCCGCACAAGAGCGCGGACAGCTTCGGGCGCGCGGCGAACCAGCCACCGATCCGGCCGATCCGGTCCATTCCCGCCAGTCCCGGTTGCCGCAACGCGCCTTCCGCGATCAGCCGACAGCCCTCACGGCTTCGCCGTCATCGGCGGGCTCGGCCGCCTTGCGCGTACGCGGAGCGCGCCTCTTTTTCGGAGCTTCGCCTTCCTCGCCGCCGATCGAAGGCGGGAGCGCCGCGGCGTCGATCTCGCCGTCATCCTTGGCCGACGCTCCGCGCGGCTTGCGCGGCTTGCGCCCTTCGGCGCGCGGCTGACGGTCCTCGCCGCGGGTCTGGCGGCCTTCGCTGCGCGGCTGGCGCTTGAACGGATTGTCCGCGGGTTCGTAGTCCGACTCGTCGCTCTCGCGCCCCTCGTCCTCGCGCTCGCTCGCGTCGCTGCGGCCGTTGGACTCGTCGTCGCGACGGCCCCGAGGGCTACGCGACGGACGGCGACGGCTGTCGTGCTCGTCCTCGCTGTCATCGTCGTCCTGATCGCGATCGTCCTGGCGCTTGCCGCGCTGTTCGTCCTGGCGAGCCTTGTTGTCGGCGATCACGCGGAAATAGTGGTCGGCGAACTGCAGATAGTATTCGGCCTGCACCCGGTCGCCGTTGTGCTGGGCGTCCTGCGCCAGCTTCTTGTACTTGTCGAGCAACTGGGGAGCATTGCCGCGCGCCCTGCTGTCGATCCGGTTGCTCTGGTTGCCGCCGCCCTGCGGGCGATTGCCGCGGCCGCGGCGGCGATTACTGCGATGATTGTTCAAGGAATTCTCTTCCTCATTCGGGACCGCCCTGCCGGCACCATTGCCCGTGCGGTCGCATGACCCCTCTCCGCGTCCGCTGCCGCGGCTCGCGGTTGCTCCATCTGCACCTGTGCGCGGAGCCTCTTCGCCCGGCCGGTTTGCAAATGTAGGAACAAGACCCAGCCGGGAGGCGAACGCGCCGCGAACCGGTGGCCTTGCGTCAGAGTTAGCTATCGCGAGCGCCTTTGCCAACCCCTAACGCAAAATCCCCCCTCTAACGCAAGATCAATGCCCGCGGCCGCCCGGCGAGGTCGTGGCGCAACTGGGTCGAAAATCCCGCACTGTGCGCGATCTCGCCGACCGGTCCGGCCTGTGACGCACCGATTTCGAGCACCGTAGCCCCATCCGGGGTCAGCAGCGCGCGCAACTGCGGGATCAGCACGCGATAGTCGTCGAGCCCCTCGGGCCCCGCGAACAGCGCGCCGGCAGGCTCGTGATCGCGCACCGTGGGCGCGAGATCGGCGGCGTCCTCGACATAGGGCGGGTTGGCGAGAACAAGGTCGAATGTGCCGAGGTCCGCCGCCCAGCCCGCTTCGTGCCAGTCGGCGAGCGTCAATTGGGCACGCTCGGCCACGCCAAGCCGTGCGGCGTTCTCCGCCGCGACCGCGAGCGCGGCCGCCGAGCGGTCGATCCCGACGCCCCGCCAGCCGGGCTTCTCCGCCAGAAAGCTCAGCAGGAGCGCACCCGAACCGACGCCCAGATCGAGAACGCGCCCGCGCTCTGCCGCGCCCACGAGCGCCGCCGCCAGCGTCGCCTCGCTGTCGCCGCGGGGAATCAGCACATCGGGGGTAACCCGGAACGCGCGGCCGAAAAACTCCTGCTCCCCGACGATATAGGCAACCGGCTCGTGCCCCGTGCGCCGCTCGACCAAGGCAGCGAACCCGGCAGGCTCCGGCTCGCGCATATGCCGCAGCAGTATCTCTGAACGCGAGACGCCGAGCGCATGCGCCATCAGGAGCTCGGCATCGAGCCGTCCGGTGTCCGAGGTTTCGGCCAAGCGCGCCGTCGCCTCTCGCAATGCCCCGGCGATAGTGACTTCGCCCTCGTCAGCCATCCATCGCCGCCAGGCGCTTCGCCTCGTCCTCGGCGGTGAGCGCGTCGACCAGTTCACCCAGCCCCGGCCCGGCGAGCACTTCCTCCAGCTTATGCAGCGTCAGCCCGATGCGGTGGTCGGTCACGCGGCCTTGCGGGAAGTTGTAGGTGCGGATGCGTTCGGAGCGATCGCCCGAACCGACCATCGCCTTCCTCGCTTCGGCCTCGGCGCCCTGCGCCGCGTCGCGCTGCGCCTCGAACAGGCGCGCGCGCAGCACTTGCATCGCCTTTTCCTTGTTCTTGTGCTGGCTGCGCCCGTCCTGACAGGTGACGATCACCCCGCTCGGCAAGTGCGTGATGCGCACCGCGCTGTCGGTGGTGTTGACGTGCTGCCCGCCCGCCCCGCTCGCGCGATAGACGTCGATCTTCAGGTCCTTGTCCTCGATCTGGACGTCGACCTCGCCCGGCTCGGGCAGCACAGCGACGGTGGCGGCGGAGGTGTGGATGCGCCCGCCGCTCTCGGTCACCGGCACGCGCTGGACGCGATGGACGCCGCTCTCGAACTTCAACTTCGCGAACACGCCGGAACCCGCGACATTGGCGACCACTTCCTTGAGCCCGCCGATGTCGGAGGCGTTCACGCTGATCGTCTCGACCCGCCAGCCCTGCTCGGCGGCGAAGCGTTCGTACATGCGGAACAGGTCGGCGGCGAACAGCGCGGCCTCGTCGCCTCCGGTGCCAGCGCGGATTTCGAGCATCGCGGGCCGCGCATCGGCCGCGTCGCGCGGCAACATCGCCACCGCGAGCGCGCGCTCGGCCTCGGGCAGAGCTGCGCGCAGCCGCATGATCTCTTCCTCGGCAAGCGCTTTCATGTCGGGATCGGCATCGTCGAGCTTCTCGAGCTCGGCGAGCTCGCCGCGCATCGTGCGCACGCCTTCCGCCGCGCGCGCGACCGGCTCGAGCTCGGCATAGTCGCGGCTCGCGCCAACGAACGCCTCGCCCTCGAGCGTGCCCGAAGCCAGCCGCGCCTCGAGCTCGGCAAAGCGATGCCCGATCTGTTGCAGGCGTTCGGCGGGGATGGTCATTGACGCTCCAAACGACCCTTTGCGTACGCCGCCTCAACCGCTTCCTTCCCGCCATACAGATATGTGGTGGTGTAGGTAGCGCCGTAGTTTGCGCTCTCGACGACATCCATCAAGCGATCGGCCTGCTCGCCAGTCTTCAGGTTCTTCACCCTGATCGTGCGGTTCTGCAGCTCGTCTTCACCCACGAGCAAAACCATGTTTGCACCAGAGCTGTCCGCTTTTTGCATCCGCTTCTTCGGATTGCCCCGGAATGCCATATCGCAATAGAGGTTCTTCCGGCGCAGCTTGGCGATCAAACCTACACAGTAGGCCTCGGCTTCCTCTCCGATCGGCACCAGAACCAAATCCGTCCGGTCTCCGCGGCCTTTCCTAACCAACATCGCCAACCGCTCGATCCCCGCGGCCCAGCCGACCGCGGGCGTCGGCGCACCGCTCAAGCTCTCCATCAAGCCATCGTAGCGCCCGCCGCCCAGCACCGTGCTCTGGCTGCCGAGCACACCCGCCGCCGCCGAGCCCTCCTCGGGCACGAACTCGAACGCGGTGTGGCGATAGTAGTCGAGCCCGCGCACCAGGCTTTCGGCGCGCTGCCACTTCACCCCGGCGGCATCGAGCCCGCTCGTCACCGCCTCGAAGAACGCCAGCGCCTCGTCCGACAGAAACGCGTCGATCTTCGGCGCATCCGCCACGAAGCGCCGGTCGCGCGGGTCCTTGCTGTCGAGGATGCGCAGCGGGTTCGCTTCGAGGCGTTTCTGCGAATCCTCGCTCAACTCGCCGCGCACCTGCCGGAAGTGCTCGACCAGCGCGGCGCGCCAGGCTTCACGGCTGTCGGCGTCGCCGAGCGTGTTGAGGTGCAACGCCACCCCCTCGATCCCGAGCTCGCGCAGCAGCTGATCCGCCATTGCGAGCAGCTCGACATCCGCCTGCGGCTCGGCCGCGCCGATGATCTCGGCGTCGAGCTGGTGGAACTGGCGATAGCGGCCCTTCTGCGGGCGCTCGTAACGGAACAGCGGGCCGTGCGTCGCGACTTTCAGCGGCGCGTGCTGCTGCCAGCCGTTGGTCAGCCAGGCGCGGGCGATCCCCGCGGTGAACTCGGGCCGCAGGGTCAGCGATTCGCCGCCGCGGTCATCGAACGAGTACATCTCCTTCGAGACGATATCGGTCGTCTCGCCGATCGAGCGCGCGAAGACCTCGGTCTTCTCGAACACCGGCATCTCGATCCGGCGGAAGCGGTAGAGCCGCCGCACGCGCTCGAAGGTTTCGACCACGTGCGCGAACGCCTCGGCCTCTGGCCCGAAAATGTCCTGCGTTCCACGGATAGCTTGCGGTGTTTTCGCCATGGCCCGCGCGATTAGGGCCATGCGCCCCCTTCCGCAATCCTGCACCAGCCGCTAGAGGCCCGCGCGCGAAAGTCCTTTGGGAGAGGGGCCGACCGCAACACGAGAGAACGCATGCGCATCGACAAGGTCCCCGTGGGCGACAATCCGCCCGAAAGCCTCAACGTCATCATCGAGGTTCCGACCGGCGGCGAGCCGGTGAAGTACGAGTTCGACAAGGAGAGCGGCGCGCTGTTCGTCGACCGCATCCTCCACACCCCGATGCGCTATCCGGCGAACTACGGCTTCGTGCCGCACACGCTTTCGCCCGACGGCGATCCGCTCGACGCGCTGGTGATCGCGCGCAGCCCGTTCATCGCCGGCTGCGTGGTGCGTGCCCGCCCGATCGGCGTGCTGAACCTCGAGGACGAGCACGGCGGCGACGAGAAGCTGATCTGCGTGCCGATCGACACGACGTTCCCGTATTATTCGGATGTCGCCGAGACCAAGGATCTGCCCTCGATCATCTTCCAGCAGATCGAGCACTTCTTCACCCACTACAAGGATCTGGAAAAGGAAAAGTGGGTCCGCGTCGGCCAGTGGGGCGACGCAGCCGAAGCCCGGCGGATCATCGTCGAATCGATCGCGCGGGCGAAGCAGGGCTGAAGCCGGGTGCGAGTCCCCCACGCAGGCGGGGGCCTCCGGCAGTGGAAGGGCGCCCCGGCGGCCTGAGGCCCCCGCCTCCGCGGCGAGGCGGAGCTTGCCGCTACTCCACCGGCCGTTTCGGGTCGAGCAGGTCCCGGCCATCGTCCTGCGCGCGTTCGGCCTCGACCATTTTGGCCACTTCCTCCTGCGGCGCGATGTCGTGGGGGCGGTGGTCGGCCGGCGGCGGAGCGGCCTTTTCTCCGGCCGGTTCGGCGCTCCCGACCGGCAGCGGCGGTGCGGGCGAATCGAACCGCAGGCGGTAGATCGGCTCGGGCAGGGCAAAGCCTTCCGCCTCCAGCTTCGCCTTGACCACCGCGATCGCGCGGCTGCGCGCCTGGAACCAGTCGGTCTCGCGCTGGTCGATCCAGCCGAGGAACCGCAGCACGATGTTCGAATCGCCGACTTCGATCACCCGCGCCTCGGGCGCCGGATCGCCCAACACGAACGGCAGCGCCGCCAGCCCCTCGCGCCCCACCCGCCGGCCCGCGTCCGGATCGTCCCCGGCGTCGATCCCCAGATCGAACTCGAAGCGCCGCTGGGGATTGCGCGTGTAATTGAGGATCACCGCCTTGAAGACCGTGGCGTTGGGGATGCGCAGGTGGTTGCCGTCGAGCGTCATCAGCACGGTCGCGCGGCTGGTCAGGCGGACCACGCGGCCTTCCATCTGATCGACCAGCACGTGATCGTTGGCCCTGAAGGGCTGGCGCAGGCTGAGCATGAGCGAGGCGACGTAGTTCTCGATCGTGTCGCGCATCGCGAAGCCGAGCGCGATGCCGACCACCCCCGCACCGCCGAGCACCGCACCCATCAGCGCCCCCGCGCCGAGCATGTCGAGCGCGACGACCAGGCCGATCACGATGAACACGAAGCGGATTGCGCTCGCAGCCAGTTCGGCGAGGAACACGTTGGGCAAGAGCCGCCGCCAGAGACCGTGCAGCCCGGCGAGCAGATAGCCGGCCGCCGCGATGAGAATCGCGAGCGCGAGCGCCAGCCCGATCAGCGGCAGCATCGCGACGAGCTTGCCGAACCGCTCCGTCACGCTGCCCAGCGCCGAAAGGTTGCGGTTCACCGAAACGTCGCGGGTGATGGCGTTCTCGACCGTGGCGACGCCCACGACGCGGCTGGCGATCCGTTCGGCGCGCTCGATATCGCCGGCGGTCGGGGCGGTGCCGGAGAGGATGACCACGCCTTCGCGCGCGACCACCTCGACTTCGGACAGGGCCGCGATCTCGCCGAAGATCGCCCGGATGCGGCCCGCGATTCGTGCGTCCACCGCGGCATCCTGCCGGTCGGCGATCGCAGGTTCGGCGGCCGCCGGCGTGGCGCTCGTCGCCGGCGCGGCGGGGACCATCGGGGCGGCAGCAAGGGGGGCCGCCAGCAGCAAGATCGGCAGCGCAAGGGCCCGGAACACGCCGCGCATCCGGCTCAGCTCCCCGCCACCGTCATGCCATCGACGCGCAGGGTCGGCACGTTGATCGAGCGGTGCATCTCGAGGTCGTCTGCCGCGCACAGCGTCGCGAACATCGCGAGCAGATTGCCCGCGATCGTGAACTCGGCGATCGGCCCGGCCAATTCGCCGTTCACAATGCGAAAGCCCGTGGCGCCGCGGCTATAGTCGCCGGTGACGGGGTTGACGCCCTGCCCGGCCATCTCGGTCACCAGCACGCCCTCGGCCACGTCCGCGATCAGCCCGGCACGCGAGACCGCACCCGCCGGGATGTGGAGGTTGCTCGCCGAAACGCCGGGCGAACCCGCGCCGCGCGAAGCGTGGCCGGTGGGCGCGAGCCCGAGCTTGCTGGCGCTCGCGACGTCGAGCAGCCAGCCGCCGAGCACGCCGCGGTCGACCAGCTTGCGCGGCGTGCAGGCCAGCCCCTCGCCGTCGAACGGGCGCGAGCGCAGCGCGCGCGGGCGGTGCGGGTCTTCGATCAGGTCGATATCTTCGGGAAACAGTCGCTCGCCCTCGCGGCCGAGCAGGAAGCTCGACCGGCTCGCGATCGCCGGACCCGCCATCGCGCCGACGAGGTAGCCCGCGAGCGAGGCGCCGACCCGCGGATCGAACAGCACCGGCATGCGCCCGCCTTTGGGTATCTCGGGGTTCAGCTTGGCGACGGTGCGCTCGCCCGCGAGCCGCCCGATTGCCTCGGGTGCGGGCAGATCGGCGAAGTGGCGCGCGCTGCGCTGGGCGTAGTCGCGCTGCATCGCCGACCCCGCGCCGCCGATCACCACCGCGCTCAGCGTATGGTGCGTCGCGCCGTAAGCCCGCGCGAATCCGTGACTGGTCGCCAGCGCGAAGAGCGAGCGCCCGAACGCGGCGCCTGCACCCTCGCTGTTGGTCACGCCCGCGACCGCGCGCGCGGCATCCTCCGCCTCCTCGGCGCGGCGGCGCAACACCTCAGGGGCGGGCTCGCCGCTGTCTTCGAGATCGAGCTCGGGCGCGCTGCCGCGGTCGAGCAGCTCCTCGGGCGCGAGGCCGGCGTGGGGATCCTCGGGCGCGACGCGCGCCATCGCGACCGCGCGTTCGGCGAGGTCGTCGAGCGCGGCGGGCGCGAAGTCGCTCGTCTCGATCGAGGCCGAGCGCTTGCCGACGAACACCCGCAGCGAGATGTCCTCACCTTCGGAGCGCTCGACTTCCTCGAGCTTGCCCAGCCGCACCGAGACGCCTTCGGAAGATTGCGCGCGCGCCGCGGCGTCGGCCGCGTCGGCGCCGTGGCGGCGGGCGGCCTCGATCAGTTGCGCGCAGCGATCGAGCGCGGTCGCGCCGTCGATCATCGGATGGTTCCGGGGACTGTCATGCGCTCCCAGCTAGGAGGCGCCGCCTCGCGCGGCAAGGCGAGGATTCAGGCGATCACGGCGATCGACATGAACAACGCCGTCAGCCCCAGGGGGAGCAATATGGCGAGCGCCCAGAGCAGGATCTGATCGCGGCGAAAGGCGCTCCTGAGCGCGGGGTCGCTCGCCTCTTCGTCCGAAAGATCGCGCCAGCTCTTCTCGAACCGGCGGCAGGCTGGAATGATCGCCGCCACGAGGACGACGAGCGCCAGGTAGGGAAGGATCGAAGAGCCGATCTCCTTCATCGCGTGTACGGTGACGAAAATCTGCAGGGCGGTGTATACGAGCAGCGCGTAGGCGACATTGTCGCTCATCGCCTTGCGCCAATCGCGCGTCCGCGGCTTCGCGGCATAGTGCGGAGTCGTGTCGTCGTCCGTACGGTGAAGCGCCTTGGCCATGCGCTTTCTCCCCAATGTCCTCTTCCGAATCGGAGTATTCCAGAGCGCGCGCCCGCAATCAAGCGCGATCGCATATCCGTCCCGCCGCAGGTCATGCACGAATCCTGCCAAATCGCCGCCACGGGGGTTTCCTGCCGCCGCAGCGATGCTACATGGCCGGGAGCATGGACACCGCCGAACCCATTTCCGAAGCGCTCCCCACCGACCTCCCCTCGGTCGATGCCAGCGCCCCGCTGCCCAACGGCGGGCTCGAAGTGATCTCGATCGCCAAAAGCTACGACAAGCGCGCGGTACTGACCGACATCTCGCTCAGCGTCGGCAAGGGCGAAGTGCTGGGGCTGCTCGGCCCCAACGGTGCGGGCAAGACGACCTGCTTCTATTCGATCATGGGGCTGGTGAAACCCGACGCAGGCCGCATCCTGATGGATGGCGAGGATGTCACCAACCTGCCGATGTACCGGCGCGCGATCCTCGGCCTCGGCTACCTGCCGCAGGAAACGAGCATCTTCCGCGGCATGACGGTGGAGCAGAACATAAACTGCGTGCTCGAGATGGTCGAGCCCGATGCCGAGACCCGCGCGCGCGAACTCGAACGGCTGCTCGAGGAATTCGGCCTCACGCGGCTGCGCGAGAGCGCGGCGATGGCGCTGTCGGGCGGCGAACGGCGGCGCTGCGAGATCGCCCGCGCGCTCGCGGCCAAGCCCTCGATCATGCTGCTCGACGAACCCTTCGCGGGGATCGATCCGCTCTCGATCAGCGACATCCGCGACCTGGTGATCGACCTCAAGCAACGCGGCATCGGCGTTCTCATCACCGACCACAACGTGCGCGAGACGCTCGACATCGTCGACCGCGCCTGCATCATCTACGGCGGCCAGGTGCTCTTCGCCGGCACGCCGGAGGACCTCGTCGCCGACGAAAACGTGCGCCGGCTCTATCTGGGCGAAAGCTTCTCGCTGTGACCGTCCGCCGCCATTCCGTAGCGTAATCCATGGCGCTTACGCCGCGCCTCGACCTCCGGCAATCCCAGTCGCTGGTGATGACGCCGCAGCTCCAGCAGGCGATCAAGCTGCTGGCGCTGTCCAACCTCGAGATCGAGACTTTCATCGGCGAGGCGCTCGAAGCCAATCCGCTGCTCGAGGCGGGCGAGGTCCGCAGGGAGGACAGCGAGGCGGTCGAGCCCCCCCGTGACGAACCCGGCGCGGACAGCGGCGCCGGCGACGACAGCGCGCTCGACATCGATCCCGCCGCGCTCGACCGCGACCGCGACACCGGCGATGGCGCTCTCGGGGGCGAATGGGGCGCGGCGCATTCGGGCGGCCTGCCGGACGACCTGCCCGGCATCGACGAGCGCGGCGGCGACGGCCCGACGCTCGCCGAATATCTCGAGGATCAGGTCGGCGCCGCGGCGGGCGATGCGCGCGAGGCCTTCATCGCCCGGCACCTGATCGGCCTGCTCGACGAGGCCGGCTATCTCGCCACCGACTTGCGCGAGGTCGCCGCCGATCTCGGCGTGCCGCTGGCCGAGGCCGAACGCGCGCTCGACGTGGTGCAGTCGCTCGACCCCACCGGCGTCGGCGCGCGCACGCTGGGCGAGTGCCTCGCGCTCCAGGCGCGCGAGGCCGACCGCTACGATCCCTGCATGGCGCGGCTGATCGACAACCTCGATCTCGTCGCGCGCGGCGAGTTCGCGCGATTGAAGCGCATGTGCGAGGTCGACGACGAGGATTTCGCCGAAATGCTCGCCGAGCTGCGCGGCTACGACCCCAAGCCCGGCTGCCGCTTTGGCGGCGGCGAGGAAAGCCCGGTCGTGCCCGACATCCTCGTCAGCCGAAGCAAGGACGGCGGCTGGGACATCGCGCTCAACGAGGAGACGCTGCCCCGCCTCGTGGTCAACCGCGCCTACTATCTCGAGCTGCGGCAGGGCTGCGCGGGCAAGGCGGCGCAGAGCTGGCTCGGCGAGAAGCTGGCCGACGCCAACTGGCTGATCCGCGCGCTCGACCAGCGGCAGAAGACGATCCTCAAGACTGCCGCGCAGATCGTGAAGAAGCAGGACGGCTTCTTCCGCCGCGGGGTCTCCGAGCTGCGCCCGCTGACCTTGCGCGAAGTGGCCGAGGAAATCGAGATGCACGAGAGCACGGTCAGCCGGGTGACCAGCAACAAGTACCTGCATTGCGACCGCGGCACCTTCGAATTGAAGTACTTCTTCACCAGCGGGGTCGGCAGCGCCGACGGCGAAGGCGCGAGTTCGCAGGCAGTCAAGGCGCGGATCAAGGCGCTGATCGACGCCGAGGATGCGAAGAAGATCCTCTCCGACGACACGCTGGTCGACCTGCTCAAGGCCGAAGGCTTCGACCTCGCCCGGCGCACGGTCGCGAAATACCGCGAGGCGATGGGGATCGGCAGCTCGGTGCAACGGCGCCGGCAGAAGAAGCTCATGGCGCTTTAGTTTTGCGCGCGCCCATCCGGGCGCGCGTCCTCGGCGCTGTCCCCCTCCGCTACGCTACGGGGCGCCTGCGGGCGGCCGGTCGGCCTTGCGGTCCGCTGGTCGCGGACCGGAATTTCGCCAGACGGCTATGGCCGGGAGAGGTCCGGGCTGCGATCAGCAGCCCGCAAGCGCGACCGCGCGCAGCGACCGAAGGGAGCGAGGATAGCCAAGGCCGCGGATGCGGCCGCCGGCGCTTGAGGCGCAAAAAAAACTCCGCGCGAAAGACAGAGACTCCAACCCTTTACGCGTTATTAACCTTTTCCGTTCAGAGGATGTGTGGTTAATGACGGGCTACATCCTGCGTGGGGCACTGCCGCGCCGGGCTGATAGGGGCAAAGGGGGGACACCCATGCGCGTACTGTTGATCGAGGACGAGCCGACCACGGCGAAGGCCATCGAGCTGATGCTGACCACAGAAGGGTTCAACGTCTACTCGACCGACCTCGGCGAGGAGGGTCTGGATCTCGGCAAGCTGTATGATTACGACATCATCCTGCTCGACCTGAACCTGCCCGACATGCATGGCTACGACGTGCTCAAGAAGCTGCGCGTGGCCAAGGTGCAGACCCCGGTGCTGATCCTCTCGGGCATCTCCGAGATGGATTCGAAAATCCGCAGCTTCGGCTTCGGCGCCGACGATTATGTGACCAAGCCGTTCCACCGCGAGGAGCTGGTCGCGCGCATCCATGCGGTCGTGCGCCGCTCCAAGGGCCACAGCCAGTCGGTCATCCGTACCGGCAAGCTCGCGGTCAACCTCGACGCCAAGACGGTCGAGGTCGACGGTGCCCGCGTGCACCTGACCGGCAAGGAATACGCGATGCTCGAGCTGCTCAGCTTGCGCAAGGGCACCACGCTGACCAAGGAAATGTTCCTCAACCATCTCTACGGCGGGATGGACGAGCCCGAGCTGAAGATCATTGACGTCTTCATCTGCAAGCTGCGCAAGAAATTGAGCCACGCCTGCGGCGGCGACAACTACATCGAGACCGTCTGGGGCCGCGGCTACGTGCTGCGCGATCCCGAAAGCCAGGCCGAAGCGGCGTAATTCGCTTCCGCACGCGCGGATGCGCGTGCGAAAAACTATCGACACGCGTAGCGTTTTACCGCTCGCCCGCCCGCCCGGTTCGCCCTAATTGCGCGGTGAGAACCTCGGCATGAAGGGCGCCTCGCGATGGACCTGTTCGGGATCGATCTTTCGGCGCTGCTGCCCTTCATCGCGATCGGCTTCGCCGCGCAGCTCGTCGACGGTGCGCTCGGCATGGCCTTCGGAGTCATCACCAACACCCTGCTCGTCGGCGTGCTCGGGCTGCCGCCCGCGCAGGCGTCGCAGCGGGTGCATGTGGTCGAATGCTTCACCACCGCGACCGCCGGGATCAGCCACTTGCTCCACGGCAATATCGACGGCAACCTGTTCGTGCGGCTGCTGGTGCCCGGCGTGATCGGGGGGGTGGCCGGGGCCTATCTGCTGACCTCGCTCGACGCGGGGGTGATCAAGCCTTTCGTGCTCGCCTATCTCGCCGGAATGGGCGTGTACCTGCTCGCGCGGGGGCTGCTCTATCCGCCCAGGATCCGCGAGGCGAAGCGCGTTGCGCCGCTCGGGCTGATCGGCGGCTTCCTCGACGCGGCGGGTGGCGGCGGCTGGGGGCCGGTGGTGACCTCGAACCTGCTCGTCCAGGGCGCCGAGCCGCGTAAGGTGGTGGGCACGGTCAGCGCGGTCGAGTTCTTCCTCACGTTGACGATCTCGGCGACCTTCATCTTCCAGCTCGGTATCGCCGACCTCGCCGGCGCGACGCTCGGCCTGCTTATCGGCGGCATCGCCGCGGCCCCCTTCGGCGCCTTCGCCGCCAAGCATTTCAGCCCCAAGCTGATGCTGATCCTGGTCGGCGCGGCGCTGAGCGTGACGAGCGCCTACGGGATTTACACGGCGTTGGCGTAAAATGCTGGTTCGCGCAGAGGCGCAGAGGGTGCAGAGAGAAGGCACCGCGCAGTTCGGCCGCCCGTCGCCTCCGCGAAGCGGAAACCCATATTCGAACGGTAGAAGCTCGGGCTCCGCTTTCGCGGGGATGATGATGGTTGGGTTTGAGTGCATCCCCTCTGCGAACTCTGCTCCCTCTGCGGGCTCTGCGCGAACCAAAAAACACCGCCTCTCCGTGCGAACCCGCCCCTTCCACTCGCCCGGCAGCGCGTCTATCGGCCCCGCCATGACTGCGCATAAAGAAGGCGACCCCACCACGCTCAACCGGCTCTATGGCCGCAGCCAGGGCAAGCCGCTGCGCGCGGGGCAACAGGCGTTGGTCGACAAGCTCCTGCCGCAGATCGCGGTGCCCGCCGAGGGGCCGGTGACTCCCGAGCGATTGTTCGGCCAGGATCGTCCGCTGCATTTCGAGATCGGCTTCGGCGGCGGCGAGCATCTCGCCTATCGCGCCGATCTGCTGCCCGATCACGGCTTCATCGGCGCCGAGCCGTTCGTCAACGGCGTGGCGCAAGCGCTGGTGCACGTGCGCGACGGCGGCCTCGCCAACGTCCGTCTGCACCACGGCGACGCGCTCGAAGTGCTCCAGCGCATCCCCGACGGGTCGCTGTCCATGCTCTACCTGCTCCACCCGGACCCCTGGCCCAAGGCGCGCCACGCCAAACGGCGGATGATGAACGACGGCCCGGTCGAACTGTTCGCCGCGAAGCTCAAGCCAGGCGGCGAGTTTCGCTTCGGCACCGATCATCCGGTCTACCTGCGCCACGCGCTCTCGGTGATGCGACGCCACACCGACACCTTCGATTGGCAAGCCGACGGCCGCGCAAGCTGGGAAAATCGCCCCGGCGGCTGGTGTGAAACCCGCTACGAAAACAAGGCGCGCACCGTATACGGCCATGAAGTCTGGTATTTTCGTTACCGACGGCGGTAATAATCGGCCCGAGAGCCATCATACATTTGTGAATCCATGGGATTTTGTCGCAATTCCATGTCGTTCCGGCGCTGTCCGCGAAACGCGAGGCAGTTGCGGACGGTTCTTTTTCATGCCTCCCCCGGGGCAGAAAGAAGAGGATGTCATGAACCAGAACCAAGGCGACCGGAACCAGCAGCGTCAGCCCGATCAGGGCAAGCAAGCTGGCAATCAGCAACGCGAGCAACAGCAACAGCAAGGCGGCTCGCGGCAGCCCGGCGAAAAGGGCGATAGCGACCGGAAGCGTCAGCAGGACTGACATTTTCGGATTCGACACAAGGCGGCCGTCCCTCGGGGCGGCCGTTCTTGCGAGCGCGGCCGGCGCTTCGAGTGCGATCCGCCCGTTGACGCCCGAGCCGCGCAGCTTTCATCTTTGCGCCCTTCTTCGGCGCTGCCCGGACAAATCGCTCGGGATTCATCGACTAACGCGCGACGGTCACCCCACCACGCCCGCCGCCGCCAGCACCGCCAGCGTCAGCACGTCGGGCGCGATCGCAGTCATCGGAGCGATCTGGACCGGCTTTTCCATCCCGATCAGCATCGGCCCGATGGTGGCGTCGCCCGCGAGCTCGCGCAGCAGCTTGGCCGAGAGATTGGCCGACTGGAGCCCGGGCATGATCAGCACGTTCGCGGGCCCCGACAGGCGGCTGAACGGGTAGAGCGCCATGACCTTCGGATTGAGCGCCGCATCGGGCGCCATTTCGCCCTCGTACTCGAAATCGGGCTGCTCGGCGTCGAGGATCGCAACCGCCTCGCGGATATTGCCCAGCCACTGACCCGGCGGGTTGCCGAAAGTCGAATAGGACAGGAACGCGACGCGCGGTTCGTGCCCCATGCGCTTGGCGACCGCGGCGGTCTCGCGCGCGATGTGCGCGAGCTGCTCGGCGCTCGGCCGCTCGTTGATCGTGGTGTCGGCGAGGAACGTCGTGTGGTTCTTGCCGATCATCATGTGCACGCCGAAGGGCACCTGCCCCGGCTTGGGATCGAGCACCAGGTTCACCTCGCGCGCGGTCTGCGAGAAGGTGCGCGTCAGGCCCGAGATCATCGCGTCGCCGTGCCCGAGCGCGACCAGCAGCGCGGCGAACACGTTGCGCTCCTGATTGACCATGCGGCGCACGTCGCGCTCGGTCCGCCCGCGGCGCTGGAGCCGCTGGTAGAGGAAATCGACCATCTGCGGCACGAGGTCCGAATCGGCCGAGTTCTGGATCTCGAAATTGTCGGGATCGTCGACGCCGAGCGCGGTCAGCGCGTCACGCACTTTCTCGGTCCGCCCGACCAGCACCGGGGTGCCGTAGCCGAAGTCGCGGAACTGGATCGCGGCGCGCAGCACCACGTCCTCCTCCGCCTCGGCGAAGACCACCCGCCGCGGATTGGTCCGCGCGAGCTCGTAAGTGTTGGTGAGCACCGCGGTGGTCGGGTTGAGCCGCGCCTTCAATGCCAGGCGGTAGGCGTCCATGTCCTCGATCGGCGCCAGCGCGATGCCGGTGTCCATCGCCGCCTGCGCCACCGCGGAGGAGACCACCTCCATCAACCGCGGATCGAACGGCGCGGGGATGATGTAGTCGGTCCCGAAGGCATGGTTCTTGCCGCCATAGGCTGCGGCGACCTCGTCGGGCACGCGCTCGCGCGCCAGTTCGGCGATCGCGCGCGCCGCCGCGATCTTCATCTCCTCGTTGATCGCGGTCGCCTGCACGTCGAGCGCGCCGCGGAAGATGAAGGGGAAGCCGAGCACGTTGTTGACCTGATTGGGAAAATCGCTGCGCCCGGTGGCGATGATCGCATCGGGGCGCGCCGCCTTGGCCTCGTCGGGCATGATCTCGGGCACCGGATTGGCCATCGCGAAGATGATCGGCTTGGGCGCCATCTTCTCGACCCAGGCCGGCGCGAGCGCACCCGCGGCGCTAAGACCAAGGAAGATGTCGGCGCCGGCCAGCGCTTCCTCCAGGCTCGTCGCGTCGGTTTCGACCGCGTGCGCGCTCTTCCACTGGTCCATGCCCTCGCGCTCGGGCGTGATCGGGCCCGAGCGGTCGCACATGATCACGTTGTCGTGGCGCACGCCCATCGCCTTGATCAGCGCGGTGCAGGCGATCGCCGCCGCGCCCGCACCGTTGACCACGACCTTGACCTCGGACAGGTCGCGCCCGGTCAGATGGCAGGCGTTGAGCAGGCCCGCCGCGGTGATGATCGCGGTGCCGTGCTGGTCGTCGTGCATGATCGGAATGTTCATCCGCTCGCGCAGCGCCTGCTCGATGATGAAACACTCGGGGGCCTTGATGTCCTCGAGGTTGATGCCGCCGAAGCTCGGGCCCATCAGCGCCACCGCCTCGATGAACTTGTCGGGATCCTCGGTGTCGAGCTCCAGATCGATCGCGTCGACGTCGGCAAAGCGCTTGAACAGCACCGCCTTGCCTTCCATCACCGGCTTGCTGGCCAGCGCGCCGAGATTGCCGAGGCCGAGGATCGCGGTGCCGTTCGAGATCACCGCGACGAGGTTCGAGCGCGCGGTGTATTTCGCGGCGTTGGCCGGGTCCTCGGCGATCGCCTCGACCGGCGCGGCGACGCCCGGCGAATAGGCGAGGCTCAGGTCGCGCTGGGTCGCCATCGGCTTGCTGGCGATGATCTCGATCTTACCCGGCCGGATCGTCTCGTGATAGAACAGCGCCTCGCGCGCGGTGAAGCTCGGCTGTTTTTCCTCGGCCAAGGTGATGCCCTCCTGAAAATCGCGGCTTCCCCTAACCACACTCGCGGCGCGAGCGGTAGGGGAAAGGCGCGGCCTCGCCCATTCCGAATCGCTCGCGCCAACGCTAGGCCGCTCGCATGGCGGGCAAGTCGACCCCGATGATGGAGCAGTACCACGCGCTCAAGCGCGAGGCGCCCGATTGCCTGCTGTTCTATCGCATGGGCGACTTCTTCGAGCTATTCTTCGACGATGCGCGGCAGGCCGCGGGCATTCTCGACATCGCGCTCACCAGCCGCGGCGAGCACGGCGGCGCGGCGGTGCCCATGTGCGGGGTGCCGGTCCATTCGGCCGAGGGTTACCTCGCGCGGCTGATCAAGGCCGGGTGCCGCGTCGCCATCGCCGAGCAGGTCGAGACGCCCGAGGAGGCGAAGAAGCGCGCCCGAAGCGAAGGAACCGCAGTTTCGAAGGCGCTGGTCCGGCGCGATATCGTGCGCTTCGTCACCGCCGGGACGCTGACCGAGGAGGCCCTGCTCGAACCGCGCCGCGCCAACGTGCTCGCCGCGGTGTGCGATCTGCGCGGGACGATCGGCCTCGCCTCGGTCGACGTCTCGACCGGACGGATGGAGCTTGAGGAATGCGCCCCGGGCCAGCTCGGCGCGGCGCTCGCCCGGCTCGGCCCGAGCGAGGTGGTGGCGCCCGAGGACTGGGAGGCGCGGCCCGCCGACACGATCGAGCGCGCGCGGGGCGATTTCGCGAGCGAGGCCGGAGAGGCGCGGCTCAAGGCCATCCATGGTGTCGCCACGCTCGACGGATTCGGGCGGTTCACGCGGGCAATGCTCGCCGCGGCGGGCGGGCTGGTCGCCTATCTCGACCATGCGGGGCGCGGGAAGCTTCCGCTGCTCCTGCCGCCGGTCGCCCGCGAAGGCGACGCGGCGCTGGCGATGGACGAGGCGACGCGTTCGAGCCTCGAAATCCTCGCCACGCAGCAAGGCGCGCGTGCGGGGAGCCTGATCGCTTCGGTCGATCGCTGCGCGACCGCCGCGGGGGCGCGGCAACTGGCGGAGGACCTTTCCGCGCCGCTGACCGACGCGAAGGCGATCGAGGCGCGGCTGGCGCTGGTCGGTTGGTTGCACGGCGACCCGTTGCTGCGCGCCGATCTGCGCGAGGCGTTGCGGGCGCTGCCCGATATCGGCCGCGCGCTCGGGCGGATCGTCGCCGGACGCGGGAGCCCGCGCGATCTCGGCCAAGTACGCGACGGGCTGGCCGAAGCGCGGCGGATCCGCGACCACCTGCAAGGCAAGCCCGACCGCCCCGCCCTGCTCGCACATTTGCTGCCCGCCATGGGCGGCCACGGCGCGCTGGTCGACCTGCTCGAGCGTGCGCTCGTCCCCGCCCCGCCGACCGAGCGCCAGAACGGCGGCTATATCGCCGAGGGCTACGACGCCGCGCTCGACGAGCTGCGGCAGACCTCGGGCAACGCCCGCCGCGCGATCGCCGCGCTCGAGGGGCGCTACCGCCAGGACACCGGGATCGCCGCGCTCAAGATCAGGCACAACGGCGTGCTCGGCTATTTCATCGAGGTGCCGAGCAAGCACGCCGATGCGCTGATGGCGGCGGACAGCGGCTTCACCCACCGCCAGACGATGGCGGGCGCGGTGCGCTTCAACTCGCTCGGGCTGCACGAGGAGGCGGCGCGCATCGCCGAGGCGGGCGGGCACGCGCTGGCGGCGGAAGAGGCGCATTTCGAGGAACTGACCGCCGCGGTTGTCGAGGCGCGCGAGGCGATCGCCGCAACCGCCGCGGCGCTCGCGAGGCTCGACGTCGCCGCGGGCAACGCCGAGCGCGCGGCCGAGGGCGACTGGGCGCGGCCCGAGATCATCGAGGACCGTTGCCTCGACATTGCGGGCGGGCGTCACCCGGTGGTCGAGGCCGCGCTCGCCAAGGCAGGTGAGCGCTTCGTCGCCAACGATTGCCGGCTCGATAGCAACGATCGCCTGTGGCTGATCGGCGGGCCCAACATGGGCGGCAAATCGACCTTCCTGCGCCAGAATGCGCTGATCGTGCTGCTCGCCCAAGCCGGCTGCTTCGTGCCTGCGGCTTCGGCGCGGATCGGGCTGGTCGACCGCCTGTTCAGCCGCGTCGGCGCGTCGGACAATCTCGCGCGCGGGCGTTCGACCTTCATGGTCGAGATGGTCGAGACCGCCGCGATCCTGTCGCAAGCCACCGAGCGCAGCTTCGTGATCCTCGACGAGGTCGGGCGCGGCACATCGACCTACGACGGGCTCGCGCTCGCCTGGGCGGTGGTCGAGGCGGTGCACGAGACCAGCCGTTGCCGTTGCCTGTTCGCGACGCACTATCACGAGCTCGCGCGGCTCGCGGAGACCTGCGACGCGCTCAGCCTCCACCACGTCCGCGCGCGCGAGTGGAAGGGCGATCTGGTGCTGCTGCACGAGCTCGCCGAAGGGCCGGCGGACCGCAGCTACGGCCTCGCGGTCGCGCTGCTCGCGGGCGTGCCCGAGCCGGTGGTCGCGCGCGCCAGGTCGGTGCTCGACCGGCTGGAGAAGGGGCGCGCGGAAACGGGTGGGCTGGCGGCCGGGCTCGGCGACCTGCCGCTGTTCGCGGCGGCGAGCGTAGCGCAGGAGGAGCGTTGCGACGCGCTGCGCGACGAGTTGCGCGCGCTCGACGTCGACGCGCTCAGCCCGCGCGAGGCGCTCGAAACGCTCTACCGGCTCAAGCAGGAGGCGGGCTCCACCGAACCTTAAGCATTTGCGCGTAAGGCAGTGGCGCGATGGAACCGAACCTCTTCCGCAATCGGTGGCTGGCGCTCGCCTTCGTCGGCCTGGTGCTGATCGGCGCGATGGCGCTTGTCGGGAGCGAAGGCGACGAGGGTCTGCTCGACCGTTTCATGCGCGGAGCCGAGCCCGAGGCGGACGTTGTTCACGATCTGGGCGGTCCGCGCGAAACACCGTCGTCCGAACTGCTCGTCACCTCTTCGCAAACCACCGAAACGGCGGTTTCGGAACCTGTCGAAGCGCCGGTCGCGATCGGCGGCTTCGCCTCCGACGAGGACCTGATCGACGACGCCGAGGGCTTCGACACCACGCCGATGGTCGTGCACGACGGGCCCGATCACGAGGGTACGATGCTTGAAGCGCAGGGCGAGACGGCTATTGTCGATCTCGATGGCGAAGGATCCGAGCTCTAACGACCTCGCGGTCGAGCGCACCAAATTCGCCGAAGACCGCAACATCATGGCGATGGAGCGTACGTTTGCCGGGTGGCTGCGCACGGCCTTTGCCGCAATCGCCATCGGCCTCGCCTGCCGCGCGCTGTTCGGAGAGCTGCAGCCGCCGTGGCTGGCGAAAGCGATAGCCACGCTGTTCATCGCCGCCGGCGCCGCGCTCGCCTGGGCGGCGCAGCGGCGCGCCCGGCAGACGCTGAGCAAGCTCGATCCGCACGAGATGGAGCGCGCATCGGGACCGAACTTCCGCCTGCTCGCCTATGCCGTGATCGTCGGGTCGGCGATTCTCGTCGCGGGCCTGTGGCTGTTCAACGACGGCGATCTGACCGACGAGAGCAGCGCCGGAGCGAAGCCCTAGGTTCCGTCGCCGCCCTTCGGCTGGCTGGCAGGCCAGCCGCTCAGGACAGGCTTCAGCCGTCGGGCTTGCGCGCCTTGCCGTACTTGTCGACATTGTCGTCGTGGTTGGGCTCGCCGCGATAGGCGTCCATGTCGATGCGGCCCGAGCTTTCCATGTCGCGCATCCTGTCGATCGTGTCCTGGGTGGAATCGTCCATCAAGCCGCTCGAGTTAGGGCCCTTTTCGCTCTCGGTCGGGCTGTGACGCGCCAGATCGCGCGCTTCTTCCGCGACTTCCTGCGCCTGTTCGCGGTGATCGTCCTGCTCGTCGTTATGCGTTTCAGGCGCGAGGTCTGCCTGGCGCTCTTCCTGGCTCTTCACCGGCTTGTCGGTCATGCGATGTCTCCTTCGCGGGACCAACCAGCGGCGAGCCTGCGCCGTTCCCGTATTCAGCGCGTGGGGACCGGCACTTCGTCCGAGTAATCGTAGAACCCGCGGCCGGTCTTGCGGCCGAGCCAGCCGGCCTCGACGTATTTCACCAGCAGCGGCGCGGGGCGGTACTTGCTGTCGCCGGTGGTGTTGTAGAGCACCTGGATGATCTCGAAGCAGGTATCGAGCCCGACGAAATCGGCGAGCTGGAGCGGACCCATCGGGTGGTTGAGCCCGAGGCGGCAGCCCTTGTCGATATCCTCGATGCTGGCGGTGCCCTGGCCGAGCACGAAGACCGCCTCGTTGATCATCGGCAGGAGGATGCGGTTGACCACGAAGCCCGGCTCGTCCTGGCTCAGCACGACCTCTTTGCCCAGACTCTCGGCGAAGGCGCGGGTGCGCGCGGTGGTTTCTTCGGAGGTGGCGAGGCCGGGGATCACCTCGATCAGCCCCATCACCGGGACCGGATTGAAGAAGTGCAGCCCGATGAAGCGCGCCGGATCCGGCGCATAGTTGGCCATGCGGGTGATCGGGATCGAGCTGGTGTTGCTGGCGAGGATCGCGCCTTGCGAGAGGACCTTGCCCGCCTTGCCGAAGATCGTCTGCTTGATTTCCTCGCGCTCGGTCGCCGCCTCCACGATCAGCTCGGCGTCGGCGAACGGGTCGTAGTCGGACACCGGCGTGATCCGGGCGAGCACGGCGTCGGCCTCGGCGATCTCGAGCTTGCCCTTGCCCACGAGCTTTCCGAGCGACCGGTCGATCCCGGCTTTCGCCTTCTCGGCGACGCTCAGCTCGACGTCGGCGAGCAACACCTCGATGCCATGCTGCGCGACCGTTAGCGCGATGCCCGAGCCCATCTGACCCGCGCCGATTACCGCCACCTTTTGCATTGCACAAACCCTTCGCACTTGCAGCAAAGGCCGTGTGTTAGCCCGCCGGGCCCCGTTTGACTAGAGCGCGGCGCGGCTGGCGCCGGGTACCCATTTCACGTCGCCTGCGCCGCCATCGTTGAGCGCGCGCGCGAGCACGAACAGGTAGTCCGACAGGCGGTTGGCATAGGCGAGCGCGGCGGGATTGACCGGCGCGGCTTCGGCGAGCGCGGTCATCGCACGCTCCGCCTCGCGGACCGAAGCGCGCGCGACGTGGACCCGCGCGGCGGCCTCGCTGCCGCCGGGCAGGACGAAGCTCCTGAGCGGCTCGAGCCCTTCGTTGAGCCGGTCGATCTCGGCTTCGAGCCAGTCGACTTGCGGCTGGACCATGCGCAGCACCATTTCGGAGGGCTCGAAATCCTCGCCCGGAGTGGCGAGATCGGCTCCGAGGTCGAACAGGTCGTTCTGGATGCGATAGAGCGCCGCGGCATGGTCGCCATCGGCGAGCGCGGCCGCGGCGAGGCCGAGCGCGCTGTTGGCGCAGTCCACCCGCCCGATCGCGGCGATCCGCAGCGAGTGCTTCGCCGTGCGCGAGCCGTCGACGAGGCCCGTGGTCCCGTCGTCCCCGGTGCGGGTGTAGATCTTGTTGAGCCTGACCATGCCGAGCGCCCGGCAGGCGTCAGTTGGCGATGGCGAGCAGCACCGCCACGACCACCACCGCAAGCGCCTGATACTTGATGCGGTTGAACATCATCTTGTTCTGCAGCAACTGCATCTCGGTCGCGCGGCCGGTGTCCTCGCTCTCGAGATCCATCCTGGTGCTTTTCAGGAACGCGACGATTCCGCGCACCAGCGAGTAGACGACGAGCGCCATGAGCACGACGAGGACGATGACGAGGAATGTGGTCATGGCCCTGACTTAGTCATTCGCCGAGCGAAATGCCAGCGGGGAAGCGGTGCGCGCGCAGCGCGGCGGCTAGCGCCGCGCCGTCCTCCCCCGCCCGGCGCCGGTCGGCGAGCCCAAAGCCTTCGCCCGCGGAATTGCGGCGCTTGGCGAGCTTGCCGCCGCTCGGATCGAGCAGCAGCGGGTGATGGTGCCACACCGGCACGGGCAGACCAAGCAGCGCCTGGAGCAGCCGGTGGACGTGGCTCGCGGCGAACAGGTCGCGCCCGCGGGTCACCAGCGTCACCCCGTCGGCCGCGTCGTCGAGCGTCGCGGCGAGGTGGTAGCTGGCAGGCTCGTGCTTGCGCACCAGCACGACGTCGCCGAACGAGGCCGGATCGGCCGCCTGCGGCCCGGCGAGTTCGTCGATCCATTCGAGCGGCCCGGTGCGCGCGAGCGCCCTGGCGACGTCGAGGCGCCAGGCGGCGGGTTCGCCGGGATCGACCACACGGCCCTTGCAGGTGCCGGGATAGACCGGTCCCTCGGGGCTGACCTTGCGCGCGGCCGCCGCGATTTCCGCGCGGGTGCAGGTGCAGGGGTACAGCAGCCCCTCGCCGCGCAGGTGCTCGGCGGCAGCCGCGTAGCTCGCCAGCCGCGCGGACTGCGGGGCCACCTCGTCCCATTCCAGCCCCAGCCACGCAAGATCGGCGCGGAATTCGTCGGCCAGCTCAGGTCGGCTGCGCGCGCCGTCGATATCCTCGATCCGCAGCACGAAACGCCCGCCTCGCGCGGCCGCGAGATCGTGCGCGACGATCGCCGAAAAAGCGTGTCCGAGATGCAACGAGCCGTTCGGGCTGGGGGCGAAGCGGGTGACGATCACGCGCTATTGCCCCCGAAAAGCGGCCGGAGCGCGTGGACCACACACCCGGGCCAAACAAAAAACTCGTCCTTCTCCAATTCTCGTTTCCCGGCAATGGTTTGCGCGCGAGATCGCGGTTCGCGCCGTCACCTTCCAACGCGCCTGCATCGCGGCCGGTGCATCGGGGCAAAAGGTCGGTCGGATCGGCATCGGCGAGACCGTGGCACAGCGCCGGGCATGTAGGAAAATGGTTTCTCGAAGGCGGTGGCCGTTTCGCCACACGGGGGACGGTCTTGTGGAAAGCCTGTCGGTAACACGCTTGACGCGATTCGGTGCAAATGCTCCCTTCACCGCATCAGGGAGGACACGCATCGGTGTTCAAGGCTGAGTTGCTCGAACGCGCGGCGCGATTCCGGAGCGCCGATGAGGATCCGACAAGCAATCTGTCGGCATGCCCCGCGCTCGTGCTCAACGCCGACTACACCCCGCTCTCCTACTACCCGCTCAGTCTGTGGCCGTGGCAGACCGCGATCAAGGCGATCTTCCTCGACCGGGTGGACGTGGTCGCAACCTACGAGCGCGAGGTCCATTCGCCCTCGCTCGACATGAAGATCCCGAGCGTGATCGCGCTCAAGCAATACGTGAAGCACGGCGAGTTCCCCGCCTTCACCCGCTTCAACGTGTTCCTGCGCGACCGCTTCGCCTGCC
This sequence comes from uncultured Altererythrobacter sp., assembly GCA_946886565.1. Next base: position 70,327 of record CAMPIX010000011.1, read on the forward strand.
AGTATTGCGGCAGCCCGCAGCACCTGACGTTCGACCACGTCGTGCCGCGCCGTCTGGGCGGGAGGACGACGTGGGAGAACATCGCCACCGCCTGCGCGCCGTGCAACATGAAGAAGGGCGGCCGCACGCCGAAGCAGGCGCACATGCCGTTGGTCAGCCCGATCCGCCCGACGAGCTGGCAGTTGCAGGAACGCGGCAAGGCCTTCCCGCCCAACTACTTGCACGAAACCTGGCGCGACTGGCTCTACTGGGACATCGAGCTGGAGGAGTGAGGGCCCCAATCCTCCCCGGCAAGGGGAGGGGGACCGCCGAGTCACCGCGCCGTTAATCATTCCTTCGCCAGCGCGCTCTATGCCTTGCGCGGTCTGCGGAGGATCGTCGCACCATGCGTTACACCGAGAATTTTCGCCGGCAGCACGACGCGATACTGGCGAAGGCGGCCGATGTGGCCGAGGCCGCGCGCACTTTGGCCAACGAGGCCGACGCGGCACAGGCGGCCAACCGGCTCGCCCAGCTCAACGGCATCGTACAGGTCCATCTCGCGGCCGAGGACAAGACGCTCTACCCGCGCCTGATGGCGTCCTCGGATAGCGAAGCGGCCGAAACCGCCAGCCGCTTCAGCAGTGAAATGGGCGGGTTGGCCGAGGTCTATTTCGCCTTCGCGGCGAAGTGGCGGACATCGCGGGCCATCCTGACCGATCCCGAGGGGTTCCGCCGCGAAAGCACCGCGATCTTCGCCGCGCTCGCGACACGAATCGAGCGCGAGAACTCCGAGCTCTATCCGCTGGTGGACGATATCACCGCGCACTCGCAGCGCGCCGCCTGACCGCGGGCGGGGCTGCGCACCCCGTCACGTCACCGCCGCGCGTTCCCGGAACTCCTCGCGCCGCCATTCGTCGCGGTCGAGCACTTCGGCGAGGTGCCGCGCAGCCTCGGCCACGTCCTCGAACGAGACATAGGCAGGCGCGAAGCCGAAGCGGAGGATGTCGGGATCGCGGAAGTCGCCGATAACGCCGCGGGCGATGAGGGCCTGACAGATCGCGTAGGCCTCGGGGTGGCGGAAGGAGAGCTGGCTGCCGCGGTGTGCGGGGTCCGGCGGGCTCGCGAGGTCGAGATTGACGCTCTGTTCGGCAAGACACCACCGGAAGAATTCGGACAGTTTGCGCGATTTCTCCGCGAGGCGCCCGATGCCGATTTCAGCGATCAGATCGACGCCGCATTCGAGCGCGGCGAGGCCGAGGATCGGCGGAGTGCCGGCGAGCAGGCGGTTCATGCCGGCGCCCGGCGCGTAATCGTCGGAAAAGGCGAAGGGGGCGGCGTGGCCCATCCAGCCGGTCAGGGGCTGCTGCATGGCTTGGTGGTGGCGGCGGGCGGCGTAGGCGAAAGCCGGGGCGCCGGGGCCGCCGTTCAGGTACTTGTAGCCGCAGCCGACCGCGAAGTCCGCCTCGCAGGCGTTCAGGTCGACCGGGATCGCGCCCGCGCTGTGCGACAGGTCCCACAGCACCAGCGCCCCGGCCGCGTGCGCTGCGCGGGTAAGCGCGGCCATGTCGAACACTTCGCCGGTCTTGTAGTGGACGTGGGTGAGGAGCAGCAGCGCGACGTCTTGATTCAACGCGTCTGCGATCGCCTCGCGCGGGGCGAGGCGGCGGGTGGCGAGGCCCTGCGCTTCGAGCCCGGCGATCATGTAGAGGTCGGTCGGGAAGTTGCCGGGTTCGGAGAGGATCGTCTTGCGGCCGGGACGCATCCGGAGCGCGGCGGCGATCAGCTTGAACAGGTTCACCGAGGTGCTGTCGGCGGCGATCACCTCGTCCGCCGCGGCGCCGATCAGCGGGGCGATCTTGCCGCCGACGCGCTGCGGCATCGTGATCCAGTCGGCGCTGTTCCACGAGCGTATCAGCCCCTCGCCCCATTCCTCTCGCACGACTTGCGCGAGTCGCTCGGGCGTCGCCTTCGGGAGAGCGCCGAGCGAGTTGCCATCGAGGTAGATCACCCCCTCGGGCAGGTCGAACCGCGCGCGGTATTCGCGCAAGGGGTCGGCGGCGTCGAGTTCGTGGGCTTTGGTGAGCACGTTTTCCATTGTGCTTACCGGACTGGCCGGAATTTTTTGATCACGCAAAGGCGCAAAGGCGCGAAGAGGTTACGCGACACGAAGTGTCGCATTCCGAATGCAGCGACCGCGAGCAGCAAGCGCTCTAGTTCAATGAAGTGCGGCTTCGCCGCAGGCACAACCTCTTCGCGCCTTTGCGCCTTTGCGTGAAAAACCCCATTCATATCGCCGTCCGCACGCTCAGCAGTTCGGGGAAGAACGCCTGTTTCAGCACGCCTTCGAGGTAGGGCACGCCCGGAGTGCCGCCGGTGCCCTTCTTGAAGCCGATGATCCGCTCGACCGTCTTCAGGTGCCCGAAGCGCCAGCGCTGGAAGTGGTATTCGAGGTCGACCAGCTTCTCGGCGAGCTCGTAGAG